>NC_007722.1:399155-730810 GCF_000013005.1 Erythrobacter litoralis HTCC2594 | reverse complement strand
CCGTCGCGCGGCCTTCGCGCTTGAAGAAGCCGCCGGGGATACGGCCAGCAGCGGAGAATTTTTCCTGGTAGTGGACGGTCAGCGGGAAGAAGTCCTGCCCTTCCTTGACGCTCCGGGCGGCGGTCACGGCGCACAGCACCACGGTTTCGCCATAGGTGGCCAGCACGGCACCGTCAGCCTGACGGGCAATCTGGCCGGTTTCGAGAGTGAGGGTTTTTCCGCCCCATTCAATCGATACGGTTTTCTTGTCGAACATGTGTTTTCCTAAAATGACCCGCACGGCCTTATTGCGATGCGGGGCCTACTGTTCCGGGGTAGCCGCCCCGGTGCGGTATGGGGCTTTTGTGTGCCCCTTGGGCCGGCGACCGGATGCCGCAGGCTCCATATACGAAAAGGCGGCCCACGATGGAGCCGCCCTTCCAAAACTCTTATTTACGAAGACCCAGCTTCTGGATCAGGGCGTTGTAGCGCTCGACGTCTTTCTTCTTGAGATAGGCGAGCAGGCTGCGACGCTTGTTGACCATCTGGAGCAGACCACGACGCGAGTGATTGTCCTTGTGGTGATCCTTGAAGTGCTCGGTCAGGTTCTTGATCCGCGTTGTCAGGATCGCGACCTGGACTTCCGGGCTGCCCGTGTCGTTCTTGTCGCGGGCGTTGTCCTTGATGATCTTGGTTTTCGTTTCGGCGTCTACCGACATGTATGTTCTCTCTTACTCAGCGACATCGGGAAGGTTGAAACCCCGCACGACCCTGGCCGTACCACCGCTGAGTTCCACCAGCGCGACCGGCACATCGTCCAGCTTCGCAAGGTAAAGCCCGTCGGTCTGGGGCAGCTCTGACAGGACCCGGCCCTGGCGGACCGCCTGCGCGCTGTCAGAATCGAGTGTCAGAGCCGGGATGTCGTCCAGCCCCGCCTCGAGCGGCAGGAGGAGGTCTTGAAGTGGCGCGCCCTTACCGATCTCGTTGAGTTTGTCCAGCGAAATCGCCTGGAATTCAGCGAAGGGCCCCGCCTTGATGCGACGTAGATAGGTAACGTGGCCGACGGTTCCAAGGGCCCGCGCGATATCCCGTGCCAGACTGCGGATATAGGTGCCCTTCGAGACATGTGCCGTCAGCGTGATGGCATCGGCCAGTTCCAGCGGTGCGCCGGGGTCGTAGGGATCGGGGCGGCCGCTGGTGGTCTGGAAGGTGGAAGTTAAGTCCGCATCCGCCAAAAACCCCACGCCGTCACCCCCGCGAAGGCGGGGGTCCAGCTGACTTTCGTCGTGGTCACCAAGGTTAGCTGGATCCCCGCCTTCGCGGGGATGACGGGATAAAGAAATATCGTAGATGGTTACACGCCGCGTCTTCAGTTCCACCTCTTCGCCAGCCCGCGCCCGGTCGTAGGCGCGCTTGCCATCGACCATCAGCGCGGAATATTTGGGCGGGACTTGCTCGATTTCGCCGGTGAAATGCTCCAGCACCGCTGCGATTGCCGCCATCGGCGGTCGGCGATCCGAGCGAGCGGTGATTTCGCCCTCGGCATCGAGCGTGTCGGTCTCCTCGCCGAACTGGACGGTGAATTCGTAGATCTTCGACGCATCGAGCATCCGCCCGGCGAGCTTGGTGGCCTCCCCCAAAGCAATCGGCAGCACCCCTTCGGCTTCGGGATCGAGCGTCCCGCCGTGCCCCACCTTGGTCTTGGCGTAACCGCCCTCGCGCAAGTTTCGCTTCACCGCCCCCACCGCCTGCGTCGAGCCGAGCCCGCGCGGTTTGTCGAGGATGATCCAGCCGTGGGGGGCGGGTTTGAGGTCGCTCATGCCTTCTCAGGCTGGGGATCGCCGGCAAAGAATACAAGCCGCGCGCGGTTTCCAAAGACGATGAAGTTGGTCAGCAAGGCCACGGCGACAGAGCTGAACAATACGAATACCATCACGTCGATATAGTGCACCCACGGAAGGCCGATTGTCGCATACCAGCTTACCCCGCCGAAGTTTTCGGGCACGTAAAGGTAGAAGGTGTGGAAGGCGTAGATCGAAAAGCCCCAGACCAGCCCGGCCACGGCTGCGCGGGCATCCATGTTGCGGAACAACAGCGCGGCGATGAAAGCCGAGAGGATCGGCATCGACAGCAATCCGTTCAATTCCTGCAACAGGTTGATGATGCTCTCAGCACCCGCATAGATCGGCACCAGCGCAATCGATACCAGCATGGCCAGCACCCCGACCAACCGATTGAGGCGCCTGACGTCGACATCAGGATTGATGAAGCGGCGGTGGAAGTCGACCGACCACAGCGTGATCGTCGCGTTCATCACCGCCGAATAGGTCGTCAGCACCGCCGCCGCGATCATCGCCGCGAACATGCCGCTGGTCCAGCTCGGCAAGACTTCGCCGACCACCATGGCATAGGCGCGGTCATCGACATCGCCGAACAGCTTGAAGGCCACGATGCCGGGAATGACGACGATGGGCGGCACGATCAGCACGCGGATGATCGCCGCTGCCACGACGCCCTTCTGCGCTTCCTTCACATTGGGCGCGGCGAGCGCTTTCTGCGTGATGTTCTGATTGGTCGACCAGTAGAAGATCTGGATGAACAGCATGCCGGTGAACAGCGTGTGGAAGGGGATCGGGCTGTCGAGGGAGCCGATCATCGTGAGGCGCTCTTCCGGCACGCCGGTGGTAATGTCCCAACCGACCGCCTGCATGGCCAGGAACACCACCACCAGCGCCAGCAACAGGATGCCGACGCCGGCATAGGTATCGAGCACCGCCACCGCGCGCAGGCCGCCCAGGATGGCGTAGGCCGCACCAACCACCGCGAACACCGCCGCGACCGTGACGATAGAGGCTTCGACTCCGAACAGCGTCTGCATGAAGAGCGCCCCGGAATAGATCACCGCCGGCAGGTAGATCGCGAAGTTGCCGAGCAGGAACAGGCCCGAAATGACCGTGCGGATGCTCCCGCCCTCGTAGCGCTGCTCGAGCAACTGCGTGATGGTGGTGCAATTGTTGCGGTAGTAGATCGGCACGAAAACGAAGGCGAGGAGCAGCAGTCCGACGAACCCGGCCAGTTCCCACCATGCCAACAGCAGCATCTGGTTGCCGTTCATGCCCACCAGCTGGTCGGTCGAGAGATTGGTCAGCGTTATCGCCCCGGCAACGAAGAACCAGCTCAGACCCCCGCCCGCGAGGAAGATTTCGCGGTCCGCGGAGGCATGGCTTGCCGCGCGTGCAGCAGCGACCTTGCGCCATGTCATCGCCGCCAGCAGGGCCATGAGGCCGACAAACACCGTGACCTGGATCAGATTGTCCATGCGCCCCATTCTCCCCTCGACGCCGCGATAGCCGGAGCGGTGCAAATCCGATAGGGCCTTGGCCTCGATTGATGTGCAAGGGCCATATGACCGTCGAAATCACCAGTGAGTTCGTGACCTTGCGCGCAGGCGGCACGCTGATCGTTCTGGCGGCGTCGAAGGGCGGGCGCGCAAGAATGGTTTACGCCGGGCCGGACCTGCAAAGCGCGTCGCCCGAAGATCTGGTCGCGCTGGCCGCGAGGCAGCATGCACCGGGAGGCCCCGAACAGCCGATCGCGCCCTCGCTGCTCAATTGCATCGGAACCGGCCATCCTTCGCCGCCCGGGCTCCTCGCACATTCCCGAAGCCAACACTGGGCGCTCGATCCGCGTGTCGCAGGGGTGAAAGTAAGTGCGCCGGGACAGGTCACGATCCTGACCCGCGACGAGCCGTCGGGCCTGATGGTGGGGCACTCGATCGCGCTGTGCGAGGCAAGCGGTGTCGCCAACTTCGCAACCGCGCTGTCGACCAATACCGACACCGACTTCGCGCTCGAATGGTGCAGCGCGCTGTGCCTGCCGCTCGACCCGCGCTTCTCGCGCCTCACCAGCTTCACCGGCAAGTGGGCGAGGGAATTCCAGACCGAAGAGCTTGCGCCGATCCGCGGTTCCTTCCTGCGCGAGAATCGCGCCGGGCGGACCAGTCATGACAGCTATCCCGGCTTCTACTGCGGCACCGATACGACCGGTGAGGGGCATGGCGTTGCCGCCGCCTTTCATCTGGCGTGGAATGGCAACCATCGCCTGCGGCTCGACCGGCTGGCGGACGAGACGTTCTCGCTTCAGGCTGGCGAATTGCTGCTGCCGGGCGAGATCACCATCACCAAGGGCATGAGCTATGTCACGCCGACGTTGCTTGCGAGCTTTTCCGATGAGGGATACGGCGCGGCGACCCGCGGTCTGCATCGCTGGCTGCGCGCCAATCGCCTAAAGCCCGACCTTCCCCGACCGGTGCATTACAATACGTGGGAAGCGGTCTATTTCGACCAAACGCCCGGGAGGCTGTTTGCGCTGGCCAAGCAGGCGGCCGAGGTCGGTGCCGAACGCTTCGTGCTCGACGATGGCTGGTTCGGCGCGCGGCGCAACGACCGCGCAGGGCTCGGCGACTGGCACGTGTCGGACGCGATCTATCCCGATGGGCTTAAACCGCTCGCCGATCATGTCCGCAGCCTCGGCATGGAATTCGGCCTGTGGTTCGAGCCCGAGATGGTCAATCCCGACAGCGATCTCTACCGCGCCCATCCCGATTGGGTGCTCGAGATGGATGAGGTCGAACCGATCGCCTCGCGCCACCAATTACCGGTCGACATGACCCTGCCCGTGGTGCGCGATTACCTGTTCGAGCGTATCGACAGTCTCGTGAGCGACCTCGGTATCGCCTACATCAAGTGGGACATGAACCGCGACATCCAGCATCCGGGCGGCGCGGACGGCAGGCCTGCGGCGCATCGCAATGCCAAGGCGATCCAGCTGCTGCTCGACCGGCTGCGCGAGGCGCATCCCGATCTGGTGATCGAAAGCTGTTCCAGCGGGGGCGCGCGCGCCGACTATGCCATGCTCGAACGAACCGACCGCGTCTGGACCAGCGACAACAACGATGCCCGCGCGCGCCACGCGATCATGCGCGGGGCCGGCTATTTCCTGCCGCTCGAAGTGCTCGGCAACCATGTCGGTCCGAAGACCTGTCACATCACCGGGCGGCGCTTTCCAATGCATTTCCGCGCCGGGACCGCCGTGTTCGGTCACATGGGAATGGAACTGGACCTTGCGAAAGAGAACGACGCCGACCGCGCGGTGCTGGCGAAGGCGATCGACCTCTACAAGGCCCATCGCGCGCTGATCCATTCGGGCGATTATTACCGGTTGGAAACTGCCAGCCATATCAATGCGATCGGCGTCGTTTCTGCCAATCGCGATGAGGCGCTTTATCAGGTTGCGATACTCGACCAGCACCCTGCCCCGCATCCGCCCAGATTGCATTTTGCGGGCCTGGGTAGAGACCGACGCTATCGTCTCGCTATCGAATGGCCGGAACACCATGCGGCCGAGATATCGACCTTTACGGGATCGGCGCTGATGGACTACGGGCTGCAACTTCCGCAGTCGCTGCCAGACACCTGCCTGATCTATCACCTGAAAGAAGAGCGTTGAGCAACCCATACGACTTGTTGATCATCGGCGGTGGTATCAACGGAGCCGGAATTGCCCGGGACGCGGCCGGTCGGGGAGCAAAGGTTCTGCTGGTTGAGAAAGACGACCTCGCCCAGCACACGTCATCGGCGAGTACCAAACTGATCCATGGCGGCCTGCGCTACCTCGAACATTACGAATTCCGTCTGGTTCGCGAAGCTCTCATAGAGCGCGAACGCCTTCTGCAGATTGCACCGCATATCGTATGGCCGCTGCGCTTCGTCCTGCCGCACGACGAAGGGTTGCGACCGAAATGGATTCTGCGGCTCGGCCTGTTTCTCTACGACCACCTGGGCGGGCGCAAGATTTTGCCGCCGACCCGTACGATCGATCTGCACGCGCCCCCGCACGGCGATGTGCTGAAAGACAGGCTGGTCTCAGGCTTCGAATATTCGGACTGCTGGGTAGAAGATTCACGGCTGGTCGTTCTCAATGCGGTCGGTGCAGCCGAGCGCGGAGCGGATGTCCGCACGCGAACCGAATGTACAGCCTTGGAGCGCGGCGGCGAAGTGTGGACTGCGACCGTTCGATCGTCCGACGGCGAGGAGCAGACCGTCCAGGCGAAAGTGGTGATCAACTCGGCCGGGCCATGGGTCGATGCCGTCCTCGGCCTCGCCCAACCGGGGCGCAACCATGCCAATCTCCGGCTGGTCAAGGGCAGCCACCTGATCTTCCCGAAGCTATTCGATCACGACATCTGCTATATCTTCCAGAACAAGGATAACCGGATCGTCTTCGCGATTCCGTACGAGCGTGAATTCACGCTCGTCGGTACGACCGATGTCGCGTTCACCGGCGACCCGGACACGATCGCCATCTCGGACGAGGAGAGCCGCTACATCTGCGATGCGGTGAACGAGTATCTCCGCGTGGACGTCAGTCCAGGGCAAGCCGTCTCGAGCTATTCCGGCGTGCGCCCCCTGTACGAGGACCAGGCAGCGGACAATTCCACCGTCACGCGCGACTATGTTTTCGAACTCGACAATGAGGGCGGCGGGCCGCCGATCCTGTCGATCTTCGGCGGCAAGATCACAACCTATCGCAAGCTCGCCGAACACGCGCTTGAAAAACTTGAAATTTCAGGGGCATCGTGGACGGCCGAGAAGCCCCTTCCCGGCGGCGAAATAGCGGTCGGCGGGTTCGAAGCGTTCGTCGTGCGCATGATGGATCGGTACCCGTTCCTGCCGCAATCGACCGTTGTCCGGCTGTGCCGCGCATATGGCTCGCTCGTTGCGGAAGTACTGGGTGAGGCGGCTTCCACGCAGGCACTGGGCGAAGAAGTCGCACCGGGCCTCTTCGAAGCCGAACTGCATTATCTCGTCGAGCGCGAATTTGCTCGCACCGCAGAAGATGTCCTGTGGCGGAGGAGCAAGCTCGGCCTACATCTCGACTCCGAAGCGCAGAACCGCGTCGCGGCCTGGTTCGCCCGCCGCGAGGTTGAGCCTGCGTGAGCAATGCGCTGTCCGCCATCGGCAGCGACGCTTCGGGCCGCGCGGTCCACCGGCGCGAAGTCATCAAAGCGGATGGCCGCATGCTACGCCTCTACGGGCACTTGCCGCATACGCTTGAGCGGCAGGCCGAAGAGACCGACGACATCGCGCTTGGCGGCGAATTGCGTTTCCACCCGTTGCGGCGCGAGTGGAACATCTACGCTGCGCATCGCCAGAACCGCACCTTCAAGCCCGCCGCGAGCGCCGATCCGCTGGCGCCGACCCTGTCCGACGGCGCGGCGACCGAGATCCCGTTTGCCGATTTCGAACTCGCGATCTTCGACAACAAGTTCGCCGGCCTGCACCCCTCTGCGCCTCCTGCGCCCGATTTCGAAGGCGTTGCGACCGCTCAAGCGCTCGGCGCGTGCGAGGTGGTGGTTTACAGCGCGGAATCAAAAGGCAATCTCTGGAGCATCGGGCAGGAGCGCCGCGAATTGCTGCTGGCGGCGCTGGAAGATCGCTATCGCGCGCTGTTCGATGCGGGGTGCGACTATGTCCTCCCGTTCGAGAATCGCGGTGACGAAGTGGGCGTGACGCTGCCCCACCCCCACGGCCAGATTTACGGCTTTCACAAAATGCCGCAGGTCCAGCAATTGGCGGTGGATGCTTTTGCCGGTGGCTACGACCTCGCTGGCGAAATCGAGCGCGCGCTCCCCCTCTATGCCGTTGCCGAGCAAGCTGGAGTCGCGGCCTGGTGCCCCCGCTATGCCCGCTTTCCCTTCGAAGTCTGGATCGCCCCGAGAGCTCGCCGCGAAGGGCTTCACGACATGACCGATACCGAGAAATCGGGTTTCGCGGCCCTGCTGGGCGAAATCACCCGCCGATATGACGCGCTGTTCCAGCGCCCCGCTGCCACTATGATGGCGCTCCATGCGGCACCGCGCGGCGGCTCGGACGGTTATCATGTGACGGCGCAGTTCTATCCGTTGCTCCGGGCACCGGACCGCGTCAAATATCTGGCCTCGGTCGAGCAGCACACCGGCGTGATGACGGTCGATGTCATGCCTGAGGCGGCCGCTGCCGCGCTGCGCGAGGTCTGACATGACCGCCTTCACCGCAACGGTACCGGGCAGGGTCAACCTGATCGGCGAGCATACCGACTACAATGGCGGCATGGTGCTGCCTGCGGCGCTGTCGGTAAGCCTGACCGCCACGCTGATCCCTCGCGAGGACCGGCGCGTTGGCGTTTCGGCCCGGGGCTATCCCGGATCGGCCGAGCGGAGCCTCGACGAAGCGGCTCAGGGGCATTGGTCCGACCCGGCGGTCGGCGCGGTGCGGGAGGCCAACGCACTGGGCCTGCTTCACGGCGGCGCGAGCCTCTCGATCCGCTCGACCATCCCCGCAGGATCGGGCCTGTCGTCATCGGCGGCCCTGATCGTCGCCATCCTCAAAGCTGCGCGCGAGGCGGCGGAAAGCGATATCCCGGATCTCGATCTCGCGGTCGCGGCCCGCCGGGTGGAGAACGATTATATCGGCGTGCCGTGCGGGATCATGGACCAGGTCGCGGTCGCAGTCGCCCGACCTGGCGAGGCCATCGCGCTCGATACCGCGACGCTCGAGTATTCCCTGGTCACGCTCCCCGACAGCCATTCCATGATCGTGATCCATTCCGGCTATTCCCGCAAGCTGACCGACGGCCGCTACAAGGCACGCAAGGAAGAATGCGACGCGGCCCGGCTGGCGTTCGGGCGCGAGGCTATCTGCACACTCGACCCGTCAGAGATCGAAGCGGCAACCGGCATCGATGAAACCATCCGCAGGCGGGCGCGGCACTGCGCCACCGAACATCGGCGCGTCATCGCCGCCCGGGAGGCGATCGACCGCGGCGACATGGCCGTATTCGGCGCGCTGATGAACGCCAGTCACATTTCCATGCGCGACGATTTCGAGATGTCGACCCCGCCGATCGACGCACTTGTGGCCGACGCCGTGGAACTCGGTTCCACGGGTGCGCGTCTCACCGGCGGCGGCTTTGGTGGCTGCATCGTCGCCTGCGTCTCGTCCCGGCAGCGCGAGGAATGGCAGGCACGCCTTGTCGAACGCCATCCCAAGGCGCGATACATCGCTCATATCGGCGGATGACGGCTAAGCCGCGATAGCCGAAGCCAGACCCAGGAACTGCTGCATCATCCAGTCGACCGGCGGGCCGACCGTCTTTTCGATGACGCCCAGTTCCGGTGCGAACCACGTCAGCGCGATCAGTCCGAAGAACAGCAGCATGCCGATCGGTCGCAGCCGATCGTAGTGCTTCGCCAGCGACGGCGGCAGCAGACCTTCGAGAATATGCGAACCGTCGAATGGCGGGATCGGCAGCAGGTTGAAAAAGGCAAGGAAGACATTGATGAGGATGAAATAGAAGAACGCCTGCGCGATCAGGGTCGGCTCGCCCGCGACCTCCAATGTCAGCGCGGGTGCCAGCAGGCCGAGCGCGATTGCCGCGATCAAGGCCAGGACGATGTTCGTCCCAGGCCCCGCCGCAGCCACCGCCATCATCCCGAAACGCGGATTGTCGAGCCGGTTCTTGAGTACCGGCACCGGCTTGGCCCAGCCGAACACCGGCCCGCCCACCGCCAGCAGGAAGCCCGGCACCAGCAGCGTGCCGACCGGATCGACATGCCGGATCGGGTTGAGGCTGAGCCGCCGCTGCTCTTTCGCAGTCGGATCGCCCAGTATCAGCGCAGTCCAGCCGTGCGCGACTTCGTGGAAGACGATGGCGATGATCAATCCCGGGATCAGGATCGCAGCCAGCATGATGGTATCGGTCATGACGGGAAGATAGGGATGGCGTTGCTAATCCGCCAACGCCTGGCTGAAATGCTTGCGGCACAGCGCAAGGTAACGATCGTTTCCGCCGATCTCGGTCTGCGCGCCTTCGCTGATCGGCTTGCCGTCGGCATCGACGCGCAGGTTCATGGTCGCCTTTCTGCCGCAGTGGCAGATCGCCTTCAATTCCACGAGCTTGTCGGCAATGCCCAGCAACGCGGCAGAGCCGGGAAACAGCTTGCCCTGAAAGTCCGTCCTCAGGCCGTAACAGATGACCGGCGTATTGGCGTCGTCGGCCAGCTGCGCGCATTGCCACACCTGGCGTTCGGTGAGGAATTGCGCTTCGTCGATCAGCACGCAATCGACCCGACCCTCGGCATGTTCGCGCAGCACGAATTCGAGGATGTCGGTATCTTCACGAAACCGGTGCGCGTCGCTGGCAAGGCCGATCCGGCTGCTGATCGCGCCGAACCCCGGGCGATCGTCGATAGCCGCCGTCCAAAGCGATACCTTCATTCCCCGCTCGCCGTAATTGAAGGCCGTCTGCAACAGGGTCGAGCTCTTCCCCGCGTTCATGCTCGCATAATAGAAATAGAGCTTGGCCATCGTGTTCGACGCTACCCCCTGCATCCTGCGGAAACCAGCCATTCACCGGGGCGACAGGACCCTTTGGCAATGCTAGTCCACAACAAATTGCTTCAATCAGGGGGTCCTTCCAATCATGTCCGATGGTGCTGTAGCAGCTTCGCGAAGCGGATTTCTCGGCTGGGTCGAGAAAACCGGCAACCGGTTGCCCGATCCGGTTTTCATCTTCTTCTACCTGATCCTCGCGCTGGTCGTGATCTCGGTGATAAGCGCGCTGACCGGTGTTTCCGCGCTGCATCCGACCGAGGTCGACGAGACGACCGGCGGCGCGATGGTGATCGAAGCGGTCAGCCTGCTTTCAGCCGAAAACATCCAGCGGCTGTGGGTCGAGATGCCCGAGACCTTCACCCATTTCCACCCGCTGGGATACGTGCTGGTGGTGATGCTGGGCGCAGGTGTGGCCGAACGCTCCGGCTTCTTTGCCGCAGGCATGTCGGCCGCGGTCAAGGGCGCGCCCAAGGCGCTGCTGACGCCTGCCGTGGCGCTGGTGGCCATGCTCGGCAACCACGCGGCCGATGCGGGTTACGTCGTGCTGATCCCGCTGGCAGGCATTCTGTTTGCCGCCGCCGGGCGTCATCCGCTGGCTGGCATCGCTGCCGCTTTCGCGGGCGTTTCCGGCGGCTTCTCGGCCAATATCTCCCCCGGCCAGCTCGACGCCCTGCTCTTCGGCATCACCGAGGAAGCCGTCGGCGCCAGCGCGCTCGACCCCGCCTGGACCGCGAATATCGCCGGCAACTGGTATTTCATCAGTGCCATGACCGTGATTTTCCTGCCGATCATCTGGTTCGTCACCGACAAGATTATCGAGCCGCGCCTCGGCGCGTGGACCGGCGGTGCCAAGGCCGGTGCCGACGAAGATGGCCTCAGCCCCGATCCGAGCGAGGAGACCGGTCCGCTTGCCGCCAAGGGCCTGCGCAATGCCGGGCTGGCCGCGCTGTTCGTGGTCGGCCTGTGGACGGCTATGGTGTTCGCGCCGGGCACGCCGCTGGTGGACGAGGCGGCCTGTCTGACGGAGACCGGCGCCGCAGTGCCCGATTGCTCGATCCACACAGAGCTGCGCCCGCTCTACCAGTCGCTGGTTGCCGCCTTCTTCGTGCTCTTCCTGCTGGCGGGCTGGGCCTATGGCCGCGCCACCGGCTCGATCGAGAACCACCGCGATCTCGTCACCATGATGGCGGAGAGCATGAAGGACATGGGCTATTACCTCGTCCTCGCTTTCGCCGCCGCGCATTTCGTCGAGATGTTCAACTGGTCCAATCTCGGCCTCATCACCGCCGTCCACGGGGCGGACGCGATCCAGGCGACGGGCCTGCCGCTGCCGCTGGTGCTCGGTTTGATGGTGTTGTTTGCGGCACTGCTCAACCTGTTCGTGGGTTCGGCGAGCGCCAAATGGGCGCTGCTTGCGCCCATCCTCGTGCCCATGTTGATGCTACTCGGGATCAGCCCGGAAGGCGCGACCGCCGCCTATCGCGTCGGCGACAGCGCGACCAATATCATCACGCCGCTGATGGTGTACTTCCCGCTGATCCTCGTCTTCGCGCAACGCTGGCAGAAGGATTTCGGGCTCGGCAGCCTGACCGCGATGATGCTGCCCTATTCGATCTGGCTGCTCATTTCGGGCACGGTGCTGATCGTGCTGTGGTTCTATCTCGGCTTCCCGCTCGGACCGGACGCGCCGGTCGGCTATGCCCTGCCGAGCGTCTTGCCGACGGCGGCCCCGAATTGAGGAACCCGATGAGGCGCGGCCCGTAGGATCATCATGCTCACGGGTCGCGCCTTCCTCGCCAGCCTCTGTGCGGTACTGCTCGGTGCAGCGTCGCCCGCCGGGACTACCTATGCCGTCGATGCTGCGGCGAGCTCGGTTTCCGCGAAGGTGCCCTTCCTCGGCTTCGGCAGCAAAACCGCCGGCTTTCCGGACCTTGCAGGTACCATCCGCCTGTCACCCGACGACCCGCGCCGGATCGATCTCGACGTCCGGCTGAACGCGCGCGCGCTGACTGCGCCCGATAACCTGACCCGCGAGCGCCTTCGCGGCGAAAAGTTCTTCTGGGTCGAGAAATATCCGACGGTGCGTTTCAAGGGTCGGCGCATGGTGCTGCGCGATGCGCGCAGCGGCACCGTGGAAGGGACGCTGACCGCCCGCGGAGTATCGCAGCCCGTGACCCTGCAGGTGGCATTCGACACACCGCCCGGAACGGTCGCACCAGGGCAGCCGCTTACCCTCACCGGTGAGACCCGGATCGATCGCCGCGACTTCGGGATGACGGCCTATTCGCTGATCGTGGGCAAGACCGTGACGATCAGGCTAAAAGCCAGGCTCCGCCCGGTCGCCTAAGCGGCGAAGCTTTCCAGCGCAGCGCGCGCAATCCCTTCGCCTTTTTCCTGCACGAAATGCCCGCCATCGGGCACTTCCATCGGATCGGGGCAGCCACGGATCTGCTTCTGCAGCCCGCGCATCGCGGGCGGACCCAGCACCGGGTCCTGCATGCCGATGGCCATGAAGCTCTTGCCGCTCCATTCGTTGGCCCAGAATTCGCGTGCACGCTTGCCTTCCTCGACGCCCTGCATCTCGGGGCTAACCGGCACCAGCTCGGGGAAGCGACGCACCCCCGCCTTGTAGCGCTGGTCGGGGAACGGAGCGCCGTAGGCCGCCGCTTCTGCGTCGGTCAGGTCGGGTGTGCCGCGCTTGAACAGCCCCGCGACATCCATGTTGGGCTGACTGCGATTGAAGGCCTTCCACGCCTCGAAACCCGGCCCCGGCGATTCGCCGATGGGAATAGCGGTGTTCATCACGATCAGCCGTTCGAAGCGATCGGCCATGTCGGGCACGATCCCGAGGCCGAGGATGCCGCCCCAGTCCTGGCAGACGAGTGTGATGCTGGTGAGGTCCAGCTTCTCGATGAAGGCTATCAGCATGCCGCGATGGAAATTGTAGGTATAGGTTTCGTCGTCGACAGGTTTGTCGGACTTCCCGAAGCCGAGCAGGTCGGGCGCGACCGCCCTCCCCCCGGCGGCGGTGAAGACCGGGATCATCTTGCGGTAGAGGAAGGACCAGCTCGGCTGGCCATGGAGGCATAGAAAGGTTTTGCCAGCCTCCGGCCCATCTTCGGCACCTGGCTCGTCGATATAGTGGACGCGCAGGCCCTCATAGCCGGGCAGGTCGTCGACGTAATGCGGCGCGAAGGGGTAGTCGGGGACTTCGGCGAAGGCTTCGTCTGGGGTACGCAGGGCTTCGGTCATGCGGGTCTCCTCTCGCGCCAGTCATCGCAGCCAGCGCGAGAGCCGACAAGCACCTATCGCTTGCGATCCGAGCGGATAATCTCCGCGCCCGCCGGATCGACCGGCAACCCGTGCACCAGCCGCGCCTGCGCGTGGCCGACCTGCTGCCAACCCATCACGCCATGGATAGCCGTCCCATAGCCCTGCGCATCGAGGCTCTGGTTGCAGGCCAGCTTGGCCAGCCGCAGCCCGATCATCGGACGCTTCGCGATCCGCTCGGCCATCGTCAGTGTAAAGCTATCCAACTCGTCGCGCGGCACGACGTGGTTGACCATGCCAAGCGTCCGCGCATCCTCGGCGCTCAGGTCCGCGCCGGTGTAGAGCAGTTCGCGCGCCTTGCGGTGGCCGAGCTCCCAGACATGCGCGAAATATTCGACCCCGTTGACGCCGAACGCCACCGTCGGATCGGAGAACACCGCATCCTCGCTCGCGATCACGATGTCGAAGGGCCAGACCAGCATCAGCCCGCCTGCCATGCACAGGCCCTGCACCTGCACCACCACCGGCTTGGGCAGGTTGCGCCAGCGCCAGCACAGGCCGAGATAGATCTCGTGCTCGGCGGCCATCTGGCCTTCCTGCCCCGATGCATCGAAGCCGCTCCACTGGCTGCGCGGTTCGAAGTCTGCGAGCGAGCTGTCGTCGCGCAGGTCGTGACCGGAGGAGAAGTGCTCGCCTTCCGCCGCCAGGACGATGCAGCGCACATCGTCATTCTGCGCCGCTGCGGTCAGCGCATCGTCGAGCTGGTACAGCATCGCCTTGTCCTGCGCATTGGCCTTGTCGGCGCGCGTCAGGGTGAGGCGGGCGACGCCATTTGCGGGATTATCGGTTCGGACGCGTTGATCGGTCATGGCTCTCCTCTTCCTTGCGAAGAGCCTAGCAACAAAGCGAGTGCGGCGCGCTACTCTTCCTCGTCGCCCAGATCGCGCGCGACCTTCGGGTCTCGCAACAATTTCTCGATCCGGTCGGCCTCGTCGAAGCTTTCGTCGGGCCGGAACATGAGCTTGGGCGCGAATTTGAGGCCGAGCCGCTTGGCGACTTCCTTCTGCAGGTAGGCCGTATTCTGCCGCAACGCGGAGACGATCTCGTCCTCCTCCTTGCCCAGCAGCGGCTTCACATAGGCGGTCGCGTTGCGCAGGTCGGGCGTCATGCGAACCTCGGTGACGGCGATGTTGGCCGCGCTGACCGTTTCGTCATGGACCTCCTGCCGCGCAAGCAATTCGCTGAGAATATGCCGCACGCGCTCAGCCACTTTAAGGACACGAACCGAGTGTTGTTCAGGGGTAAATTGCTGTCGCGCCATCAGGCCACCATTTTGCCGAGAATACGTTTGAGCGATGTCATGTTGCGCGCCGTGCCTTTCACCTTGAGCCTGCGCTCCAGTGTCTTGTTCGAAAGGTCCGACACGCCGACACCATGCACATAGCCGAGAAACAGCACGCGGTCACCCAGCGCGAGCCGCTCGCTACCTTTGGCGCGGTGCTCTTCGATCAGCGCATCGACGGCGGTTGTGTCGGGCTGCTGACTGAGGAAGATCGAATGCACCATCTTGTCGGAGCCGTGCTCGGGCCCGGTGCCGTGAAAGGGGTTCTCCTCGATCGCATAGCGCACTTCCTCGGCGCTGCGGACCATGGCGCAGGATGTGAAGCCGAAGCTCTGCTGGACCACGCTTTCGAGCCGGATCTCCAGCATCGCCGGATCGCGCTCGTCGGCAAAGATGACATTGCCGCTCGCCGCTACCGTCGCAACGTCCTCGAACCCGGCCCCTTCGAGCGCCGCCTTGAGGTCGATCATCTTGATCCGGTTGCCACCGACATTGATGCTACCCAGCAAGGCAAGATAGCGCGGCATTATTCCGCCACCGGTCGCGGGGTAGGGATGGCCGTGCTGGTCGCCCGGGCGAGCAAGCTGCCGTCGCCGTCGAACAATTCGCCTTCGAGATATATCACCCGTCGGCCGCGCTTCACGACACGGCCTTTCCCCACCAGCGGCCCGGCAAGGACGGGTTTGAGCAATGTCATGGTGATGTCGAGGTTGAGCGGGGCTTCGACATGGTCCGTCGCCCAGACATGCGCCCAGCCCATCACTTCGTCGAGGAAGCCTGCAACAAGCCCGCCCTGCACGCTGCCGCGCGGGGTGATGAAGCTGTCCGGCGCATGGAAGCGCAAGGTGACTTCTTCGCGGTCCTTGTCGAAGCTCTCGAACTCGACGCCCATCAACTCGGCGTGGGCGGCGCCAAGGGCGTGTCCGCTAGAATTCTCAGGCATCAGCACCTGATGTTCTGGCCCGCATCCGCTTCCCTAGCCGAAACAGCGCAAATTCAAGTTCACGCAGGTTCTCACTATTTTGGGCTAGGCTCAATCCACGAAGGTATTTCCGATAGCGGTCTTCGTTGTCAACAGACCGATGAACTGGTGCTTTGGCAGCACCGCTCCAGCTATCGGGGTATGCCAAAGCGATTGCTACGTTGGTATCCCAGATCGCGAATGTTTCTGGACGCAGAAAATGCAAGAATTTTGAAGTCCCGATTACTGAGCCATTGATGAAACGCATATCTGAGCATTGAGACAAATCGCCACATTGCAACTTTGACAACATCTCCGCTGTTCGCGGTCGTTTCTTTTCGTCGATCAGGTTGCGCGGGATTCCGGGCATCCAACCATAAACTGCAAGAGCTAGGGCAGTTAATGTCTCCGATTGAGAGAAATCAGCCAGCGCGAAAGCACGAACCAAATGCGAATGCTGAAGCGCATAAGAATCATCAGCAGCGTCTGACGCCGGTGCTTCATTCACGGCTGCAACTGCAAACTCTGCGATGTCTTGCTCACTCATACTGTCAAATGCTTTGGCAAAACTCACAGTGTCCGCTCGCGCTCCTCGACTTCGAAGACCTCGAGGCTGTCGCCCGGCTGGATATCGTTGGTGTCTTCCAGCACGACGCCGCATTCGAGGCCCGAACGGACCTCGTCGACATCGTCCTTGAAGCGCCGCAGAGAGGCGATGGTTGTCGCCGACACGATGACATCGTCGCGGGTGAGACGCGCGAACAGGCCCTTGCGGATAACGCCATCGGTGACCAGCAGACCGGCCGCCTTGTCCTTCTTGCCGGACTTGAAGACTTCCTTGACGTCGGCCCGACCGACGACCGTCTCGATCCGCTCCGGACCAAGCTCGCCGGCCATTTCCTTCGCGACCTCGTCGGTCAGGTGGTAGATGACATCGTAATACATCATCCGCACATCGTCGCGCTTCACCAGTTCGCGCGCCTTGGCATTGGGGCGCACGTTGAAGCCGATGATCGGCGCGTTCGATGCCGCCGCCAGCGTCACGTCGCTTTCGGTAATGGCGCCCACGCCTGCATGGAGCACGCGCACCTTGATCTCGTCGTTCGAGATATTGTGCAGCGCAGTGACGATCGCTTCGACCGAGCCCTGCACATCCGCCTTGACCAGCACCGGCCATTCGATGACGTTCGACTGAAGGTTGTTGAACATCGTGTCGAAGCTGGTCGGGGCGAGCGCGGTGCGCTTCTCGGTCGCCTTTTCCTGGCGATATTCGGCAACTTCTCGCGCCCGCTGTTCGTTCTCCACGACGGTCAGCTGATCGCCCGCACCCGGCACACCGCCGAGGCCGAGGACCTCGACCGGCATGGATGGTCCGGCTTCCTTGATCTGCTTGCCCTGATCGTTGACGACCGCACGCACGCGGCCGCTTTCCGTGCCGACCACGAACGTATCGCCACGCTTGAGCGTACCGCGCGTGATGAGCACGGTCGCGACGGGGCCGCGGCCCTTGTCGAGCTGCGCTTCGATGACGGTCGCTTCCGCCATGCGGTCGGGACGCGCCTTGAGCTCGAGCAATTCGGCCTGCAGCTCGATCTTCTCGAGCAATTCGTCGAGGCCGGTCTTCTTGGTCGCCGAGATCTCGACGTCCTGCACATCGCCCGACAGCTTCTCGACGATGATTTCGTGTTCGAGCAGGCGGTTGCGGATATTGTCGGGATCGGCTTCCGGCTTGTCGCACTTGTTGATCGCGACGATCATCGGCACGCCGGCGGCCTTGGTGTGTTTGATGGCTTCGATCGTCTGCGGCATCACGCCGTCATCCGCCGCCACCACCAGCACCACGATATCGGTGACATTGGCACCGCGCTGGCGCATTTCGGAGAAAGCCGCGTGGCCCGGGGTATCGAGGAAGGTGACCTTCCCGCCGGATTTGGTGTTCACCTGGTAGCTGCCGATATGCTGGGTAATCCCGCCGGCTTCGCCCTTGGTGACATTGGTGCCGCGCAGAGCATCGAGCAGGCTGGTCTTGCCGTGATCGACATGGCCCATGATCGTGACGACCGGCGGACGCGGCTGCAGCGTCTCTTCCGGATCGACATCTTCCTCGGCCTGGATGTCGACATCCGCCTCGGAGACCTTCTGGATGTTGTGCCCGAACTGTTCAACGAGCAATTCCGCCGTGTCCTGGTCGATGGTCTGGTTGACGGTGACCATCATGTCGAGATTGAACAGCTCCTTCACGAGATCGGCGCCCTTTTCGCCCATCCTCTTGGCGAGTTCGCCGACGGTGATGGCTTCGGGCACGATCACATCGCGGACCTGCTTCTCGCGCGGGGCCGAAGAGCCGCCGCCCTTGAGGCGACGTTCCTTTTCGCGCGCACGCTTGAGCTTGGCGAGCGACATGGCACGCCGGCCCTCGTCCTCGTTGAGCGCCTTGGAGACCGTCAGCTTGCCCGAGCGACGCTTGTCCTTGGCGCCGCCACGCGCAGGCTTCTTCTCTTCCTTCTTCTTCTCCGGACGCTTCGGCTCGGGCCGCGCGACCGGGGTGAATTTCCGCGCAACGGGCGCCTTCCTGCCGTCGTCGGCATCTTCTTCGGGCGCGGCTTCGGCGGCAGCAGCAGCCTCGGCCTCGGCAGCGGCCTGCTTCTCGGCCTCTTCCTCTGCCTTCTTGTTCTCTTCCTGGCGCTTCTTCTCGTCGTCGGCGTTCTGTTTGGCCTTCTGGTCGTCACGCTTGCGCGCGTCTTCCGCCAGTTTGAGACGCTCTTCCTCGGCTTCGCGCTGGAGGCGGGCGACGCGTTCCTGCGGCGTTTCGGCAGCAGGCGCGGGTTTCTTGGGCGCAGGCTTCTTCGCCGCCGGAGCCGGTGCGGGCGCCGGCGCGGGTTCGGGCGCCGGTTCGGGTGCCGGTGCCGGCGTTTCGCCCGGTTTCAGGAGCTTACGCTTGCGCTTCACCTCGACCGCAACCTTGTTGGTGCGGCCGTGGCTGAAGGTCTGTTTGACTTCGCCCGCATCCACGCTCCGCTTGAGGCCAAGCGGTTTGCGGGTCCGGGGCTTGTCGTTGTCGTCGCTCATAAAACTCGTATCTTCCTATCAATCGTCATGTCGCTTGGCGGCGGCGAGGCTATCCTTGCCACCGTTATCCGGTGCGCTTTCGCGCGGTCCCGCAAAGTGCAGCAGGCGCGAGAGGGTCTGCTCGACCCGGTCGGCGGCCTTTCGACCCTCCACGCCCAGATGGACGACGTTCTCGCGGCCCAATGCCACAGAGAGAGCCGCCCGGTCCAGTGGCAAGCGGATTCCGCGTGCCCCCGATCCTTCGATGTCCTTGCCGACGCGCCACGCCTGGTCGAGCTTGCGCGCCCCGCCTTCGCTGGCATCGGCCGCGTGAAGCAACAGCTCCAGCGCGCCGCTTCGGGCATGTTCGGCAATCCTGTCGGACCCCAAGATAAGATGTCCGGAGCGCATTTCGAGGCCCAGCCGCTCGAGCAGCGCCTTCTCAAGCGCCTGTTGAATCAATTGTGGGAGCGTTTCGGGCACGTTTAATGGCGCGCCTTTGAAGGCCCGCGCCAAGGCGCCGCGCAGCTTGCCCTTCGCGCCCATAACCGCTTCAAGTTCTGCGCGTGACACGCCGATCCAGGCACCACGACCGGGCGCACGCGCCAGCACATCGGGCAGCACGTCGCCATCGGGCGAAATCGCCAGCCGGATCAGCGCGTGGCGCGCGCCATTCTCTCCGGAGAGGATGCAGCGGCGTTCGGGCTCGGACTTGGGTGTCCGTGCCTTGGTGCCGTCAGAGATGTCGGAGCTTACGCGCTCATTGGGTGGAGTCCGCATCGGCGGCCTCCTGAGTGTCAGGCTCGGCGGCGGGAGCGGAAGCGGCGGGGGCTTTCTCCTCGTCCTCGAACCAGTGCGCGCGGGCAGCCATGATGATCTCGTTGCCTTGCTCTTCGGTCAGACCGTATTCGCCGAGCACGCCGCCCTTGTCCTGCTCGCGCTGCGGACGATCGCTGCGCATGCGCGGACCTTCGGCCGTGTTCCGGCGACGCGGGGCTTCGCGCTTCTTCTGGATCAGCTCGTCGGTGGCGAGGTCGGCCAGGTCGTCGAGCGTCTTGATACCGCTTTTGCCCAGCGTCACGAGCATCTGCTCCGACAGGTGGGGCAGTTCGGCAAGATCGTCTTCGACGCCCAGTTCGCGGCGTTCCTTGCGATAGGCCTCGGCCTGACGCTCGAGCGCTTCCTGCGCGCGGCTCTGGAGTTCTTCGGCGAGCTCCTCGTCGA
This sequence comes from Erythrobacter litoralis HTCC2594, assembly GCF_000013005.1. Lineage (GTDB taxonomy): Bacteria > Pseudomonadota > Alphaproteobacteria > Sphingomonadales > Sphingomonadaceae > Parerythrobacter > Parerythrobacter litoralis_A. The sequence continues at coordinate 710,553 of NC_007722.1, read as the reverse complement.
AGCCTTCGATCGCGGCGAGTTCTTCCATCGCCACGTAGGCGACCTCTTCCAGCTCGGCGAAACCTTCGGCGACAAGCAACTGCGAGAGCGTTTCGTCGACGTCGAGCTCTTCCTCGAACATCTTGGAGCGTTCGGCGAATTCCTTGCTCTGCTTCTCGCTCGCCTCTTCCTCGGTCATGATGTCGATCTGGTTGCCGGTCAGCTGGCTGGCGAGCCGGACATTCTGGCCGCGGCGACCGATGGCGAGGCTGAGCTGGTCGTCGGGCACGACGACTTCGATCCGGCTCTCGTCCTCGTCGAGGACCACGCGGCTGACCGTCGCCGGCTGCAACGCGTTGACGATGAACGTGGCCTGATCTTCCGACCACGGTATGATGTCGATCTTCTCGCCCTGCAATTCCTGAACGACAGCCTGGACGCGGCTACCCTTCATGCCGACGCAGGCGCCGACCGGGTCAATGCTGGAATCGTGGCTGATGACGCCGATCTTGGCGCGGCTCCCCGGGTCGCGGGCGGCGGCCTTGATCTCGATGATGCCGTCGTAAATTTCGGGCACTTCCTGCGCGAACAGCTTGCGCATGAAATCGGGATGCGCGCGGCTGAGGAAGATCTGCGGCCCGCGATTGTTGCGCTCGACCTTGGTGATGATCGCGCGGACACGCTCGCCGACACGCGCGGCTTCACGCGGGATCTGCTGGTCGCGGCGGATCACGCCCTCGGCACGGCCGAGATTGACGATCACGTGGCCGAACTCGACCGACTTGATGACGCCGGTGATGACTTCGCCGGCGCGGTCCTTGAATTCTTCGAACTGGCGCTCACGCTCGGCGTCGCGGACCTTCTGGAAGATCACCTGCTTCGCGCTCTGCGCGTCGATACGGCCGAGATCGACCGGCGGCAGCGGGTCGACGATGAAGTCACCGATCGCAGCGCCTTCTTCGAGCTTTTGCGCGGATTTCAGATCGACCTGCTTGAAATAGTCTTCGACTTCCTCGACCACTTCGACGACACGCCACAGGCGCAGATCGCCGGTCTGCGGATCGAGCTTTGCGCGAATGTCGTTCTCTGCGCCGTAGCGGTTGCGCGCGCTTTTCTGGATCGCTTCTTCCATCGCTTCGATGACGATCGCCTTGTCGATCATCTTTTCCGAAGCGACCGCATTCGCAATCGCGAGCAGCTCGGCCTTGTTGGCGGAAATTGCACTGGCCATCAGTCGTCAGCCTTCTCTTCTTTGTCTTCTAATACTTCCTCAGCACCGTCAGCGTCGAGGGGTTGTGTCGCAGCGATCAGCTTGTCGGTGAGGACCAGCTTGGCGCTGTGGATTTGTTCCAGGGCGAAAGAAACCTCGCCCGCGCGGTTATCCGCGATCGTCACGGTTTCGCCGTCTATGCCAAGCAATATACCACGCATATTGCGATGGCCGTCTATCTTTTCGACAAGGCTCACCTTGGCTTCGTGACCGGCCCAGTCGGCAAAGTCCTTCGGCCGGGTCAGCGGGCGGTCGATGCCGGGAGAGCTGACTTCGAGGTGATAGGCCCCTTCGATCAGCACCTCGCCCGATTCCTCGGCGGCATCGATCACGTCGGAGACCTTGCGGCTGAGCTCGGCGCATTGTTCGATCAGGAGCTGGCCCGTTGCCGGGTCCTCGGCCATGATCTGCAGCGCCTGCCCGCCGTCTCCGGCCTCGCTCGGCATCATCTTGACGCGCACGAGCTCGAACCCGAGCGCTTTCGCTTCAGGTTCGATCAGTGCAGTCAGGCGAGCCAAATCGGCCATAGGGTCTCCGGTTGCGCGGCATTGCCCGTGACAAAGCGGTTCGGTGCCGGCCCCTCTCGGCGCCAGCCCTTCAGTGTCACGACAATGTCGGGATGAGGCGCAGATAGGCAAGCAGCGTGACGGATGCAAGCGGAAAGGCTGGCCTATGAGCTTTTGCGGCGAAACCACGGTTCGTCGGTGCGATCCACCAAGAGATCGCCCGCATAGGGCACACACAGGTCATAGGCCTCGCTCGGCGTGCCGTTAAGCCACCGATCCCAGCTCTCGCGCGGCAGGATTACCGGCATCCGCTTGTGTACCGGCGCGACCTGTTCGTTCGCTTCGGTCATCAGCATCGAATAGGCCGCGCCCCATTCGTCCGTGTCGGTCCAGATGCCAGCGGTCGCGAACAGCGGCGCGTCGGGCATGGAGAACCACGTGCGGGTCATTTTCCCCTTCAGACCCTCGGCCTCGGCAAACGTCGAGACCGGGATCAGGCAGCGGCGCTCCTCGAAGGAGAAACGCCAGAAATAGCTCTTCACCTTGTCGGTGCGGGTGTTGTTGACCGGCTTGGGCTTGAGCGGCTGCCCCTTCGCGCCCTTGCGCTGAAGCGGGAAGCCCCAAATCATCGCCGTCAGCTTTCCATCGGCCACCACCAGAGAGGGATAGCCCGGATAGACCTCTTCAGCCGTGTTGGCGCTGAAATCCTCCGCGATCGCATCGAAGAAATCGGCGACCTCGGTGTGCGAGCTTTTGACCTCGTAGAGATTGCACATTGGGTGCAGCTACTCCTGTAAGGTGGGCGGGTGAACGAAACCTAGACCGAGTGAAGCAAAATGTCAGGCACTCGCAATCCCGCCGTTGCAAAATCTGAGCGTAACATGTAACAATGCCCTATGGGTAAGCACGATCCCCTCACCGATAGGCAAAGAGTAGCGCGCCACCGTGCAAAGCTGAGGGCGCAAGGGTTGAGGCCGAAGCAATTCTGGCTTCCCGATCTGGGTGACCCGAGGATCAGATCAGAAATCGCTGGTCAATGCCGCAAAGTCTCGCAGCACGCAGAGACCGCCGAAGCTCAGGACCTCATCGATGCAATTATCGGTGAAATGCTGGTGGACATTGAAGCTAGTGAAGATGAAGCGAAAGGCGCTTGAAACGCGGCGAGATTTGGGTTGGCGCAGATGTCGGCGACTATGCACGCAAACCGCGGCCCTGGCTGATCATTCAAAGCGACTACTTCCCGACCGCAGATTCTATCGTAGCAATTCCGCTGACGTCGGTGGCTGTCGACGCGCCCTACCTTCGCGTGCCACTGGCACCTATCGAGGAAACGGGGCTCAGGGTCGAAAGCTGGGCGATGCTTGAGAAGCTTGCTGCGCTGCGCCGATCGCGGTTGCAAAGCAAGATCGGCGAGCTCGACCGGGAAACCATGCTTGAGGTTCAGCGGGGCCTCATGGCCGTTCTGGGCTTCGCGAACTAGGAATTGGTCGCCTCTTCCATCAGTCCATGCTTCTTGATGCAATGGCGCAGCTGGTCGTAGGTCAAGCCGAGCGCCTTGGCGGTCTGGCGCTGGTTCCAGCGGTGCTTGCCGAGCGCGTGTTCGATGATCGCCCGCTCATGCTCGTCCACCGCGCCGCGCAGATCGTCGCAATCGAGATCCAGCGTCGGGCGCGCCGTCTGGTCGACGGCGTCGCGAAAGTCGGTCGACTTGTCGCGCTTGGCAGCTTCGCCGGGCAAGGGTTTCCACGGGCTCTCGAAGGGATCGAACTGGACATAGCCGATCGGCTCCTCCCAGCTGTCCCAGCGATAGACCGCTCGCTCGACAACATTGCGCAGCTCGCGCACGTTGCCGGGCCAGGCATAATCCTCCAGCTCTTTCTGCACATGCGGCGCAAAACCCGGCCAGCCTTCCCAGGCGAGCTCGGCCGCCATGCGCCGACCGAAATATTCCGTCAGCACGCCGACATCGCCATCGCGCACGCGCAGGGGCGGCAAGGTAATGACTTCGAAACTGAGCCGGTCGAGCAAGTCGGCGCGGAAGGTGCCTTCCTCCGCGAGTCGGGGCAGGTCCTCGTTGGTGGCGGCGACGATCCGCACATCCACATTGACCGGGCGCGACGAGCCGATCCGCGTGACCTCGCCATATTCGACGGCCCTCAACAGCCGTTCCTGTGCGGCCATCGACAAAGTACCCAGTTCGTCGAGGAATAGAGTGCCCTTGTCGGCTTCCTCGAACCTTCCCTCGCGCGCTCTGGTAGCGCCGGTAAAAGCGCCCGCTTCGTGGCCGAACAGTTCGGCCTCGATAAGGGTTTCGGGGAGCGCCGCGCAGTTCATGATGACCAGCGGCTCGCCCCATCGTGGTGAGAGTCGATGCAGACGTTCGGCAATCAGTTCCTTGCCTGTGCCGCGCTCCCCGATAATAAGGATCGGGCGCTGCATCGGGGCTGCGCGGCTTGCGCGTTCGACCGCGTCGAGAAAAGCCGTGGACTGGCCGACAAACTGATTCCCGCGCTCCATACCCGATATATAGGAATTTTTCCCAAGGGTTGGCAATACTCGCCAACACCCGTCCGGAGAAAAACATTAAGAAGCGCTGAATTCTCCTGTTTCTGCCATTTGGCACGCCTGTTGCAGAGATATGGGCGAACGCCGGAAGGCATCGAATTCAGGGAGGAACCCAACCATGTATACTCGCAGCTTCTTCCAGACCAAACTGGGCCAGGCCGCTCTTGCCAGCATCGCCGCAATGACCGCTTTCGTGGCGCTCAGCACCCAGCTGCAGGCACCCCCCGCTTTCGCCGCACCGATCGCTTACGAGCAGGTCGAAGCCGCGTGAGCAAGCCGAACAACCCCCTCGGACCGGAGCCCGCCTCCCCCCAGTCCCCTCGCTCTGACAAGAGCGCCGGCGGGTCTCGGGTCCGTGACGGTTTGTCCCGGCTCGAAGCCGAAGTAGAAAAGCTTCGCCGGAGCCCCACCCCGACGCAAGGTAAACAGAGCGAACCTTTTACCGCTTCGGAATGGGCCGACGCGGACAAGGTCAACGCCAAGGTCAACGAATTTCTCTCAGGAGCACCCTTCATGGGCATTTTCAGCCGTACCCGCGATATCATTGCCGCCAATTTCAACGACATGCTCGACCAGGCCGACGACCCGGAAAAGATGATCCGCATGATCATCCTCGAGATGGAAGAAACGCTGGTCGAAGTGCGCGCCTCGGCCGCCCGCACCATCGCCGACCAGAAGGAAATGCATCGCCATACGGTCAAGCTCGACAAGCTGCAGGCCGACTGGGCCGAGAAGGCGCAGCTCGCGCTGTCGAAGGATCGCGAAGATCTCGCCCGCGCCGCCCTCGTCGAGAAGAAAAAGGCCGCCGATATGAGCGACCAGCTCAAGCAGGAAATCGCCGTGCTTGACGATGCGCTGCGCGCTTACGAGCAGGACATCCAGAAGCTGCAGGGCCGCCTGCGCGAAGCCCGCAGCCGCCAGACGGCGATCGCTGCCCGCCTCGAAAGCGCGGAAAATCGCGTCAAGCTGCGCAGCCTGATGACCAACGAGCGCGTCGACGATGCGCTGACCCGCTTCGACCAGCTCGAACGCCGCGTCGACTATGCCGAAGGACGCGCCGAAGCCCTGAAGATTTCCGACCAGTCGGGCACCCCCAGCCTCGCCGACGAAATCGATGCCCTCGCCGGCAGCGACAAGGTCGACGAGGAGCTCGAAGAAATGAAACGCGCCCTCGGAATGGGCGGCAAAGACGACAAGCAGGAGGACTAAGACCCCATGGAAGAAGTCATCATCATCCCGGCCATATTCATCGGGCTTCCCTGGTTGATCCTGCACTATGTCACGAAGTGGAAGACCGCGGCCACCATCACCGGCGACGACGAAGCGCTGCTGGAGGAAATGTACAATCTCGCCAAGCGCCTCGACGAGCGGATGGATACGGTCGAGCGGCTGGTCCAGCACGACCACGCCGACTTCAAACCCGCCCGCCTCGTGCAGAATTCGGAAGAAGACAACGCCCAGCTCAAGGAACTCGAAAAGCTGGTCGCCGAGAAGAAAGGAGCTGCATCGTGAATACCCCCCGCACGACCCTTTACCGCGACAAGCAGAACGCGAAACTGATGGGCGTCTGCTCCGGGATCGCGGATTATACCGGCGTCAATCCGCTGTGGGTTCGCCTGGGCTTCCTGGTCCTGCTGTTCACGATCGCCCCGATCCTGCTGCCGGCCTATTTCATCGCCGGGCTGCTGTTGAACAAGAAGCCGCCGCATCTCTATGTCGATCAGGACGAGAGCAAATACTGGCAGCGCATGCGCCAGAACCCCAAGCGCACAGTGCGCGAAGTGCGCGGCAAGTTCCGCGACATCGATCGCCGGCTGGCCGAGGTCGAGACCTTCTACGTCTCTTCCAACCCGCGCCTGAACTCGGAAATCGAGCGCTTGCGCTGATCGGGTGACCACGGGGAGACTGCACGATGGAAACCTGGGCTCTCATCTTGATGTTCGCCTTCATCTTCGGCGGGCCGGCAATCTGGGGGACGGTCGACTCCATCCTCAAGCATCGCCGCAAGATGGCGGAGATCACATACGGCCGCAGCGACCGCGAGGCGCAACTGGCGGACGACAAGGCCCGCCTGAAGGAAACCGTGGCAATGCTGGAAGACCGCATGGCGGTGCTCGAAACCATCGCCACCGACCCGGCCCGCCGCACGGCCGAAGAAATCGAGAAACTGCGCTGAACCAGGCGCTGAAGGGAGGAAAACGTGGGTGAATTTATCGGAGCATTGACGGGACTGATGGCGGTGACCGCACCGTTCCTGATGGTGCTCGGCATCATCTGGATCGTCAGCCGCAGCAAGCTGGAAAAGCAGAAGATCGAAGCCACCGCCGACGCGACGAGCGAGAAAGCCGCGCAATATGTCGGCCAGGTCAAGGATCTCGAGGATCGCGTCCAGGTGCTGGAGCGCATCATCACCGATCGCGGCTACGACGTCGCCACCCAGATCGAAGCCTTGCGCGACACGAAGCGCGTGGAGGACGAAGGCATGGGTGTTCCGCTCGACATGACGAACAAGGAGCGCGCGTGATGGATTGGGGTGGCCCTACCTTCGTCGTCCTGCTGGTCGCGATCAGCACGGCAGGCTGGCTGATCAACAACTGGATCCGCGCCAGGCACGGTTACAGCCTCGAAAACGAATGGGGCGGCATGACCGACCCGACCGACAGCGGCGAGACCAAGCGGCTCAAAGCTGAAAATGCCGAGCTGAAATCGCAGATCGATTCCATGCAGGACCGGATGGTCAATCTCGAACGCATCGTCACCGACAAGGGTTATCGCCTAAGCGACGAGATCGAAGCCTTGCGCGATCGCCCCGCCCGCAACACCGCCTCCCATACCGGAACCGACAGCGGCGTGCCGCTCGACCTCAACAAGAAGGAACAAGCATGACCCCCGAAGCTGCCCAGGCTGCCAGCGCAATCGTCCCCCACCTGCCGTGGATCGTCGGCGGTGCACTCGCCATCGGCGCGGCCGGGGTGTGGGGCTGGGTCCACACGACCAAGCTGCGCATCCAGAACGGCTATCCGCTCGAAGGGATGTGGGGGCAGTCGCTGAAACCGAGTACCGACGGCCAGACCGCCGAGCGCGTGCGGCTGCTGACGCAGGAAAACGCCGAATTGCGGGCCGAACTCGGCTCGATGAAGGACCGCCTGGCCAATGTCGAACGCATCGTCACCGACAGCGGCTATCAGCTCACCAGCGAGATCGACAAATTGCGCGAGCCGGCGCTCCAGCACCGCGAGACGGAAGGGAGCGCCTGATGTTCGGAGCCGACACACCTCTGGTAATGGATGCGCTGCAGATGGCCGCCGTTGCCGCTGCCGTGGGCGCCGGCGCGATCTATCTGGTCATGCGGCGCCGTACGCAGGCAGCGTCTTCGGACACTGCCACGGCAGACCGCTTGAAGGGCCGCGTCGAAGTACTCGAACGCATCGTCACCGATCCTTCGGTTCGCGTCGCCAGCCAGATCGAAGCGCTGCGCGACGACGACGCCACGAAAGCGAATAAGGAAACCGCCTGATGGATAGCGATCTGATCCTCATTTTCGGCTTCATTTTGACCGTGGTCGTCATCATCACGCTTGGGATCAATGGCATTATCGCCCAGCAAATGCGGCAGAAGCGTTGGCTCGAGGAGCATCGCGAGAAGAAGCGCACGCGCGTAAGCGACGAAGCCTACAAGGCGCTGGAAGATCGCATTCGCGTGCTCGAACGGATTGCCACCGAGAAGGACGACCCGCTTGCCATGCAGATCGAGCAGCTGCGCGACCTGCAGGACATCGACACACAGATCGACAGCAAGGAGCGGACGCAATGAGCATGTGGACTGGGATTGTCCTGATCGTGCTGATCGCTTCGGTCGCGCAGATCCTGCGCGCGCGCTATCGCGCCCGGTCCGGGATAATCGCCGACAAGCAGGGCAACGAAACCTATGTCGGACGCGACGATGGCGAGAAGGATCGCGAAATCGCCGAACTGCGCGAACGGGTGAAAGTGCTGGAACGGATCGCCACCGATCCGGCGCGCCGCACCGCCGACGAGATCGAGAAGCTGCGCGACGAGCGCTGAGGAAAGGAAGCCAGGGTTCAGGAGGCCCGTTGGAGGAACATGCAGATGAGTGACCCCACATTCGTCATCGCGATTACCGCACTGGTCGGCCTCAGCGTCGTCGTCGCGGCCTTGCTGCGCGGCTGGCACAGCTGGCTCGCGTTGAAGCGCCAGGAACTCGAGAACCGCCGCACGCGCGGCCCGATCGAAATCGAAGGCGGTGCCGGCGAAGGCGCGGCCCGGATCGAGATCGCCGACCTCAAGGAACGCATTCGCAAGCTCGAAGCCATCGCCAACGGAGTGGATTTGTGACCGCCCTTTCCTACATCCGTTCATGCTGAGCTTGTCGAAGCATCGTACTTTCTTCTAGCGCGGCGCCAGAAGTGAAAGACGGCCCTTCGGAGTCGAAGACGGCGCACAGCGTCACCGGCTCAGGGCGAACGGAGTTTCAATGCGGTCTCTTAGTGATATCCAGGAAGAATACGAATTTCTCGAAGGCGACGAACGCTATCGCCTGCTGATCGAGCTGGGGCGCGAACTCGATCCGATGCCCGATGCGCTCAAGACCGATGCGACGCTGGTGCGCGGCTGCTCGGCGAGCGTATGGGTCTATCCCACCGGCGAGGGCAACACGCTGCACTTCCTCGCCGACAGCAATGCCGCCATCACCAAGGGAATTGTCGCACTCGTCATCGCCGCCGTGCAGGACAAGCCGGCCGACGAAGTGGCGCAGATGGACGTCGCCGGCGCACTCGAGCCCTTCGACCTCAAGAACCAGCTCAGCTCCAACCGCACGCAGGGCGTCCCCAACATGATCGCGCTGGTGAAGGAACACGCCGCGCGCCTCGCCGCCGCTGCCTGACATGCGCCCGCTCTACCTCGCGGGCGGTATCCTCAGCGTCGCGTTCGGCGCGATCGGCGCGGTGCTGCCGATCATGCCGACGGTGCCCTTCCTGCTGCTCGCCGTGTTCTGCTTCGCGCGCAGCAATCCGGAATGGGAACGCAAGATTCTGGAGCATCCGCAATGGGGCCCGCAGATCGCCGACTGGCGCGACCATAGAATCATACGCCGCCCGGCCAAACTGGCGGCGGTAGCGGCTATGTCAGCGGGCGTGCTGTTTACATGGGCTACCCTCGGGGCGCCCTGGGTCTATGTCTCGCTTTCGGTGCTGATCATCGCCGGGGGCTGGATAGTGACCCGCAACGAATAGAGCCGACCGGAACCTTTGAAGCTTCCCGTACGTTTAACAGGCATACGGGCGGGGAGAGAGAAGGATTTGAAATCATGGCCATTATTGTTCTTATAGCGACCATCCTGCTGCCGCCGCTCGGCGTTGCAATGAAGCACGGGCTCGGCGCGACGACGCTGCTCAACCTCGTCCTCACGCTGCTCGGTTTCATTCCCGGCCTGATCCACGGCCTTTACGTGAATTACGCGCGGTAATCGCAGCTTAGACCGATCTACAAAAGCGCCGGCCCAATGGGTCGGCGCTTTCGATTCAGGCGCCCATGCTGTCGCGCACGACCGCGAGACCCTGTTCGCGCTGCTGCTTGAGTTCAGCCTTCAGTTTTGCCGGATCGCGCGCGAAAACGAAGCCGAAACTCACCCCGCCCTCCTTGCCTACCGTGGCATGATGCAGCCGGTGGGCCTGGACCAGCCGCTTCGCGTAACCGCGCTTGGGCGTCCAGCGCCAGTAGCGCTGATGGACCAGCCCGTCGTGCACCAGCGTATAAATCACGCCGTAAAGCGTGATCCCGACCGCAGCCCACCACAAAGGATCGGACCACAGGGCGCCTATAACAAAAAGCAGCGCCGCTACGGATCCGAACACGACCGCGAAAAGATCGTTCTTTTCCAGTGTGTTGTCGTGCGGCTCATGATGGTCGCGATGCCAGGACCAGCCCCAGCCGTGCATGATGTATTTGTGGGCAAACCAGGCAAAAAACTCCATGCCGACCACGGCACCGAATACGATCAGGGCGATTGCCCACCAGCTCATGCGTTTTGCGCTTCCATTCCGATCCCCGCTTCTCGCGCGCCGGGCAAGGCCCACCACGGCACGTCGGGACGCCGATGATGTTCGAGATGATAGCCGAAATGGAAGCACGTGGCGAGGCTGGCCAACGTGCCGAAGCCATCGCTGCGCGCGTTGTGCCGGTCGGCAAAACCCTCTTCGGAACGCCGATGTGGACGAAAGGTCCCGAAGTAGAAAAGCTGCAGCGATGAAAGCAGTGCCGGTGCGCCGTAGAGCAGGACGATCTGCACCATCGGAATGTCGAGGACTAGCCAGTAGATGCCGACAACGACATGCACGAACAGGATCGATTGCCAGCTGAAATAGCGCCGGAAGAAGGTTCCGTACCAGCGCCAGAAACTGCGCGGATTGTGCTCGTCGAAATCCGGGTCTCCCGCATGGCCCGCCAGCTTGTGGTGGGTAAAATGCGCGTCACGCATTCGTCGCCAGCCGAAGCCTGCGTAAAGGGCCAAGAGAAACGCGCCGATCGCCGAATTCAGCGTCGGCCTGCCGGGTGCCAGCGAGCCGTGCATTGCGTCATGACTAACGATGAAGACGCCAACCGACAGCCACGTTTGCACCGTTGCTAGCAGAAGTGCGAAGGGCAGGTTCTGCCAACTCAGCTCGAAAACGAACATCGCATAGGCGTGGATGCCGAGCCACGCGCCAGCGATCAGCACGGCGAGCGTCAACCCGATCGCCTGCTGACGCGAGCGCGCAGGCAACGAAAAGGCAGGACCGTCAGACATTCAGGAGATTACGCGACCCATGCGAGTGCATCTAGCAACACGCGCCGCACAGCACAATTGGACGGAAGTCCGTGGGGTCAGTCGGCTTCCGGAAAAAAGAATTCGCGCAGATGGTCCCCGATACGTGCAGGGCGCAAGGTTTCCGCATCGATGCAACACCAGCTCGACTTCACTTCGGCAAGCACCTCTTCACCGCGACTGATCACCGTGTGATAGAATGCGCGCGCGCCCTGGAAGTGCTCCAGCACTGTCTGCGCCATCACATCGTCTTCGAGAAACGCGGGCTTGCGATAGGTGATCTCGTGCTTGAGCGCGACCCACGCCTTGCTCGCGACTTCCTCGGCCGGGGCCAGCTTGTTCCAGTGCGCCAGCACGGCATCCTGCACCCAGTTGAGATAGCGCGCGTTGTTCACATGGCCCATGAAATCGATGTCGTCCGGCAGGACCTTGATGGGAAAGGCGAATGGCTTGGCGGGGGAGCTTGCTGACATGACTGTCAGTTAGGCGCGGAAAGCTTTCTTTTCCATGACACCGCAATTGCTTGGGCCACGTAATCTTGCCTGTGTTGCGCAAAGGTCGCAAAGCTGCGGCCATGGAGAGCACCCCGCGCACATTGTACGAGAAAATCTGGGACGCGCATGTTGTCGAACAGCGCGACGATGGCACCGCGCTGATCTATATCGACCGGCATCTCGTCCATGAGGTTACCAGTCCGCAGGCGTTCGAGGCTTTGCGGGTCAGCGGCCGTACCGTGCGCCGTCCCGACCTGACGCTGGCGGTGCCCGACCACAACCTGCCGACCACAGCACGGCGTACGTCGTCCGGTTCGCGCATCCCGATCGCCGACCCGCAAAGCGCGGCGCAATTGGACGCTCTCGCCCGAAATGCGGCCGAATTCGGCATCCGCTATATCGGTGATGCCGATGCCGAGCAGGGAATTGTTCACGTGGTGGGGCCCGAGCAAGGCTTCTCGCTCCCCGGCGCGACGATCGTATGCGGGGACTCGCACACCGCCTGTCACGGTGGTTTGGGTGCCCTCGCCTTCGGCATCGGCACCAGCGAAGTCGAGCACGTGCTGGCAACGCAGACGCTGCTGCTCAAGCAGTCGAAAACGATGGAAATCCGTGTTGAAGGCGAACTGGGCGCGGGTGTCACCTCGAAAGACCTGATCATGCACATCATCGGCGTGATCGGAGCAGCGGGCGGGACCGGATATGTCTTCGAATATCGCGGCAAAGTGTTCGAGCGCATGAGCATCGAAAGCCGCCTTACGGTCTGCAACATGAGCATCGAAGCCGGTGCCCGCGCAGGCCTCATCGCACCGGACGAGACGACCTTCGCCTATTTGAAAGGCCGCCCCTATGCGCCCGACGGCGAAGAGTGGGATGCAGCAGTCGCCTGGTGGCGCTCGCTCGCAACCGATGACGGCGCGACATTCGACAGATCGGTCACGATCGATGCGGCGGAGGTCGCCCCGAGCGTCACCTGGGGCACCAGCCCCGAAGATGTCCTGCCGATCACTGGCGAAGTGCCATCCCCCGCAAGTTTCGACGACACCGGCAAACAGGCGGCCGCTGCCAAGAGCCTCGAATACATGGGCCTCACCCCCGGCCAGAAATTGACGGAGATTTCGGTCGAGAACATCTTCATCGGCAGTTGCACAAACAGCCGCATCGAAGACCTGCGCGCTGCCGCCAAGGTGCTGCGAGGACGGAGAAAAGCGAGCAACGTAAACTGGGCCATCGTTGTCCCGGGCTCAGGCCTCGTGAAGCGTCAGGCTGAAGAGGAAGGCCTCGACCGCATTTTTACCGAGGCCGGCTTCGAATGGCGCGAACCCGGCTGTTCGGCCTGCCTCGGCATGAACCCCGACAAGGTCCCGCCGGGCCAGCGCTGCGCATCGACGAGCAATCGCAATTTCGTCGGTCGCCAGGGCCCGGGTGCGCGAACGCACCTTTTGTCGCCTGCCATGGCCGCTGCGGCGGCCGTCAACGGTCGGCTCACCGATGTTCGGGAGTTGTCCGACTAATCGCCCTTGCGCGGCGCGCAACACATCACCAAAGCAGAGAGCATGACGAAAAAACTTCACGCCAAGACCATCGCCGGAGCCATCGGATCCGCCGCTATCGCCGCCGCGCTGCTCTATGCGGGCAAGCGCAAGAAGAGAAACGAGCCGACCCAGCCCGGCCCCATCCCCTCGGGCGAGAACCCGGAGACCGACTGATGGAGGCCTTGAGCCAGATCGAAGGGCGCGCGATTCCCTATGGCGCGAAGAATGTCGACACCGACGTCATCGTCCCTGCACACTGGCTCAAGACGATCACCCGCGAAGGACTGGGGCGCGGCGCGTTCGAGACGTTGCGCGAAGTCCCGGACAATATCTTCGACAGCGAGGAATTCGCCGGAGCGCCGATCCTGATCGCCGGCGACAATTTCGGTTGCGGATCGAGTCGCGAACACGCGGCATGGGCCTTGCTAGATCTCGGCATAAGGGCGGTGATCGCGCCGAGCTTCTCCGACATCTTCTCCAGCAATGCTTTCAAGAACGGTATCGTAACGGTCGTCTTATCGCAGTACGAGGTCGACCGATTGATGGAGGTCGCGCAAAGCGATCCGATCGCGGTCGACCTCGAAACGCAGACTGTCGTAACGCCCTTTCAGGACCGGTTCCCGTTCGAAATCGACCCGTTTCGCAAGCACTGTCTGCTCAATGGATTGGACGAAGTCGGCCTGACCCTCACCCGCGATGCCGCCATCGCAGACTATGAATCGCGCCAAAAGACACAAACGCCCTGGCTTACAACAGGAACGGAGAGAGCCGCATGAAAGTCCTACGCACCCACGCCGTCGGAGGCCCCGAGACGCTGACACTCGACGAGGTCGAGGTCCCTACCCCGGGCAAGGGCGAAGTGCTGGTCGATGTGAAAGCCTGCGCGATCAATTATCCCGATACGTTGATGATCCGTGACCTCTACCAGTTCAAGCCCGAGCGTCCCTATGCGCCTGGCGGCGAAATCGCGGGAGTGGTCGAAGCGGTCGGCGAAGGCGTCGACGGCGTCTCCGTTGGTGACAGGGTCATGGCCGGGATCGGCAATGGCGGTCTGACCGAAAAGGTCATCGTGCCCGCGGGCCGGATGTTCCCCGTGCCCGAAGGGGTGCCTTTCGAAAAAGCCGCTTCGCTGCTGATGACTTATGGCACGACGATCCACGGCCTGAAGGATCGCGGCCACATCAAAAAAGGCGATACCGTCCTGGTGCTGGGCGCTGCGGGCGGAGTCGGCCTGTCGGCGGTCGAACTGGCCAAAGCCTTTGGCGCGCGCGTCGTCGCGGCTGTTTCCAGCGAGGAAAAAGGCGAAGTTGCGAGGAAAGCGGGGGCCGACGAGGTCGTCATCTATCCGAAGGACGAGATGGACAAGGCCGCCTCCAAGGAGCTCGCAAGCGCGTTCAAGGCGGCGTGCGGCCCGGAAGGCGCCAATATCGTCTACGATATCGTCGGCGGGCAATATTCCGAACCTGCCCTGCGCTCGATTGCCTGGGAAGGTCGCTTCCTTGTGGTCGGCTTCCCTGCCGGGATCGCCAAGATGCCGCTTAACCTGACCCTGCTCAAGAGCTGCGACATTGCGGGTGTCTTCTGGGGTGCCTTCACCGCGCGCGAGCCGGTCAAATTCCGCGAGCAGGTCGAAGAGCTGTTCCAGATGATGAAGGACGGCAAGATCGATCCACTGGTGTCGGAGACCTTCCCGCTCGAGAAAGGCGGCGACGCGATCGCCAAGCTCGAAAATCGCCAGGCGGTGGGCAAGCTCGTCGTGCTGATGGATTGAGGCCGGTTGCGGGTCGCCGCGCGCACGCCTATCTCGGAATGGCAACATCAGTCGAGGGACTCACATGACCGATTTCAAGGATCGCGAGCGCGCCGAAGAGGCGAAATACGCCATGGACGAGGAGACCGCATTCAAGGTCGCCGCGCGTCGCAACAAGCTGCTGGGCCACTGGGCGGCGGAGAAGATGGGCCTCAATGATGAGGAAACCAAATCCTACGCCACCGCCGTTGTCCAAGCCGATTTCGAAGAAGCCGGCGACGAGGACGTGATCCGCAAGGTACTGGGGGATCTCACCACGGCCGGCGTCGATGTCGACGAAGCTGCGGTTCGCGCTGCGCTCGCCGACATGACGATCGAAGCCAAGCGCCAGTTCATGAGCGAAAACTGAGGCAATCCGATGCCGATGTCCGCTGACGAGATAACCGAGGCGATCACCGCTGCCCTGCCCGGCGCCCAGGTCGAGATGACCGATCTGGCCGGCGACAACGACCATTGGGCGGCCCGCGTCACCGCTCCGCAATTTGCCGGCAAGAACCGGGTACAGCAGCACAAGATGGTCTATGAAGCGCTCGGCGGGCGGATGGGCGGCGTGCTTCACGCCTTGCAACTCACCACTGCCGTTCCCAAGTGAGCGGACACGGAATTTCATTCTTACAAGGCTAGCGTCCATGTCCGATACCAACGCAAAAATTTCCGGGATCGTCGGCGAAAACGACGTCGTCCTCTTCATGAAGGGCACCCCGCTCTTCCCGCAATGTGGCTTTTCCAGTCGCGCCGTTTCGATCCTCGACCATTGCGGCGTGAAGTACGAAAGCGTCGACGTGCTTCAGGACATGGAAATCCGGCAGGGCATCAAGACCTATTCGGACTGGCCGACCATTCCGCAGCTGTTTGTGAAGGGCGAGTTTTTGGGCGGCAGCGACATCATGATGGAGATGTTCGAAGCCGGCGAGCTGCAGGAACTGCTCGATGAGAAGGACGTCGCCCGCGCCGAATAAAAGCGGCGATGTCTTCCTGAAACGCGAAAGGCCCGCCGATGGCGGGCCTTTTTCGTGGAAGCTTCGGGGAGGCGGGGCTGGGAGACCAGGTGCCCCGCCTCATATCGAAGACCATTGGGTACGCGCCCTACTCTGCATGCTGCGTGCCAAATTCGAAAAAGCCTCAATTATGTGCACCTTCGATGGTTAACGAATATTTGCCTCGGTCAGGATTGTAAACAAATCCGACAGGCCGGGCCCATTTGCCAGCTTGGCAAGTGACCCGCCCCGCGTCACAAGACGGCCATGGCCGATACCGAACCCAGCCCCGAGGGCATTCCCGCAGCAACCGTCGTCATCTTCCGCAATGCCAGGGATGGCGGCGCACCCGAGATCCTGATGACGGTCCGCTCTCGCAATATGGTGTTTGCCGGCGGCATGGCTGTGTTTCCCGGCGGACGGGTCGATCCGGCCGATTTCGAGCTGGGCACGAGGCTGTCGAGCGGGATCGATCCGGAAGAAGCCGCGCACCAGATCGCGGTAGTGCGCGAGACGCTTGAGGAAACCGGCCTCGCGATCGGGTTGCAGGGCGATATCGACGCCGACAAGGCGCGCGCTGCCCGCGAACTGCTGCTCGAAACCGAAGCGCTCGCGCCGGTACTCGACGAATTCAACTGGTCGCTCAACCTCGCACAATTGACGCCTTTCGCGCGCTGGTTTCCGAAGAACGAGCGCATTCCGCGCGTTTACGATACACGCTTCTATCTCGCCGATCTCGGAACCGGAGCGGTCGAAATCGAAGTCGACGCAACCGAAAACACGCATCTGTTCTGGGTCTCGGCTGCCGGTGCGCTCGAGATGGCTGAGCAAGGTGAAATCAAGCTGATATTCCCGACCCGGCGCAATCTCGAGCGTTTGGCGCTGTTCAACACGTTTGAAGAAGCCAAAGCGCAGGCCGAGGCGATACCGGTCAAGACGATCGTCCCTCAAGTCGATACCAGCGGCGAAAAGCCCATGCTCAAGATCATGGAGGATGCGGGCTATCCCATCACAGAGGAACTGCTCGATAGCGTGATGCGGGGGTAAGTGGCGCGCCCTGCAGGAGTGTGTTCGCTCTCGCTCACACGTCTCCGCTTCGCTTCGACTCCGAACCGGGGTTCGCGCCGACCAAGGCAAGCCGTAGGAGGCACCCCGCAAGCGGAATGCTAACTATGGCGCGCCCTGCAGGAGTCGAACCTGCGACCTCAGGATTAGAAGTCCCGTGCTCTATCCAGCTGAGCTAAGGGCGCGTCGCAGGCCTGTTAGCGTGCTTTGCGGAAACGCAAAACACCGATAAGGCCCCCTTCGCATGGAAAACCCCTCTCCCCAGCGCGTGTCGGGCACCGCGCCGACCCATTTCCGATACTACGATCTGGTGATGGCGGCGTTCGTCGCGATCCTGCTGCTGTCCAACCTGATCGGCGCGGCGAAGCTTTCGACCGTCGCGGGGTTTACCTTCGGAGCCGGAATCCTGTTCTTCCCGGTCAGCTATGTCATCGGCGACGTGCTGACCGAAGTCTACGGCTACGCCCGCGCGCGGCGGGTGATCTGGACCGGCTTTGCAGCGCTCGTCTTCATGGCCTTCATGAGCTGGGCAGTCGTAGCCATGCCGCCTTCCGAAGTGTGGGTTGGACAGGATGCCTATGAACAGGTGTTCGGCCTGGTGCCGCGCATCGTGCTGGCTTCGATCGTCGCCTTCTGGGCCGGCGAGTTCGTGAATTCCTTCGTCATGGCGAAAATGAAAATATGGACGCAGGGCAAGGCCTTGTGGACCCGCACCATTGGATCGACGGTCGTCGGACAGGGCGTCGACAGCCTGCTATTTTATCCCATTGCTTTTTTCGGCGTGTGGGAGACCGAAGCGGTCATCACGGTAATGATTACCAACTGGATGCTCAAAGTGTTGTGGGAAGCGGTGCTTACCCCCGTCACCTATGTTGCCGTCGGCGCGCTGAAGAAGCGCGAAGGAGTGGACGTGTACGACACCGAAACCGACTTCTCGCCCTTCTCCACGACGAAGGATGCGTGAGAGGCGCGCAAAAAAAAGGGCCGACCCGAAGGTCGGCCCTCTCCTCTCCCATCCGACCAAGCGTCAGAAATTGAAGCCCGCCGCGATACCGTAGCGGCGCGGATCGAGCGTGAAGATGTTGGTGAACAGGCCCGACGATGCGTCGGTGACATAGAGACCGGTCACCGAGTCGCTGTCGAAGATGTTCTGGACGAAGCCGCGGACGAACCACCTCCGGTCCGGTCCGTTGAGCTGGATCTGCGCATTCGCCTGCACGAAAGGTTCGATCCGGTTGACGCGGCCGTTGAAGACGTTGCCGAACTGCTCGCCGGTGAAGGCGATGTCGAAACGCGGGACCAGCGACATGCCGTTGTCGAAATCGGCGGTGTACTGGACACCGGCCGACGCCTTCATTTCCGGCGCCTGCGGCAGTTTGTTGCCTTCGAGGTTCACCTGGACGCCTGGGCTGAGCACCTGGATGCCGCCGAAAGCAGGACCGATGGCGGCCGCTTGCGCTTCGAGAACGCCGCAGATGCTGAACGCGCCATTTGATGCAATGCCGGAATCGGACGGGAACGACGTCGTCCCCTGCAGGCCGAGGCCCGGGTTGATGGCGTTGACGAAGGCGTTGGGATTGCCGCCCGTCACGGCACACAGCGCGCCGTTGGTGATATCCTTGATGATCACCGCATTAGGATCGCCACCGCCCGGATCGCGCGGGTTGGAGAACAGCTGCTGCCCGTCGACTTCGGCATTGAGGTAGCTGAAGTTGGCGTTGATCAGCCAGTTCGGCGAAGGTGCGATAACGGTTTCGAGTTCGAAACCGAACACCTTGGCATCGATCGTGTCGTTGACCGAAGTCCGTGCGATAATACGGCTGAGCTGCAGATCGGAGTACTTGTAGTAGAACGCGGTCGCGTTCACCTGCAGCGCGCCATTGGCGAAGGTGTTCTTCGAACCGATTTCGAAAGCATCGATCGATTCCGGGCCGAAGCTCTCCGACACGTTGAAGATCGGCTGCAACGGAGGGTTGATGCCGCCCGACTTGTAGCCGCGCGAATACGAGAAATAGAGCAGGTTATCCGGCGTGATCTCGTAATCGACCACGAAGCGGCCCGTAATTTCATCGAACCCGACTTCGCGCTGCTGGGACAGCTGGTTGCCTGGCGTCCCCGGATCTGCGTCGAACGAACCGACGAATGGCGAATCGAATGGATCGCCATCGTTGCTGTAGGGATTGAGGAAACTTGCCAGTGTCGAACGCGCGGTGATGCGCTTGCTGTCGTCGTTATAGCGCAGACCGGCCGTAATCTTCAGCCTGTCGGTCACGTCGACATAGACTTCACCGAAGATGCCGAAGCTCTTGAGCTTGAAGTCCTGAGTGTTGTTCCGGAAGAACGATGTCGCCAGGTAGCTGGGCGGCAACCCTCCCCCCAATGATGTGAAACTGCCGAGAACGCCGGCAATGTAATCGATAGCGAAGGCGTTCACGTAATAGCTGTTCTCCAGCACCTTCGATTCAGCATAGATACCGCCGACGAGGAAATTGAACGGCCCGTCCAGATCCGAAGAAATGATTCCCTCGACGGAGAAGCTTTCGTTCTCCTGGTTGGAACGGTCGAACTGCGTACCGTTCGGAGTACAGACGCTGAAACCTTCGAACGCCCCGCGATTGTCGAGCCGGGTATCCGAAACGCACAGATCGCCGCCATCGAAGAGCGCTTCGGTGATCGGCGTAAAATACGCACCTGTGCCGGGTCCGGCAGCGCCTGCGGCAAAAGCCTGCAGGGTCGGGAAGGCGATCGCGGCATTGGGTATCTGACCCACGCCGAGATTATAGTCTTGGCGGGAGTCGACGCTGGTTTCCTGATAGGTCCCGTTGAGACTGACGTTGATGGCGCCGAAATCGTGCGAGATATCTGCCTGGATGATCAGTTCGTCGGCGAAATATTCAGGCGTGAACTCCGTGTTGACGACGCGAACATCCTGCGGCTCATTGAAATTCGCATAGGCATCCGGTCCGTAGAGGCTATTGAGCCCGAAGCTCCTCGGAATGCCGTTCAGCGCGAAAAACTCTGACGAAGCCAGCGTTCCGGTGAAGGTCGAATTCGCATTGGTCTTGTCGAAATCGCGGCGGTTGTTGAGACAGCCGAGAATTCCGGTCGGGTCGCGCTGACACTGCTGCTTCTGGATGCGCAGGCGGTCGTCGTTTTCGCGGAAGTAATAGCCTACGATGTCGATGGTTGTATCGGGACCCGGCTCGACCCGCAGCGAACCGCGGACGGCATACATGTCGCGCCCGTCGATATCGTCACCGTTGAAAATGTTGTCGGTGTAGCCGTCGCGCTTCAAATAGAATCCGGCAACGCGGGCCCCGATCACGTTCCCGATGGGAACATTGACCATCCCGGTGGCCTTGATGCTGTTGTAATTGCCTTATTCGAACGATCCGGCGGCGCCGAAGCCCGAAAGATCGGGCTTGGCCGTGACGACGTTGACCACGCCTGAGGTGGCATTACGTCCGAACAGCGTGCCCTGCGGCCCGCGCAGGACCTCGATCCGCTCGAGGTCGAAATATTCGGTTTCGAACAGGCGCGTGCCGAACAGGGGCGAGCCGTTCTGGTGGATGGCCGTCGCGCTGTCGCACGATACACCGACGCAAAGGTCGCCGATACCGCGGATAGTGAAACTGGAAGCCGTAAAGTTCGACTTGGTGAAGGAGACGTTGGGCAGCGTCAGCTGAAGGTCGCTCGCGTTCTCGATCTGCTGCGCTTCGAGCGTCTCGGCGCTGAAGGCGCTGACCGCGATCGGCACTTCCTGCAGGCTCTGTGCCTGGCGTTGTGCCGTGACGACGATAACCGGACTGGATGTGCCGGGATCGGTATCCGGCGTATCTGCGTCCTGTGCGTAAGCGGGTACTGCGATCGCTCCGGCACAGATGCCGGCCATCAGGGAAGCCCTGATCCTCATAGATATACTCCTCTCCCACGCGCCGCTTTGCGCGGCGTCTGGGAAGGAAGCTAAACCGGAATACGTATGCGTTGCAATAGTATTGCGCGAAAGTTCCCGATTCTCTGCATTTCGATCATCGCGAGTGTCACCCCTCGGCAACAGCGTCCGCGGGACTTTCGACCCACGGCGATGCTTCCACGCGCATCGCGGGCTCGAGGCCGAGCCAGTCGGCCAAGAGGTTCAGATCCTTTTCGTTCGGGATACCGAAAAGCGCAGCATGGCTTTCGTCCAGAGAAAGCACCAATTGCTTGTCCTCGACGAGGAGGCGGGTCCGTTGCAGCGACTGGCGCGATTTGCCACCGATCCGGCGACACAGGCGTACGGCCAGTCCCCATCCGATAGCCTGGTCGAGGCTCTTCTTGCTCGCCAGCTGCTTGACCTCGTCGGGCAGGTCGCAATGGTTGCGATTGGCACAGATGGCTGCGGCAATCATCGCCCGTCCCTCGGGCTCAATCGCAATCCAGCGCTTGTGCAGCGCCCATTCGATACCGACCCGCAAGCGTAAATTGGGCTCGATCTGCATGGCCGCGAGCGACAGCATGGTCGCGGCCAACCTGATCCGCTCGGTACCGCGCCCATGAGCAGGTGCGGCATCGACCGTCCAGCTGGCAATCCTCGTTGCCATCGTCGGCGAAGCACCCCGCGACGCGGCAAAGGTCGAGACGCCCGCGATCAGCGGATCCTGCGCGCGGGCATGCGGGGCCAGCGACTGGTACAACACCCCTTCGCGAATGCCCCAGGACGATGCGATCACCCGGTCCGGCCGGAGTTTCTTGATGAGCACCTGCAGCAGGACCGCCGCAAGCGGCATCGTGTCCGAGCGCATGGTCGATATTCGCTCCATCGATCGCAGGTCCTCGGGATCGCTTTCCGCGAGTTCCTTGGCCATCGCCAGCGCCTCTTCGGCAGGCAGGCTGAGCCCGTGCGGATCGGTCAGCGGGAAGCCCAGTTTCTCGATCGCGTAGACCGCCATGGCGCGCCAGGTTCCGCCGACCAGATACAGATCCCCGTCGATGGATCTATGCGCCTTGGCGTCCTTCAGCCGTGACTGGATCACCTTGTGCAGTTTGCCGGGACTGGCCTCGTCCAGCTCGGTCAGCCGCAAGGTGCCGAGCGGCAGGCTGATCGCAGTGTCCGGCGATCCGTCACCGATATGGACGAGCTCGAGACTGCCCCCGCCCAGATCGGCCACCACGCCGCGCGCCTTTGGAAACGCCCCGAGCACGCCCCAGGCGCTGATATTGCCCTCTTCCTCGCCCGAGAGGAGATGCGGCGAAAAGCCCAGCGCCTCCACCTTGCGCAGGAATTCGGGGCCGTTGCTGGCATCGCGGGCCGCAGCGGTCGCGACCATATCGACCTCTTGGATGTCCAGGTCCCGGAGAAGGAGCGCATACCGTTCGAGCCCGCGCATCGCGAGGTCGATGGCTTCTTCGGCAAGGGCACCTGTAGTGGTGATATCGCGCCCTAGCCGCGCGGCGACCTTTTCATTGAGCAATACCGTCGGAGCGCGCGGCGAACCGCCATAGACCACCAGGCGCACCGTGTTGGAGCCGACATCAATGATCGCGCGGTGCGGGACGTTGCCCATGAAGAGCCCGTCCCGATCCCTACGGCGCCCCCCGATCGCCATTCAGACGGCACCCTTCCGCAAGGCAAGCTTGGGCACGGCTCCGGCCTCCAATGCACCCCCGCGCCCCGAGAGCGACGGGTTGGTCATGAAATAGCGGTGGCAATTGAACGACTTCTCGCCGACTTCCACCCGGAAGTAGCTCCCGTCTGGCTGCAATTCCCAGCTTTGCTCGTTGTCGAGCAGGTTGGCGAGCAGCACCTGCTGCAACACCTGGTCGTGCACCGTCTGGTTGTCGATCGGCACCAATTGCTCGACCCGCCGGTCGAGGTTGCGCACCATCAGGTCGGCGGACGAAATGTATACCGTAGAGCTCGTCCCCGGCATCGGCTCGCCATTGGCGAAGGCGTAGATGCGGCTGTGCTCCAAAAAGCGCCCGATGATGGATTTGACGCGGATATTGTCCGACATGCCCGGCACGCCGGGGCGCAGATTGCAAATCCCGCGCACCACCAATTGGATTTCGACCCCGGCCTGGCTGGCTTCGTAAAGCCTGTCGATCATGTCGACATCGGTGATCTGGTTCATCTTCATCCAGATCGCCGCCGGCTTACCGGCCTGTGCATTGACCATCTCGTTATCGATCGCGGCATAGATCGTTTCGCGCAGGTCGATCGGCGAGACGGCGAGCATCTCCAGCTCGCGCGGTTCCACATAGCCGGTGACGAAGTTGAACAGCTTGGCCGCATCTCGACCCAGTCGGGGATCGGCGGTGAAGTAACTGAGATCGGTGTAGATTTTGGCCGTGATCGGGTGGTAATTGCCGGTACCGAAGTGGCAATAGGTCCGGAAGCCCTCCTCTTCGCGGCGCACGACCATCGCGACCTTGGCATGGGTTTTCCAGTCGACGAAGCCGTAGATCACCTGAACGCCTGCCCGCTCGAGCTTGTTGGCCCAGTAGAGGTTCTGCTCCTCGTCGAAGCGCGCCTTCAACTCGACGACCGCCGTCACCGACTTGCCGTTCTCCGCCGCTTCGACCAGCGCATCGACGACTTCGGATTGGGTGCCCGCGCGGTAGAGCGCCTGCTTGATCGCCACCACGTCGGGATCGATCGCAGCGCGGCGGATGAAATCGACCACCACGTTGAAGCTTTCGTAGGGGTGGTGAATGACGATATCCTTTTCGCGGATCGCCGCGAAGATGTCGCCATCATGCTCCAGCACACGCTCGGGATAGCGCGGCGAATAGCTGTCGAACTTGAGGTCGGGCCGGTCTTCGTCGACGATATCGGCGAGCCCCGCGATGCCGAGCATGCCGTCTGTCTTCACGAAGGTCGCGCCCGGCGTGTCGAGCTTTTCGCGCAGCAGCGCCTCGGCGGTAGGATCGAATTCCTCTTCGATCTCGAGCTGGATGACCTGCCCCCGGCGGCGGCGCTGGATCGCGCTGCGGAAGGTACGGACAAGGTCTTCGGCCTCTTCCTGGATTTCGATGTCGCTGTCGCGCAACACGCGAAATGTGCCGTCGCCGACGATCTCGAAACCCGGGAATAGCTCCTTGGCAAAGCGCGTGATGAGGCTCTCTATGCTGATATAGAGCGCATCTTCGCCCGGCACGCGGATAAAGCGCGGCAGGGCCGAAGGGATCAGCACCATCTCGACCAGTTCCTCGCCACCGCGCCGCAGCGTGAAGAGCAGGCCCAGCCCCTCGTTCGAGATGAAGGGAAAGGGGTGCGCCGGATCGAGCGCCTGCGGGGTCAGCAGCGGCAGGATGCTTTCGAAAAAGTGCTGCTTGAGCCACCCATAGGCCTCAGCATTCACCCGCTCTTCGTCCGCGACGTGCACGCCCGCATCGGCCAGCTGGACCCGCAGGTTCCGCCAGATATCCTGCTGTCGCTCCGACAGTTCTTCCAGCCTGGCGACCACCGCGTTCAACTGCTCGCGCGGGGAGCGGCCGTCGTCAGAAACCTCGTCGATCCCGCGCTGCACCTGCCCAACGAGGCCGGCCACGCGGATCATCACGAACTCATCGAGATTGCTGCCCGAGATCGACAGGAAGCGCAGCCGCTCGAGCAAGGGATAGCTGTCGTTACAGGCCTCGGCGAGCACGCGGTCGTTGAACGCGAGCCAGCTCAATTCGCGGTTGAAATAGCGCTCTCCCGGCTCCGTAGGCGGGTCGAGATCATTGTCCTGCGTAATCGGGTGGCTGCCCATGGCTCTTCCTATAGCGGTCGCGCCCTTAGAATTGCTAGCCGTAGCGTGAACTTCCTAGACGAGGTCCTTGGCGAGCGCGATTTCGCTTATCCCGCGCTTGCCCTCCCCGCTGCGGCCGAGCTGGACGATGACGTCGATCACGTTGGAGGCATAAGCGATCGTGTCGCTGCGGCTAAGACCGATGCCGGTCTGCATGACCATCAGCGACAATTGCTCGAGCGCGCCGGTGATCGAGTTGGCGTGGATGGTCGAGAAACTGCCCGGGTGGCCGGTATTGATAGCGCGCAGGAAGCTGACGCTTTCGGCGCCGCGCAATTCGCCCAGCACGATGCGGTCGGGGCGCAAGCGCAGCGCCGCCTGCAGCAGTTCATTGGCCGTGACCTTCGCCTCGCCAAGCTCGCCCTTGACTGCGACGAGACCGACGCCGTTCTCGCCCGGCAAACGCAGTTCGGGCGTATCCTCGACCAGAACGACCCGCTGCTCTTTGGGAATTTCGCCCAGCATGGCGTTGAGGAACGTCGTCTTGCCGGTGCTCGTACCGCCCGAAATCAGGATCGTGCGCCGCTGCCGGATGGCTTCGCGCAGAAACGCGATCGGCTCGGCCTGCGCATCGGGCATGGCCTGTTCCTGCGGCGGTGAGAGCGGCCCGGAGTCGTAAGCGTCGAGCGGCAGGTCCAGGCGCCGGTGGCGACGGATCGCCATGCACCAATGCTTGCGGCTGGCAGGCGGTCCGCAGAACTGCACCCGCGCCCCGTCGGGCAATGTCGCGCCCAGCAGGGGATGCTCGCGGTTGATGCCCTGATGGCTGACCCGCGCGACCTGTTCGGCGAGGCGCTGGACCAGCCGGTCATCGATATGCGGCGTATCGACGCGTTGCATGCCTGGCGAGGCTGCATCCTCGATCCAGACTTCGCCAGGGCGGTTGACGAGTATTTCCGTCACCGTGTCGCGGTCGAGCCATTCGCGGAACGGCTTGAGATAGGCCTCGAGATAGACGCTGCGATCGCCCGGCAGCGGGGTTTCCGCCGCTTCGGCCTGTTTCGCAAAGGGATGGACGTCCGCGCTCATCGGCCTGGCCTTCGCCTACATCACCGTCGAGAAATCGAGATCGCGGGCAGTGAACACGCGGATCGGTTCACCTTGGCGGACCCGGATGACCGGGCCGACCTGACTGTCCTGCTGCACGGCTGCCGCGGCGGCCGATTGCCCGGCCCCGCCGATAACGACCGACGCCCCGCCACTGGCGATAGCGCCAAGGCCGCCGACGACCGAGAGCAGCATGGCCGAACCGAAACGCTGGAAGAAGCGACTGTTCACGTCGCCCCTGAGGCCGGTGGTGCCATCGAAACCGATGGCCGGCGACTGCAGCGGTACGGACACACCGTCGGGCCGGATCAGGCGGGTCCAGATAACATAGGCGCGCTTCTGCCCGCCCTGCACGCCCGACTGATATTGACCGACCAGGCGGCTGGAACGGGGGACGAGCACGTTCTTGCCGTCGAAACTACGGACATCCTGGCTCACCACGGCACGCACGAAGCCCGGCACATCGGTGTCGATGGCGGTTTCGAGAATGGCCGGGATCAGCGTGCCCTGGGTCACCGTGGTCGCCGGGTTGACCATCCGCGCGGCCTGCGCCGGGCCGCCGCCCACGCCTCCTACGCGACTGGCGAAATCGTTGGCCGAATTGCCGCTCGCGTTGCCGCCCCCCGGCAAGGCCGACGCCGTTCCGGGCGCAACCGCGGCTTCGGGCCCTGCCGCGCGGGCGCTGGCATCGAACACCAGCGACGGGCTCGCGTTGGGATTGGCGCGCGGAACGGTCACGGCATCGGGACTCTGCGCATAGACCGGGGCAGGTGCCGGATCGGGTCGCGGCGCGGCGACAGGTGCCGGCGCGACCGCCTGCTGCGGGGCCTGCGCCTGGACCGGAGCCTGCTCTACCTGCGCGCTGCCCACGCCTTCGGGCGGCGGCACCTGCGCGGCGTTCATGCTCCAGAATGTGACCGCGCCGAGCGCAGCGACGATGGCGATGCCGGCCACCAGCCCCATCGCATCCGACTTGCCGCCCTTGTTGGCAACGGCGGGATAGCTTGTCCGGCTGGCGAGATCGGTGACATCCGCATCCTGGGTCTCGCGCGGGTCGACGTCGTTGGCGCCGAAGCTGCCGCTGTCCTTGTCCGGAAGTCGCATTGCCAAACGCATTGCCATGCTCCTTTAATCCTCAGCGCCCGCCGGCAAGCTGGGCTTGCTGGGGCGAGGCCGGTTTGCCGACCGGCCCGGTGTTGACGAGAGTCGCGACTTCATCGCCCGACCGCAGAATGATCTCGCGCGGGACACCGTCGACCACGATGGTGTTGCCCCGCACGGTAAAATTGACCGGGCCCTCTTCACCTTCGACATTCTTGACCAGTATTGCCGGAACGGGGGTCCTCGTATCCCATTCGAGGAAGGTCGCTTCGCCATCGTCGAACGCGCGCAGCGGAAACAGCGCAGGGTCGCCATCCTTGGCCCATGACCAGTTGAGGGTCGCCGGGTCGATCACGGCATAGGGATCGGTCGCCGCCGCCACTTCCAGCGGGTTGGCCTCTCCGGTCGCCGCGAGTTGCGCGTCCTGCTCGTCCTCCGGCTCCTCCGGATAGGTGAAGCTCAGGACATAGAGCGGATTGGCGCGCGGGCTCGCGATCAGGTCGAACAGGTAGGTGTGCTTGTTGGTGACCACCGTCATATTGGTCTTGGCGGTAGCTTCGAGCGGTTTCACGAACAGCAGGTTGGCGCGCTTGTTGGGCGTGACCTGCCACGCAGTGCTGTCGCCGATCGCGACGTTTTCGATCGACTCGTTGTCGCCGAACTTGATTGTCGCTTGCACCTTGGTGCGGCCCTCGATGGTGACCACGCGGGACGGATCGTAGAGTACCTCGACCAGGCGTGAATCCTGGGCCGCAAGCGGTGTCGCCATCAGCACGAGTGAGAGCGCGGGAAGACCTGCGCGGATCATTTCATTTTCTCCATTGATCGCGGCGGCGCGGACTTGAAACGTGTGCCAAGCCCGCGAGTGCGCGCGGTGGGGTCGCTAGCGGGGGTTGCCTGACCGGCACCTGAAGCGGCAGCGACGACGCGCGTTTCGCGTACCGTGGTCGGACCGGCAGAGCCGCCGCTGTCGTTCGCAGCAACGGCCGGGATCGAAGCGGCAACCGCAGTCCGGCGTGCACTGGCGGCGGCAGCCGTCGTATTGGCGGCCTGTGCCGCCTGATCGCCCTGTACCGTGACACTCTGCGCGGACTGGCGTGCGGCAGCGTTTTCGCTGCGCTCTTCGGTTTTGTCGGCCATGCCGAAAACTCGCCAGCCGGCGACCATCGTCCCTGCGACCTTCAGGACCATCACCATCAACGCGACATGCACCGCACCGACCATCAGGAAGGCCATGGCGGGGCGCGCAGGGATTTCGCCGGGATTGGCGGTGAGCGCCGACAGGATCGGGACCGACAATTCCAGCATCACGCTGCCCGCCAGCACCGCGAAGAGCGGCGTCATCGCCAGCATGACCACGCCCTTGAGCCAGCCGGTGAACAGACCGCGCGTGCCGTTGAACAGCGCCATCACTACGAAGATCGGCCCCAGCGCGACCGGCAGCGCCAGCCCGATCCGTGCCGTCACCAGCACACCGACGGTGCCGAGCATGAACAGCAGCGCGCCCATCCACAGCATGCCGGGCGGCGAGAACGCTTCGATGTCGGTCTGTCCGGCCGAAGCCTGTTCGACCGCGAGGAAAACGATGTCGACCTTGCTGGCGAAGGTCATCGTGGCCGAACCGCTGTCGCCGGTCAGCACGCCTGCCAGCCAGTCCGGTGCGCCGAGCGCCAGGTTCCAGACCACGCTCTGGTATGCGACCCAGCTGGTCGCGAAAGTCAGCACCAAGCCGACCGTCAGCATGCGCGGCGTCAGCGAGCGGATCGAGAGGTTCGACCGGCCCGTGATGAGCGCGAAGGCGAAAAAGGCGACATAGAGCGTCAGCAGGATCGTCAGCACCGTGCCGAGCGCGCCGCCCGGGGCGAACAGACGCCCGAAGGCGGTGCCGGTCACTTCGGCAGCAACGCAATCGACCGCCTGCAGCGCGGCGGCAATCCCGCCCGCCGCCTGCGACAGGACAAGATCGCACTGCGCGCTCATTCGGCAGCCTGCTTGAAGGAAATGGCGGTGACGTCCGCGCCCGCTTCGGTTTCTTCCGAGGGGTCACCCGGCCAGGCATGGCCGGTAAGTGCGGGGAACCAGTCGGCGGGATTGTCCCCGACCGCTTCGCGCAGCAGATCGAGGCGGCGCACGCTGCTTTCACGGCCCGAGAGGACAGTCAGCACCTCGGGCGCATTCGACAGGTCGAGTCGTACCACCACGCTGGCATCGGGCTGGCGCACGAGGAAGCAGCGGCTATGTGCGGGCAGCGAGCGGATCAGCGCCAGTTCGTGACTGGTAAGGCCGAAGCCGTCGCAATAATCCTCCGCCCGGGCGCGGCTGTTGGGCATGAAGACCATGGTGGCGGTCTGCTCGACCAGCGCAGTCGAGATGCGGCTTTCCAGCGCGTCGGCAGCGCTCTGCGTGGCAAAACCGACCAGCGCGTTGCGCTTCCGCAGCGTCTTGAGCCAGTCGCGGATGCGCGCGGCGAAAACTTCATCGTCGAGCGCCTTCCAGCCCTCGTCGATAAGGATCATCGCCGGGTTGCCGTCGAGCCGTTCCTCGATGCGATGGAACAGGTACATCATGGTCGGCGTGCGCAGCTTGGGATTTTCCAGCAGCGCCGTCATGTCGAAGCCGAGCGTTCGATTGTCGAGGTCGAGCTCGTCGCGCTGGTTGTCGAACAGCCATGCATGCTCGCCCGAGTGGATCCAGGCCGACAGGCGATCCGGCAGGTCCCCCGGCTCCGGACGCCGCGACCCCGACAGCAACTCGCGGAAATTGCGCAGTTGGCGCAGGCTGGCATCGTTCTCGTAGGCGGCGTCGACCGCGTGGGCGATCGTCTGCAATTCTTCCGGCCCCTCGGCTTTCAGTAGCACGCCGAGCCAGTCGCGCAGGAAAGCGCGGTTGGCGGCGCTATCGGGCAAAGCGAGCGGATTGAACCCGGTCGGCTCTCCGGCATAAATCCGGTCGTACCGCCCGCCGATCCCGCGCACGAACAGTTCCGCGCCGCGATCCTTGTCGAACAGGATTGTGCGCGGTGCGAATTTCTGCGCCTGCGCGGCGAGGAAATTCATCACCACCGTCTTGCCCGAACCGCTCGGCCCGATGACGGAGAAATTGCCCAGGTCGCCATTGTGGAAGTTGAAGAAGAACGGCGTCGCGCTGGTCGTTTCCAGCAGCGTGACGGCATCGCCCCAATGGTTGCCCGCCGCCTGCCCCAGCGCAAACCCATGCAACGAACCGAAGCTCGCCATATTGGCCGAACTGATCATCGCGCGGCGCACGATATAGGCTTCATTGCCGGGCAATTGCGCCCAGAAGGCCGGTTCGAGATTGGTGTCTTCGCGCACCACCACCGCGCCGGTATCGGCCAGCGCAGCGGCACAGGCGGCGCTGGCATCGTCGAGCCGGGGAAGCGTGGTCTCGCGCACCAGCACGCTTAGGTGATGATCGCCGAACCCGACCGCGCCATTGCCCAGCGCATCGCGCGCGTTCTGCATGTCGGCGCGTTCGGCGGTGGCTTCCTCGTCGACCGAGCGCAGGCGCCGCAGCGACAGGTCGATCCGCTCGCGCGCGGTGGTCCGCTCTTGCGGTGCATAGGTCTCCGTCACGATCATCTCGTAAGGCAGGCGCAGCAGGCTATCGAGCAGGCCGGGGCTGGTCGCTTCGGGATAATCCTTGAGGCTGAGGATGGCGGAGAAATCGGGATCGCCCGCCCCGCGCTGCTCCATCGCGTCGAGTCCGAAACTGGCGCGGCGATAGGGCAGCATTTGGCCGATATCGACGTCCTCGGCAGGGCGGCGCACCGGCTTCATCTCGCCATTGTAGAGCGCGGAAAGGAGCTCCAATATCTCGCTGTTGGTGCCGCCGGAAGGCCCCTGATATTCCCCCAGCAGGCTCGCACCATAGGCTTGCAGCGAGGCGATCAACCCGGTTGCGGCAGCCTGCAGCGAGCGCAGTTCGCGCGGATCGGCCTCAAGCTCTTCCTTGCGGCGGCTGAACCATCGGCTCGCGCGGTCGGCAAGGCCGGCCTTGCCACGCGCGGGACGGCGCACGAGGGTTACAAACTGGTCGTTGATAAACAGCGAG
Organism: Erythrobacter litoralis HTCC2594; assembly: GCF_000013005.1. Classification (GTDB taxonomy): domain Bacteria; phylum Pseudomonadota; class Alphaproteobacteria; order Sphingomonadales; family Sphingomonadaceae; genus Parerythrobacter; species Parerythrobacter litoralis_A. Next base: position 679,536 of record NC_007722.1, on the reverse strand, counting down.
CCGGACCCCAGCCGTTCCTTCCACCGCGCATCGATGTGGCGGCTTAGCGGGTCGGGAAACTCGGCATCCAGCTCCACCGCGACCCTGCGGCGAATGACGTGGTGATAGAGCACGAAGCGCGAATCCAGTGTCGAGCGCAGCACGACTTCGCGCGTCGCCGCATGGGCGTTGAGCGCGTCGCTGTCCTCGGTCTCGAACAGCAGGCCCGGCACCTGGATCGCCATCATGAGCGAGCCATCGCGCAATTGCAGTGTGTTTGCGTCGACCAAGCGCGCATAAGGAAGGCGGTCGCCGGCGCTGGCTTCCTTCGCGCTCATCGCGGCGGGGCCGATCCACTTGCTCATGCGAATGCTCTTTCCGGCGAGACTGCACACTCAGGGCGCATAGCTGTTGCACCCCCACGTCTTGTAATTCTTCACCCGCGGACACATCGAGACCTTGGTGATCCAGAGGTCGAAAACGCGCGGTTCGCGCAGGCTCACGAAATATCCGATCGCATGGGTGATGATCGGGACGGGAATGATCCAGAAGCTCTTGAGGATCAGGAAGGCGATCGTCGTCACCATCAGGTTGATGATGAAGAAGTTCATCGTCACCCCGGCAAACATTTGCGGCCGGGTGAGTGCGCGATGGACGGGATGGCGGACGAGATCGGTCATGCCTGGCCTAGCCTGCCGCGCTTTGGATACCGGCGACAATCGTGGTCGCGCCGAACAGGATGAAGACGCCGATGATCACCGTCGCGCCGAAGCGCCAGTTGATCCGCCCGGTCAGCATCATGAAGCCGACGGCGGCGACGGCCATGACCGCGACGGCGGTCGCGACCGAGCCGAGCAGCGTGCTCTGCATCCAGGCCAGCGCGTTGACAATCGGTCCCGAGCCCGCAGGGTCGGCAGCCTGCTGGGTCTGGGCAAGAAGCGCCGTCGGTGTCACCAGTGCCGCAAGCGCGGCGAGGCGGGAAAGCGAACCCATCGATTATTGATCCTTCCGGGAATGATTGGAGAGGCGCCCCATGATGGCCGCCACGTAATGTTTCGTTTCGCGAATGTTCGGAATGCCGCGCGCTGCGAGCACTCGGCCCGGCCCCGCGTTGTAGGCGGCCAATGCCTTTTCCAGGTCGCCGTCGAAACGGTCGAGCTGTTCGCGCAGATAGCGGGCACCGCCTTCGAGATTGGCAAAGGGATCGTCCGGATCGACGCCGAGATAGCGCGCGGTGCCGGGCATCAATTGCGCCAGCCCCCGCGCGCCGGCATGCGAGACAGCCTTTTCGCGCCAGCGGCTTTCCTGCCAGACCAACGCTTCGATCAGGCTCGGGCTGAGGTCGAACCGGTGAGAGAGTTCCTGCACCTTGGCCTGATACGCCACCGGCACACCGCGCGCAGTCAGTCGCGGATCGGTCGTTACCGTCACAGGCAGGCCCGCGACACTTTCGGGCACGATTGCATATCCGGCGGACAATTCGGTCGAGCCAGGGGCAGCCGCAACGCCGCCGGCAACCCAGCGCGCACCATCGTCACCAATTTCCATGACGTCCGCCCATGCAGGAGCGGATATCGAAGCCAGCATAGCAAAAAAGGCAAGCCGGCCCGATCTCACGAGAATCATCGAGCCCTCCATATACGACCCCATCGCCTTTTTGCATGACATGCGAGTGACAGCAAATGAAGGCCAAGTCCGGTTACCGCATAGAGTAAACGGCCCGCAGCGAGATGCCGCGAGCCGCCTTAACGAGACATGGCCGACTATTCCGACGCTAATGCGCTCCTTCGCGGGTTACCTCACCGCGAGATTGACCGGGGCCTGGCGGCGATCGATCGCCAGCATACCGCGCCGCGCGATTTCCGCCGGATACATCCAGCGCCCGTCGGTCGTTTCCAGCTTGTATTCGGCATGCATCCTTTCGACCGTGGCGTAGAGGCTACGCGCCTTGTCGAATTCTCCGTCCACCGCCAGCGCTGCTGCGCGATTGAGCATCGGTGCGAATGCGGTTTGCTGAGCTGCCGTGTCCTGGCCATCCCGTTCCCCGGTCACGACGACCGGCGCGGTCTGCACGGACAGGCTGAGGGCGGCAATCGTGGCGGCAGTCATAAACATGGCATCTCTCCTTGGTGGCAGTTTTATGACACATTTACCCAGAACGCAACATTTCCGTCATATTGCCGCCCATGCGCCAACCTCGTCGCGTGCCCTGTGGAAAGTCACACAACCGCAAGAAAGCGACAAAAAGCGTCACGCAGCGCGCCTAGCTCCCCGAATCGCGAGTGAGACTCGCACGCAATTCTCTTCCCGATTCCCGGGCCAGATTTAGGGGACCGTCCGCTGTGATTACCTTCCACCGCTCGCTCATTCTCGGCTGCAGTGCCATCGCTCTTGCCGGTTGCGGCGCCGACGAAATCGTCTCGCCCGGAACGGGCGGCGACGTCATCATCAACAACCCGACGCCCTCGCCGACACCCACGCCGACGCCCACCCCGACATCGACGCTGGTGACCCCGGCCGCGGGTTGCCCGACCATCGCCGATCCCGCCGGTCTCACCGATGCCGGCACTATTTCCGGCCCGACAGGTGAATATCGCGTCTGCCGGCTTCCGGCCGCGTTCTCGACCTCTTCCACCCTCCCGCGCATTGCCGGCCTGCTGTATCAGATCGACGGCCAGGTCGATGTCGGGACCGATGGCGGCCCGGCCCCCGACGCCTCCGACGGCGCTTCGGATTCGAATGTGGTCCTCACCATCGAGCCGGGCGTGATCCTGTTCGCTTCTGGATCGAGCTTCCTCAACGTCAATCGCGGCAACGATATCGCCGCCAACGGCACCGCCGCGCGCCCGATCATCTTCACCAGCCGCGACAACGTGCTCGGCCTCAACAACGCCAATTCGTCCGGCCAGTGGGGCGGCGTGATCCTCAACGGTCGTGCGCCCGTCACCGATTGTTCGGCCACCGGAGCAACGCCGGGCACCGTGAACTGCGAACGCCTCGTCGAAGGTGCGACCACGCCGCCGCGGTATGGTGGTGCGACGCCGGGCGACAGTTCGGGCTCGATGACCTTCGTCCAGATCCGTTATTCGGGTTTCATCCTTTCCAACGGTGACGAGCTGCAGTCGCTGACCACTGGCGGCGTCGGCAGCGGCACCACCTTCAACAACGTCATGAGCTACAACAGCTCGGACGACGGCATGGAGTTCTTTGGCGGGGTCATCAATGGTCGCCGCATCGTCGTGGTCGGAGCGGAAGACGACTCGCTCGATACCGACACCGGCGTGAAGGCGAACTTCCAGGAAGTGATCGTGGTGCAGCGCGCAAGTGCCGGCGACACCATCATTGAAGCCGATTCTGCGAACACGCTCGAAGAAAACACGCCGCGCCAGAACACGCGGATTTCCAATGCAACCTTCATCGGCAACAGCGCCACCGGCGATCAGCTGATCCGCATCCGAGGCAAGGCCGACTTCACGATCGTCAACTCGATCCTGTTCGACCAGAAGACCGCTGCACCGACGCCATGCCTGCGTATCGACGGCTCCGACACGCTCAATCGAGCAGCCAGCACGGCGCTGGACGAAGCCGGGCCGGTGGTCTTCAACTCGTTCGTGCTCGATTGCGGCACCGATTTCCGCGACAGCTCGGGCGGCGTGGCGGCGGCCCAGATCCAGGCGCGTTATGATACCGGGTCGAACAACAATTCGGGCTTCACCAACTCGCTGACCGGCCTTGGCGGCGCCCCGTTCATCAACGGCGCCAACGAGAACGGCGTGACCGTGTTCGATCCGACTGCCCTGTCCAGCTTCTTCACCTCGCTTGGCTACATCGGCGCGGTTCAGAACGCGGCCGGCAACTGGGCCGAGACCTGGACCTGCAATTCGCCAACCGTGACCCTGGGCACCGCCAATACCGGCGCCTGTTCATCGCTGCCTACGACCTGAGCGGATGATTGAGTGGGGGAGGCGGACCATGATCGCCTCCCTCCTTCCTCGCCCGACCATCGCACGCAGCCGGGCCCGGTGCCCGGCAAATGTGCACAAGCATTTCATTTTGTGACGGGATTTCAAACCATGTCCATCGGCAAGCAGTTGGCAGGATGGCTGCTTTTCACCACCGCACTGACATTCCCAGCTGCGGCATTGGCGCAAGACACGGGCGCGCAAGACACGGGCGAAGAGCCCGATACGCCCCCCGCCGACACGCAAGAGGGCGCTCAAGATGACCCTCGGCAGGACCCTGTTGAAGACGAGGCTCCCGAGGTATCGATCCCCGGCGGCGGCAACGTCATTACCGTCACCGGTCGCCGCGGCCCGCGCGATATTACGCGCAGCTCGACACAGGTGGTCTCGGTTCTTTCGTCCGAAGACATCGCCCGCACCGGCGATGGCGACATCGCCAGCGCCATCAGCCGCGTCACAGGCCTTTCCGATAACGGCGACGGGCGCGTGTTCGTGCGTGGCCTCGGCGATCGCTACTCGCTCGCGCTGCTGAACGGCCTGCCGCTACCGAGCCCCAACCCGCTCAGCCGCGTCGTACCGCTCGATATCTTTCCGACCGATATTATCGCCTCCAGCCTCGTCCAGAAGACCTATTCCGCCAACTTCCCCGGCGAGTTCGGCGGCGGTGTCATCAATCTCACCACGCAGGCCGTGCCGGACGAAGGCTTCGTCAAGATCAATTTCGGCGTCAGCGGCGATTCGATCACGACGTTCGAGGACTCGATCCAGTATTACGGCACCCGCCTCGACAAGTTCGGCTTCACCACCGACCGCCGCGACCCGCCGCCCGAATTGCAGCGCTTCCTGAATGGCGATACGCAGCTGTCCGACTTGACGCTCGCCGAGCAGCAGCGCATCGCCGTGCAACTCAACGAGCCGAACCTCAACGTGGTCCAGCGCATCGGAAAGACGCGCCCGAATTTTTCCGGCGGTATCACGATGGGCGGCGCAGTCGATATCGAGGACGCCCGTCTCGGCGCGATTGCGACGTTCAATCTCAGCAACAGCTACCGCACTCGCAGCATCATCTCGCAGACGCCGGACGACCTCGATCTCAACCTGCGGACCGATTTCCGCGATTTCGTGACCGACAACCGCATCCTCGCCAACGGCCTCGTCGGTTTCGGACTCGAGGTAGGCAAACACCGGTTCCGCTGGACCAATGTCTATATCCGCGACGTACTCAAGCAGGCGGTGATCTCCGAAGGCGAGAACATCCAGGACGGCGATACCGAGCGGCAGCAGAAGACCGGCTGGTTCGAACGCCAGCTGATCGACAGCCAGCTGATCGCGGAACTCGAATTCGGCGAGCTCGAATTCGACCTGCGCGGCGGCTATGCCCAGACCGACCGCGAGAGCCCGTACGAGTACGAGTTCCAGTATGTCCGCACCAACAATCCGGGCGATCCGACGGGCGAAATCTTCGTCAATCCGCTCAACCGCATCCGCGGCGACCTCGCCACGATCGCCTTTTCGGACCTGACCGAGAAGCTGTGGTACGGCGGCGTCGACGTCACCTACCCGGTCATCCCCGATATCCTGTCGGTCACGGTGGGCGGCGCTTACAGCGACACCAGCCGAACCTCCTCGTTCCGCGAGTTCCTGTTCGATTCGGACTCCGATTTCCCCGCCGGGGTCGGCGCGCTGCGTCCCGACCTGCTGCTGGGCAATGCCATCATCGAATTTTTCGATGTCGGCCTGTTCGAAACCTCGCAGGTCTTCCCGGTCTTTGCCGCCGATCTCGAGACCAAGGCAGGTTACATCAAAGGTAACCTGACCCCTCTCGAAGGCCTGACCATCGATATCGGCGTACGCTACGAAGACGCGACGCAGTCGGTCGCGCCGGTGCAGGTCTTTGCCAACCAGCAGAACCTCGATGCGGTTACGCAGATCGCCAACGACTACTTTCTGCCCGCCGGCACGATTACCTACGATTTCGGCAATGGCTTCCAAGTCCGCGCGAGTGCGTCCAAGACTATCGCTCGCCCGCAATTCCGCGAGCTGATCTTCCAGCCCTACACCGATCCCGAGAGCAACCGCACCTTTGTCGGCAACCCGGCGCTTCAGGACAGCGAACTGATCAATGCCGAACTGCGCGCCGAATACTATTTCGGTTCGGGCAGCCGCGCGGCTATCGCGGGCTTCTGGAAGAAGATCGACAATCCGATCGAGCCGTTCTCGGCTTTTACCGACAACGACCAGATCACCCAGTTCGCCAATGCGCCCGAAGCGACGCTGTTTGGCGGCGAGGTCGAGCTGCAATGGAATTACGACCTGATCGACTTCGGTGGCTGGTTCGAAAGCAAGCGCGCGGTCGTCGTCGCCAACTACACCTACACCCAGTCGGAGCTGAAGGTGGACGCGGCTGACGAAACCTTTATCTTTTCTCCCGGCGTCGGTTCGGTCCCGCGTCCCGCGTCGGGCTTCTTCTTCGATGGGCGCCCGCTGACCGGGCAGTCGGACCATATCGGCAACCTGCAGCTGGGAATGGAGGATCTCGACAAGCTGCAGCAGGCGACCTTCATCATGTCCTATGCCAGCGAGCGCGTTACCAGCCGCGGCGCGGGCGGTTTGCCCGATATCGTCGAAGATCCCGGCTTCAGGCTCGACTTCGTCGTGCGGCAGGGGATTACGGTCGCGGGCGTTCCGCTGGAACTTAAGGCCGAAGCACGCAACATCACCGGACGCGACAATTTCGATTTCATCTCGTCCGGCGCCAACCGTATCGAGGTCAACACATACGAGGTCGGGCGCAGCTTCAGCTTCTCGATCTCGGCCGAATTCTAAGCGGCAAAATAGAACACAAGACCTGCGGCCGCTCTTTCCGGGGCGGCCTTTTTTTCGACTACGGAGAAGCTCAGCGCGCGCTGGCGCGTTCGACAAGATGGACCGAAACGCGCCGGTCGCGGTCCTCGTCGGCCCCGCCCAGCGCCGCTTCGACGAGGTTGAGCCCGGCCTCGGCAAAGTCCGGCTCGATCGTGGTCAGCGGGGGTGAGGAATGCGCGCCGACTCCAAGCCCGTCGAAACCGATCACGCCGAAATCCCCGGGCACGGATTTGTCGGCCTCTCGCAGCGCGGTGAGCGCACCCAGCGCCATGGCATCGCAGGCGGAAAATACAGCGTCGTAGCCGGTTTTCTGCGCCAACAACGCCTTCACCGCACCCGCCCCTTGCGCCTCGCGCGTCTCGCCACTGGCGGTGACGGCGTCGAAGCACGGCAAGCCCGCGGCCTCCAGCGTCTCGCAATAGCCCTCGTATCGTTCGCGGAACTGCCGCTGCGCGCCGTCGGTTTCGCCGATGAAGCCGATCCGCTTGTAACCGCCCTGCACCAGACGTTCGACGGCGAGGCGTGCCCCGGCCTTGTTATCGGAGCGGACGTAACCTGGCCCGTCGAAGGGCGAGCCCCAGAAGGCCATTCTGGCCTGGGTCTCGCGATAGTCGTCGAAATAGCGCCAGGCCTCGCGATTGGTCGCGGTGCCCAGCACCACCACCGCATCGGCTTGACCACGCTCGATGAACTGGCCGAAAAAGTGCTCGGGTTCGGACTGGATCGAGACAAGCGCCTGATAGCCCCGCTGCGCCGCCGCCGTGCAGACGCTGCCGAGCAAGGAGTAGTAGAACGGGTTGACGCTAGCCGCGCCCTGCCCCGCCCGACCGATGACGACGACCGCGATGGTCTTACTCTTGCCGCTGCGTAGCCGCGCGGCGCGTTCGTCGACGACATAGCCCAGTTCGCGCGCGGCTTCGATCACGCGAGTACGGGTGGCTTCGGTGATGGTGGGGGAACCGGAAAGCGCGCGCGAGACGGTCGATTGCGACACGCCCGCTTTCGCTGCGACATCGAAGGACGTCAGTCGCCGCTCATCCCTGCTCACGCTATATCCCCACCCGAGTGTGTTGTGGCCGCTCAATGGCCGCAAATACCCGGTCCGGTCAATGTGTCAGGAAGCGATGGGATCGTAGGACGGAAAATTCTGCGCGCACGCCTCCAGCATGGCGCGCGCTTCTGCCGGATCGGCGGGGCGGATTCCCTCGGGCACTGCTTCCATGCGCTCCTGCGGCGGGAAAGTGCCGTAGCCTGCGAAGAGGCAATGCCAGCTGGCATTGGCATAATAACGCTTGCCGCCATAGGCTTCGTCATTGGCGGCGTGGATGTCCTGGTGCCGGAACCAGGCGGTCATCATTGTCTTGAGGCCATTGGAGAGCCGGTCGTTCGCCGCATTGTCGCGCCAGTACTGCGTGTCGCTGCGCTGGTTCACGCGGTAGTGGGCGACGATATAGTCGCGAATGCCCTCATACCTCGCGGCGATCGAGGCGTTGAAGGCATCGCGATGCTGCGGGCCGTAACCGCCCTGCTCATAGGCTTGCGCGAATTCCAGCGCAGTGACGATGACGATGTGCAGCGCGGTCGCTTCGAGCGGTTCGAGGAAGCCTTGCGAGAGGCCCACCGCCAAGCAATTGCGGGTCCAGCTGTTCTCCAGCCGCCCGACTTTCATCTTGAGGAAGCGCGCTTCTGGCCCGTCACCCGCCAAGCCCAACGCACCGCGCAATTCCGCCTCGGCGTCCTCGTTGGAAATGTATTTCGAAGAATAGACATAGCCATTGCCAACCCGCGTCGTGAGCGGGATCGACCAGCGCCAGCCCGCCCTCATCGCGGTCGCTTCGGTCTGCGGTTTGAACGGCGCGCCATGCCCGGTCGGCAGCACGACGGCGCTATCGTTGAACAGGTTCTCGGCGAAGGGTAGGAATGTCGCGCCCAATTCCTGCTCCGCAAGCATCGCGCGGAAGCCCGAGCAATCGACGAAGAGATCGCCTTCGATCCGCTCGCCGCCTTCGCACAGCAGTGCAGCGATATCGCCATCATCGGCCCGCTCGACTGCGGTCACCTTGAGCGGGCGATGCACCACACCGCGCTTCACCGCCCAATCCCGAAGAAAGGCGCCCAGCGCATAGGCATCGAAGTGGTACCCGTAGCTCGGGGCGAAGGGGAAATTCTCCGCGGCGATCGGCGACTTGCCCGCTTCGCTCAGATGCGTCGCGAGAAACCAGTCGTCCGGATGCGCCGCCACGTCGATCTGGTGCCGCGCCAGCATGCAATTGCCGATAAAACCCGGCTCGCTATGCAGGTCGATCGGGCCGGGGAACGGGTGGTAATAGCTCTCGAAACCCGCCCGCTCGCTCCAGCCGTTGAAGCGGATGCCGAGCTTGTAGGTGGCGTTGCAGGCAGGCATCCATTCGCTCTCGGCGATGCCGAGCTGGTCGAAGAATGCCTTGAGCTGCGGGGTCGAGCCTTCACCCACGCCGATAATGCCGATCTCGGGGCTTTCGACGACGGTGACGGAACCGCCCTTCTCCGACCATTGCCGGTGTAACAGGCAAGCGGTGATCCAGCCCGCGCTGCCACCGCCCAGAACCACGACATTCGGCGCCTTGCTATCGCTCATTCTCGCGGGACTATCGGATCGAGGGCCAACGGCAAACCTAGTCTTTCGGCTTCAACTGCATCGCCAGGCCGCCACCCGGCGCCAACCGAACGGTGTAGCTGTCGCCCTTGCGCACGGTCAGCGTGTCATAGGCGATATCGTGGCGCTTTTCGGTCAGGTAGGTCGCCTCGGGCCCGTCCTTCCAGACACGCGCGGTGTAGCTTTGCCCTTCTTCGAGGAAGTCGAAATCCAGGGTCAGGGTACGCTCGGTCGCATCGTTGATGCCGCCGACATACCAATCCTCGCTATTCCGGTCCTTGCGCGCAAAAATCGCGTAATCGGCGACTTCGCCAGCGATCAGCTTGCTCTCGGCCCAGTCGGCCGGGACCATCTTGATGAATTCCAGCTCGCGCGGATATTGCTCCAGGCTCTCGATGAAATCCGCCGCCATCTGGATCGGCGAATAGATCGCGAGATAGAGACCAAGCTGCTTGGCCAAAGTCGAGGCGATCGGCACATCGTTGTCGCCCTTCAGTGACAGCACGCCCGGCGTGTAATCCATCGGGCCGGACAGCATCCGCGTATAGACCAGTGTCGGATCGTGCTCGGGCCCGTTGTTGAATGGCCCCCAAGCGTTGTATTCCTGACCCCGCGCGCCTTCGCGGGCGACCCAGTTTGGATAGGTGCGGCGCAGGCCCGTAGCCTTGACCGGCTCGTGCGGATTGACCGCGACGCGGTTCTTGGCGGCTTCTTCCAGCACGCGTAGATGGTGCTGCACCATGCGCTGGCCATCATGCCATTCGAAGACCTCACCACCATCGGGCTCGCACGGATCGGAAATGTCGGCGTTGCAGGAGATGATCCCGCCGGCATCGGCGACGTAGCCGGTCTTGACCACATCGACGCCGCTCTCGCCGTAAAGCTTCATCGCATCTGCCAGCTGCGCCTCGTAAACATTGATGTTTCCACCCGTTTCATGATGGCCGACGATGTGTACGCCCATCTCGCGTGCGTAGTCGGTCACTTCCTTGAAATTGAAATCGGGATAGGCTTCGGTGAAGCTGTAATCCCGGCCATTGCCGAACCAATTACCGTCCCAGCCGACATTCCATCCTTCGATGAGGACGCCGCGAAAGCCGTGCTCGGCGGCGAAGTCGATATACTCCTTGGCCCGCTCGGTCGTCGCGCCGTGGCGCGGGCCTTGTGCCCAGGTCCAGCGGTTGGAGATCATGCCCCACCAGATGCCGATATACTTGTTGGGCGTGAACCAGCTGACATCGCCCAGCTTGTTGGGCTCGTTGAGGTTGAGTTCGAGATCGCTCTCGACCAGCCCTGCGGCATCGTCACTGATGCGGATCGTGCGCCATGGCGTGGTGAAGGCACCCTTGCGGACCACTTTGGCCCCGCGGCTCGACGGCGCGAGCGTCGCGCGGAAACGCTGCCCTTCGATGCGCTTGAGCCACATGCCCGAATAATCGACCAGCGCAGCCTCGTGGAACGACAGGTGCGTGCCGTCCTCCAGCCGCACCGTCATCGGCGTGTGCGCGGTCGAGACACCGGTGATCGGCGTTTCCTGGTAGATATATTCGTAGCGGTTGAACGCTCCGGCATTGATCCACCAGGCCGTGCCTTCGCCAGCGATCACGAATTCGGTGAGCTCGTCGGCAATATTGGTGGTGCTGCCCTCTTCGGGGGCAGCGAATTCGTAGCGGAAGCCAATCCCGTCGTCGAACACCCGCATGCGAACTGAAAGCACGCGGTTCGAGGTCTCGCGGGTCTCCTGCAGTGTCACGAACAGCTCGTTATGCCGATCGCGGACGAAACGCCGCTCGCCCCACGGCTGCTCCCACGTGCTTTCCGAACCGGTCATGCTCTCGCCAGTGACGACGAAATTGCGCCGCATCGGTTCTTCATCGGTGAACAAGAAGCCCAAATCGCTTTCCGCGATCAGTTCCTTGCCGTCGCGCTCGACGCGGTAGAACGGCACGCCGTCGCCATCGACATCCACTTCGACAGTGATCCGGCCATCGGGAGACGACACTTCGGCTGCGGTCAGCGGGGTGGCGAGCGCCAGCGAAGAGGCGGCGGCAAGGAGCAAACGCATCGGATCAGATCTCCAGGATCAGCGCGCCATAGGGCGGCAAGGTTTCGGGGGTAGCCTGATTGACCGAGAGAAGGACAACGCCCGGGACATCGGTCAATTCGCGCGTTTGGGGGCCGAGATTGAACAGGCAACGCAGCCGCTGGCCATCGGCGGTGCGGGTCAGGTCGAGCAGGCTGCCGTACGGGCCGCAATTCTCCACCGCACCGTGATGCAGCGCCGGATTGGCCTTGCGGAGCGCGATCATCCGCCGCGTAAAGGCGAGCAGCGACCGATCGTCCCCGTCCTGCCTGTCCACGGCCTTGCCGAAGTTCTCGACCCCGACCGGCAGCCACGTATCGTCGGAACCGAAACCCGCGCATTCTTGCGTCGCTTCCCACGGCATCGGCGTGCGCGCACCATCGCGGGAGAGCGTCAGCGGCCAGTTCGCGATCGCTTCGGGATCGTGCAGCTGGTCGAAGGGAATATCGACCTGCGTCAGCCCCAGTTCCTCGCCGTAATAGAGGATCGCATTGCCGCGCAGGCTCATCAGCAGCGCCATCTTGAGCCGTGCAAAAGCCTCGCGGTGTTCGGGCGCGCACCAGCGCGAGAGCGCGCGCGGCGCATCGTGGTTTTCGAAAGCCCAGCTCGGCCAGCCGACACCGTCTTCGTCGGGCCATTGTGCCAAGGCACCACAAACGAGGCCGGGCGTCAGCTTATCGGCATAGAGGAAGTTGAAGCCATAGGCGGAGTTGAGATGTTTTTCGCCTTCGGTGAACGCCTTCATCTCGCCTTCGGCTTCGTCCCCGCCGACTTCGGCCACGGTGAAGATCGCATCGTAGCCATCGGTCACCTCGCGGATGCGGGCGACGAAATCGGGGATCGCCGGATGCGACATATTATGTTGCTTGATCTGGAAATCGAACGGCCTTGTGCGCGGCTTGTTGCTCGGCGGTGCGGGCGGATTGTCGCGCAATTCCGGATCGCACATCAGGAAATTGAGCGCGTCGATCCGGAAACCGTCGACCCCGCGATCGAGCCAGAAGCGCGCGACATCGAGCAGCGCTTCCTGCACGCGCGGATTGTGGCCGTTGATGTTGGGCTGACTGCTGAGGAAATTGTGCAGGTAATACTGGCCGCGGCGCGCGTCCCATGTCCACGCCGGGCCGCCGAATACGCTTTGCCAGTTGTTCGGCGGCGACCCGTCGGGCTTTGCATCGGCCCAGACATACCAGTCCGCCTTGTCGCTTTCCTTGCTGGAGCGGCTTTTCGCGAACCAGGGATGCTCGTCGGAGGTGTGCGAATAGACCTGGTCGATCAGCACCCGCAGGCCGAGGCTGTGCGCCTTGGCTATAAGCACGTCGAAATCCTGCAGCGTGCCGAACAGCGGATCGACATCACAATAGTCGGAAACGTCGTAGCCGAAGTCCTTCATCGGCGATTTAAAGAACGGCGAAATCCAGATCGCATCCACGCCAAGCGAGGCGACGTGGTCGAGCCGCTGGGTGATGCCCGGCAGGTCGCCGACACCGTCGCCATTGGCATCCATGAAGCTGCGCGGATAAATCTGGTAGATCGTCGCGCCGCGCCACCATGGCAGCGCGCCTGCCGCCTCGGCGGAGGGGTTGCTGGCAGTTGCCATGGTCCTCAGTCGTCCTCCCCGTCCGTCAACTCGCACGCGGCATAGCCGAATGCAGGCAGCGTCATCGTGACAGAGCCCGGCGCCGCGATCCCGGCGGCGCAAGGTCCGACCAGCGCCTGCACACCGGTCACGTCGTAAGCGATCTCGATATCGCGCGTGATCTCTTCCCTGCTGGTGTTGAAGGCCAACAGCACGCGCTGGCCGCTCTCCGGATCGGTGCGCGTGAGCGAGAACAGCCCCGGCTCGCGATCGAAGGTGCCGAGCGTGTGCCGCCCGGTCTTGAGCGCCGGATTGGCGAGGCGCACCGCCGACAACCCCTTGATCAGGCGATAGAGCGGATGCTGCGTATCGTAATTGTCGCCCGCGGTCGTTGCGTCGGTGCCGAGCAGGTCGTTGTCGTTGTAGGCATCGACCCGGCTCGGGAACATGTTCTCGCGTGCCAGCTGGTCGTTGCCGTCGGACACGAAGCCCTGCTCGTCGCCGTAATAGATCGTCGGCACGCCGCGCAGGGTCAGCATCATGGCATTGCCGAGCATCACGCGCTTGAGGAGCTCGTCGTTGTCGGCATCCGGATTGGCCTGTTTCACGAACATCGAAAAGCGGCCCATATCGTGGTTGCCGAGGAAGGTCGGGTTCTGCAGCGCGGTCTCTTCACCTTGCGCGTAGAGGATATCGCCGCGCAGCATTTCATAGAGCACTTCGGGGCTGGCGCTTTTCGCGACCACTTCCTGTACCGCCGCCTGGAAGGTGAAATCCAGCACCGCCGGCATCCGGTCACGGATCGTATATTGATGCAGCCCGCCCGGTTGCGGCCCGGCCCAATAGACTTCGCCGAAGATATGGAAATTGGGAATGCCCGCAGCTTCCGCGCGTTCGAGCATGGCGGGCACGAAAGCCTGCCAGAATTGGGGGTTTACATGCTTGACGGTATCGATGCGAAAGCCGTCGATGCCGAAGCGGTCGATCCAGCTGCCGAAGATCTCGATCATGCCCTCGACCACTCGCGGGTGCTCGGTGAAGAGATCGTCGAGCCCGGCGAAATCGCCATAGAGCGCGCTCTCGCCCCACCACTCGCTGTCACCGCGATTGTGGTAATAGATCGGATCGTTGAGCCAGATCGGGACCTTGATGTCCCTCTCCGCCTCGGAAACGACCGGTGAATAGGCGTAATCCGGGTTCACCAGTCTGGCCCAATTGGCCTCACTCGAATCCTGGTCGCCGTTGAAGCCCGGATTTATCCGCTCGCCGTCCGGCCCGTAGCGGGTCGAATACGGGTAAGCCCCCTTGCTGCGATAGGCGTATTCGCCCTCCGCATAATTGATCACGTCGGCGGTGTGGTTGGTGATGATGTCCATATAGACCTTCATCCCGCGTGCATGGGCGGCGTCGACGAAGGCCTCGAACTCGGCATTGGTACCGAAATGCGGATCGATTTGCGTGAAGTCGGTGACCCAGTATCCGTGGTAGCCCGCGCTGACGGTTTCAGGCTTGGAGAAATCGCCCTGCACCGGCTTGTTCTTGAAGATCGGTGCGAACCAGATCGCGGTCACGCCCATGCCCTGGATATAGTCGAGCTTTTCGGTCAGGCCTTTGAGATCGCCGCCATGATAGAAGCCCTTGTGGGTCGGGTCGTAACCGCTCTTGAGCCGGTCCGCTTCGTAGCCGCCCAAGTCGTTCGAGGCATCGCCATTGGCGAAGCGATCTGGCAGGACGAAGTAGATCACTTCATCGGTCGGCGCACGATCGCGGACGCTGGCGAGCGTTTCGGCGGAGGGTTCCTGCGCGAGCGTTGGCGAAGTGGTGCTGGCGGCGAGCGCCAAGGCTAAAGCTGCTAGGGCGATACGCATCAGGCGGGAATCCTCTGCTGTGTGGGGGCCTGCTTTCGCGGGTCGATATGCGCGCGCAGGAAAGGCGCATGATCGGGCATGGCAGCGACCAGCCGCTGGTTGGTCTCGGCAATGCGCGCGAGCATGGCTGTGAGCTCCACTTCGGGCATGGCATCTGCGATAGGGTTGTAGTTTTCCGGTACAACCCCTTGGCCGATCAGCACTTGCAGCCAGCCGGGCTCGGTGAAGAGCTCTTCATGCTCGCGATGGACGAAGCCGCTGGCGCGGAAGGTCTCGACTTTTGTGGAGAGGGTGTCAGGCACGTCCATGGCGCGGCAGCGATCCCAGAAGGGTTCGCCTTCGCGCCCGTTGGCCCAGTAGTGCAGGATGAGAAAATCGCGGATGCGGGTCCATTCGAATTCCGCCTGGCGGTTGAATTCCGCGCGCATAGCCGGTGCCACCTCGGCACCGGGTAACATCTGCAACAGCCGCGCGATCGAGGCCTGGATCAGATGGATCGAGGTGGACTCGAGCGGCTCCATGAAGCCACCCGCCAGACCCAGCGCCATGCAGTTATGCGACCATTGCTGCGCCCTCATACCAGTCGTAAATTTCAGCACGCGCGGGTCGGCGGTCGGCGCTCCATCCAGATTGGCGAGCAGGGTTTTGGTGGCCTCGTCCTCGCCCATAAAGTCCGAGCAGAAGACATGCCCATTGCCGATCCTATGTTGCAGCGGGATGCGCCACTGCCATCCGGCCTTGCGGGCCGTGGAGCGGGTGTAGGGCGTAAACTCACCCTTGGTTTCGCAAGGCACGGCAACCGCGCGGTCGCAGGGGAGCCACTGCGTCCAATCCATGAATTCAACGCCCAATGCCCCGCCCAGCAACAGCGAACGGAAGCCGGTACAATCGACGAAGACCCCGCCTTCGATCCGGCGTTCTCCATCGAGCACCAGCGCTGCAATATCGCCGCTCTCGCCATCGCGCTCGACAGAAGCGATTGTGCCCTCGACCCGCTCGACGCCATGCGCCTCGGCATAGCGACGCAGATAGGCGGCATAGAGCCCCGCGTCGAAATGATAGGCCCACGGCATGTCCGGCACCGGCTTGCCCGGCTCGGCCTGCCACATCTGCATCTTGCCGGCACGCGAAGCGACATCGTTGAGCGCATAGTCGCTGAGTGGCCCGGCCTTGCCCGCCTGCCGGGCGCGCAACCAGTAGTGCTGGAACGGCAGTACGCCCGCGCCGTGACCGACCGTGCCGAAGGCGTGGAGATAGCGCTCCCCCTCGCCGCCCCAGCCGGCAAACTCGATTGCCAGCTTGAAGGTCCCCTGCGTCTCGCGCAGGAACTCCGCTTCATCCAGCCCCAGTGCAGCGTTGAACAGGCGAATCTGGGGAATGGTGGCCTCGCCCACCCCGACCGTACCGATAGCCTCGGATTCGACGAGGAGCACCTTGCGGCCCGCGAAACGACCGAGCGTGGCCGCTGCCATCCATCCGGCGGTCCCGCCACCGGCAATAACGATTGGAGGAAGATCGGTCGGGTTCATGGTCGGCCACCGTCGGTCTGCGCCGACATCCGTGTCGGCCCGGCGACAGTATCAGTTTGTGCAAGAGGGCGGGAGCAGGTCGGCATGCCGTCCACTCCCGCCGCCATTGCGACCCTTACCGGAAGCGGTAAGTGAAGCCTGCCAGGAAACGACGACCGTATTCCTGGTTGTCGATCACCGCTTCGCGGACCGGCACGTCGAACTGCGACACGAAGGGCTGGTTCGTCAGGTTCTGGCCCTGCAGATAGATCGACAGACCTTCCAGCGGTCCGCTTTCGAAGTCGTAGCCGATCTGCGCATCGACGATGGTTTCGGCACGGGCCAGGCGGCGCGTGATGTTGCCGCCGAAGCCGGTGAAATCGGCCAGGAATTCCGACCGGTAGCGAACGCTGCCGCGGGCGTTGAAGCCGCCCTTCTCGAAATACAGCGTGCCGTTGGCGACCCATTCCGAATAGCCCGGAATGACATCGACATTGCCATTGGCATCCTCGACCTTGGTTTCGGTCCAGCCGACGCCGCCGGTGGCGCCAAAGCCTTCAAGCGCCGGGATGATGGCATCGAACGGGATCGTCGCCGAAAGTTCCGCGCCGTAGAAGTCGCCGCCGCCGGTGTTCACCTCGGAATTGAGGATACCGATGGTCGTGGCCGGAGTGGGACCCGCCGGAAGCGGCAGGCCGGCATAGTCGAACACGGTGTTGGCACCGTCGATGTAGCTGACGAGGTCCTTGTAGAACAGTTGCAGCGCGATCACGCCGGCACCGTTGGCGAAGTACTTCTCGACGTTGAAGTCGACGGCATTGGCGCGATAGGGGCGCAGCAACGGGTTGCCGCCGCCACCATTGATATAAGGATACTGACCTGTCGGGCTCTGCCCGTCGATGGTGGTCACCACGCCGTAGCCGATCGCGGCCCGCAGGTCGTCGAGTTGCGGGCGCTGGATCTGGCGCGATGCCGCCAGACGGAACACCCAGCCGCTGTCCAAGCGTACCGAGAGGTTGGCGCTCGGGAGAACATCCCAGAAATCGTCGCCCAGCGAGATCGGCGTCTGCACGCCGCCAGGGAAGGCGATGCCGGAGGATTGCTGGCTGGTGTTGATCGCCTGCACGCCGATGTTCCCGGTCAGCACGCCGGCACCGAGCTCCTGATCGATATCCAGCTGCGCATAGAGCGTCATCAGGTCTTCGCTGATGCGATAGGCCTTGGCCGGGATATCGTTCGACGTGTTGCGGTCGAGTACCAGAACTCCAGAAGCGATCACTTCGCGCGCATCGTAGCTGACGATCGGACCGAGGCCGAGATAGCCGAGGTCGGTCGAGCGAAGCAGCAGGTTCGACGGGATCGGAACTTCGGTCGCGCCACCGGCCGGGATGACGAAGAACTCGTCCGGCGTCAGGCTCTTGTCGCGGTTGGTGTAGGACAAGCCGAGGTGCAGCTTGGAGAAGAAGCCGTCGAGCTCCTTCGCCACGCCGACGCGGTACTGCCGCAGCTCGTCTTCGATGATGCGGTCGTTGAAGTAACCGGCCTGGATGCGGCTGCCGCCCCAGCCGAGCGGGTCGGTCAGGCGGATCAGGTTCGGATCGCTGTAGTTGAGTGTCGGCGAGAAACTGGTGCCGGTGGTATCGGACATGAAGCCGATCGTATCGGTCGCGCCGACGCCGGCATTGTAACCCGTGCCCGAGTAGCTCTCGATGCTCAGCTCGTTGCGATCGGTGCGCGAGTAGCCGAAGTCGAAGAACGCGCTCCAGCCGTCGTCGCCTTCATAGGCGAGGTTGAGGCCGCCCGAATACTGGTCGGCCTTGCGCTGGAAGATGTCGTTGCGGACCACGCCTTCGACATTCTCGAAAGTACCCGAGGTTGCGAATTCGCCGAATTCGGTCGTCGTCGTCGTGGCGGTGCTGGGATCGAAGGTGGTGCCGAAGGCGCCGAAGCCCAGCGGCAGCTCAATACCGCGCTTGATCGAATCGTCGTCGAAGTTCGAATAGAAACCGTCGGCGGTCAGCATCAGCGTCGGCGTCAGTTCGGCCTGGAAGGTGCCGGTGACACCGAAGCGTTTGAGCTGGGTCGATGTGACGAAGCTTTTCGAACCGCCAATCACGAACGGGTTGGCCGCGCTGCCGTCGCCGGCATAACCCCAGGCGTTGAATTCCTGCAGCTGATAGGGCTCGTCTGTATAGGCCGCCGAGATCGCGACGCCCATGGTGTCGTCGGCAAACTGGTCGACGAAGGTCGCGTTGACACGGTAGCCGAATTCCTTCGATCCGGCGTTGAGCGCACCGAGATCGGCGTAGGAACCCTTGGCCCCGATAGCGAGGATCTGCTCGCCCGCTTCGAGCGGACGGATGGTTCGGACGTCGATCGTACCGACGAGACCCTGCCCGACCAGCGAAGCGGTCGGTGTTTTGTAAACGACCACCTGATTGACGACTTCGGAAGGATACTGGTCGAATTCGACCGCGCGGTTGTCACCGGTCGAGGTCTGCTCGCGCCCGTTGAGAAGCGTCTGCGAGAAGTCGGGGCCGAGGCCGCGGATGGCGATGACGTTGGCGCGGCCGTTGAGGCGCTGCGACGTGACACCCGGCAGGCGCGCGATGGATTCACCGATGGAATCGTCGGGTAGCTTGCCGATGTCTTCGGCCGTGACCGATTCAAGGATCTGATCGCTAAAGCGCTTCTCGGCGACCGAGCTTTCCAGCGACTCGCGGAAGCCGGAGACGATGATCATGTTTTCGTCTTCGTCCGGCGCGCTGGCCTGCTCCTCGGCATCGGTGTCCTGCGCGAAAGCGGCTTGCGGCGCGAGCGTGAGCGCCATGGCCATGCCGCTGATGCCAGCGGTAAGATACTTACGATCAATCACGTTGATACTCTCCCTGTTCCACCCACCTTGGAGCGGCAATCCCGAAAGGCTTATTCATGCGACAGACGCGCGACCCCGCACGTCTTGTGGTACCGATTAAGACACCAAAGAATTTGTATGCATAGATCGTATACGTATGTTTGTGCGGTGCAGCATGGGGCTGTGTCACCGTTCTGCAACAAGAGCCGCAAACCGACTCGCCATGCATGTCGCAGGCCAAAGGGCTAGCTACTTTGCCGTAAAATCGGCTAGGCTCCCATGCGGAGAGAATGAATGGGCCGCGCGCCAACGGGCAAGCCGACCAGTTTCGATATCGCATATCTTGCGGGGGTCTCGCAGCCGACCGTGAGCCGAGCCTTGCGCGGCGACAAATCCGTCAGCGACGCGACCCGGCAGAAGATCGAGAAGATCGCGCGCGAGCTTAAATACACGGTCGACAAGAATGCGAGCTCGCTGCGCACGCAGCGCTCCAACACGATCGCCCTGCTCTTCTTCGAGGACCCAACGCCCGATGAAAGCATGATCAATCCGTTTTTCCTGGCGATGCTCGGCTCGATCACCCGCGCCGCCTCGAAGCGCGGGCTCGACCTGCTGATCTCGTTCCAGCAGATGGAGAACGACTGGCACACGCAGTACCAGGACAGCCACCGGGCCGACGGGCTGATCCTGCTCGGCTATGGCGATTATACGCTCTACGAAGAGCGGCTGCAGCAACTGGCGCGGCAGGGCACGCATTTCGTACGCTGGGGAAGTGTGCGCGACGACAATATCGGTGCGACGATCGGTTCGGACAATTTCGGCGCGGGCCGCACGGCGGGCGAGCACCTGGTCGAGATCGGCTGCAAGCGCGTCGCCTTCCTGGGCCAGGCCGACGAGCACTATCCCGAGTTCGCCGACCGCTATGCAGGATTAGGCGCCGCGCTGGAGGCGGCCGGCCTGGACGTCGATGACACATTGCAAGCCGATGCCCTGACAAGTGAGGAGGAAGGGTACGCCGCTGCCAGGTCTTTGCTCGATGCAAACCGAACCTTCGACGGCCTCTTCGCTGCAAGCGACCTCATCGCCACCGGCGCATTGCGCGCGCTGGCGGAGGCGGGAAAATCGGTGCCCGGCGATGTCGCGGTGATCGGTTTCGACAATATCCCTGCCGCAGCGCTCACAGCGCCGCCGCTTACCACGGTGATGCAGGACATGCGCGGTGCGGGGGAAGCCTTGCTGGCATCGCTGGTCGAACAGATCGACGGGGCGGACGCGACATCGCGCACCCTGCCGACGACACTGGTGAAGCGCGCAAGCACCGGCGACTGAGCCAGCGCGCACCCGGCATCACATTCGTATGCGTCTTGCCCGGTGCCGCGCACCGTGCCAGCGATGCAAGGATGGATTTACGCGAGCGCGCATGAGACGCGCCGTGCCGGGGAGAGAGAATGGCTACATCGACGGCGCAACCGCGCCTCAAACCGCGTCAGAGCTTCTGGGGCCTGTGGAACATAAGCTTCGGCTTTTTCGGCATCCAGATCGGCTTCGCGCTGCAGAATTCCAATATGAGCCGGGTCTTCCAGACGCTCGGTGCCAGCATGGACGACCTGCCCGCGCTATGGGTCGCCGCGCCGCTGACCGGGCTGATCGTCCAGCCGATCATCGGGCATCTGTCGGACAAGACCTGGAACCGGCTCGGCCGTCGCCGCCCCTATTTCCTGGTCGGAGCGATTTTCGCGGCATTGTCGCTGTTCGTCATGCCGCTCGCCCCGCTGATCGCCGCGCCGCTGGTGTTCGCCGCTGCGATGCTGTGGGTGCTCGATGCCTCGCTCAACGTGTCGATGGAGCCTTTCCGCGCCTTTGTCGGCGACATGTTGGGGACCGACCAGCACAGCGCAGGCTACGCGGTGCAGACCGCTTTCATCGGCACAGGCGCGGTTGTCGGTTCGATCTTCCCCTTCTTCCTCGAACAATGGGGCGTCAGCAACGTCGCCGCCGATGGCGGCATTCCCGACACGGTAAAATGGAGCTTCTGGTTCGGAGCCTTCGCGCTGTTTGCAGCGGTGTTGTGGACGGTCGTCACAACGAAGGAATATTCGCCGGAGGAAATGGCCGCCTTCGACGGACCGCCCGCCCAAGAAAGCCAGCAGCCTATCAGGGCGCTGGCGGCGAAGAGCTATCTCTCGAGCGTCGTCTGGATGGGGTTCGGCCTAGTCGTCATCCTGTCGGTCGACGCGCTCGGGCTGGAGAAGGAGGTCCTGCTGCTGGGCGCGCTGCTCGCGGTGTACGGCCTCCTGTCGGCCTTCGCGATTTCCATGGCCAAGAGCGGCCAGCGGGCTAACATGCTCTCCAGCATCGTCGGCGATTTTTCCGGCATGCCCGAAGTGATGAAGCGGCTGGCGCTAGTCCAATTCTTCAGCTGGTCGGCGCTGTTCATCATGTGGATCAATACCACGCCGGTCGTCACGCAATATGTTTTCGGCAGCACCGACACGACCACCACCGCCTATAACGACGGCGCGAACTGGGTGAACGTGCTCTTCACGGTCTATAACGGCGTGGCGGCGATCGCCGCGCTCGCGCTGCTGCCGTGGCTCAGCCGGACCTTCGGGCAGGTGAAGACGCATTCCATCTGCCTGACGCTTGGCGCGCTTGGCTTCCTGATGTTCTTCTTCGTGCGAGACGCCAATGCGTTGCTGGTGGCCGAAGTCGGCATCGGCATCGCCTGGGCAAGCATCCTCGCCATGCCTTACGCCATTCTTGCCTCGAACCTGCCGCAACAGAAGCTCGGCATTTTCATGGGCCTGTTCAACGTCTTTATCGTCGTCCCGCAACTGCTGGTGGCGACGGTGATGGGCTCGATCATGCAGGCCTTTTTCCCGGGCGAACCGATCTGGACGATGCTGTTCGCCGCCGCGAGCTGGCTGATCGCCGCTGCCGCGATGCTGCGGGTGCAGGCGGCCCTTCCCTCCACTTCACCGGAGACTGCCGATGCGTAAATACGCCCTTCCCGCCCTCGCTGCGCTGCTTGTCGGCGGAGCGGCTTTCGCGATGACCGAGGGCGTGTACGAGCCGGAAGCGAATGCGTGGGAGCCGCAACAATATGTCGAGCTGACCAATCCCGAATGGTCGAAAGATGCGGTTCTCTACCAGATCAACACGCGCCACTTCACGCCGGAAGGCACCTTCGCCGCAGCGCAGGAAGAGCTGCCGCGTCTGAAGGAACTCGGCGTCGACATATTGTGGCTGATGCCGATCCATCCGATCGGCGAGGTCAACCGCAAGGGCACGCTGGGCAGCCCCTACTCGGTCAAGGACTATTACGGGGTGAACCCCGAATTCGGGACCGAGGAAGAGTTTCGCACCTTCGTCGATGCGGCGCACGAGCAAGGCTTCAAGGTCATCCTCGACCTCGTCGCCAACCACACCGCCTGGGACCACCCGCTCGCCGAGGAACACCCCGACTGGTACGAGAAGACCTGGGACGGCGATTTCCGCCCTACGCCTTGGTGGGACTGGTCCGACATCATCGATCTCGACTGGTCCAAGCCCGGCGTGCGCGAACATGTCGGCAGGGCGATGGAGATGTGGGTCCGGGATTACGGGATCGACGGTTTCCGCGCCGATGTCGCGGGCTATGTCCCGGTCGATTTCTGGGAGACCATGCGCGCAAGGCTCGATGCCATCCGCCCGGTTTTCATGCTCGGCGAAGTCCAGCAAAGCGCATGGCACCGCGCCGCGTTCGATGCGACTTATGCATGGGACTGGCACAACACCACCAAGCGCGTTGCCAAGGGCGATGGCAACGCCACCAGCTTCTACGGCTACTATGCCGAGAACGAGAGCCTGTGGCCGCGCGAGGCCATGCGCATGACCTATATCGAGAACCACGATGCCAACGCGTGGGAAGGCACGCTGTACGAAAACTACGGCGACGCGCTGCAGATCATGACCGCGCTCAGTTTCACCGGCGAAGGCCTGCCGCTGATCCATAACGGCATGGAAGCCTGCAACGCCAAGCGGCTGGAATTCTTCGAGCGCGACCCGATCGACTGGGACCAGAACCCTGACTGTACCTATGGTGACCTGCTCAAGGACCTGATCGCCTTCCGCGATGCCAATCCGGCGCTGCACAACGGCAAATGGGGGGCGCGGATGCACAGGGTCGAAAACAGCGCGCCCGAGCAGCTGTTCGGCTGGGTGCGCGAGCAGGACGGCAACAAGGTCGTCGGCCTGTTCAATATGAGCACACGGCCGGTGAACGCGACGCTGAGCGACGGGATCGCAGCGGGCACCTACACGGCATTCCGCGAGGAGGGCGAGGCGACCCTGGCCGAAGGCGACACCGTCACCCTCCCGGCCTGGGGCTTCCGCCTGCTGTCGGCAAAGAAGTAGCGGATATTTGCATGTCGGCCCTGCCGCGCTAACGCTGGCGCGCATGACCGATCACCAACCGCACGTCACCTCCGCCCGTTCATGGTTGTTCGCCCCCGGCGACAGCGAAAAGAAGATGGACAAGGCCGCCGCGAGCGAGGCCGATATCGCCATCTTCGACCTGGAAGACGCGGTTGCGCCCGAGGCCAAGCCCGAAGCGCGCACCCTGGTCCATGACCGGATCGCGCGCGGGGACGACGACGCGCGCAGGCGGCTGTGGGTGCGGATCAACCCGCTCGACACCGACATGGCGGCGCAGGACTTGGCCGCAATCATGCCCGCGCGGCCCGGTGGCCTGCTGCTGCCCAAGTCACGCGGGCGCGGCGACCTCGAGCGGCTGGACGATTTTCTCACCGCGCTGGAAGCCGCCAACGGCATCGCGCTCGGCACTACCCCGGTGCTGGTGCTCGCGACCGAAACGGCAGGTGCTGTGTTCCATTGCGGCGACTATTCCGGCGCGCCGCGGCTGGCGGGGCTGACCTGGGGCGCGGAGGACCTGTCCGATGCGCTCGGGGCGAGCGACAATCGCGGGCCGGACGGTACCTACGATCACCCATATATCCTCGCCCGCAGCCTGTGCCTACTGGGCGCGCGCCATGCCGGGGTGCAACCGGTCGAAACCATCCACGCCGACTTCCGCGATCTCGACGGCCTCGAAGCGCGCGCCCGCGACGTGAAGCGGCAGGGCTACACCGGCATGCTGGCGATCCACCCGGCGCAGGTCGAGGTCATCAACCGCGTCTTCACGCCGAGCGAGGAAGAACTCGCCGCCGCGCAAGAGATCGTCGATATCTTCGCCGCCAACCCCGGCGCGGGGACGATCGGGCATAACGGCAAGATGCTGGACCGGCCGCATCTGGATAGAGCGAAGGGGTTGTTACGGGCGGCTGGGCGGATTTAGCCGCGACCGTCATCCCAGCGAAAGCTGGGATCTCTCTCAATCAAACGAGAGTACCGTAAAGGTCACTCCACTCCGCATTGGCTTTCTCGATTAGCTCAACCTTCCACTCACGCTTCCAGGCCTTCATCGCCTTCTCGCGAGCAATGGCGTCTCGGATGTCATCATGTGGCTCAGCATAGACCAAACGTTTCAAACCATATCGCCGACAAAACGCTGCGCCCTCGCCTGAACGATGTTGAGTGACCCGGGCAGCGATATCAGCTGTCACTCCGACGTAAAGAACGCCGTCGCGCTTGTTGGTCATGATGTAGACCCAGCCACCCATCTCATTGAGCTAGCACTGTGCTGAAAGAGATCCCAGCTTTCGCTGGGATGACGGGCTTTTGTTTGGTCACTTTTTCGCCCAGTAGGCAAGGTAGTCAGGGTGCTCGCTGAACAAGGCCTCAAAGCTCGGTTCAACGACGCCAAGCAAGTGGACCTCACGCTCATTTAGATCGGGCCAGTCCTGAATCGAAATAGCTTGGCATCTCAGCACTCGACCGTCGTCCATGAGCATGTTGAGCAACTCGCTTCGATCGCCGACGTAGTCACCGTTGATGCAATTTGCGTGCTTCGACATAGAATTCGGTGGGTTCGAAACTCGCCATTGCGACGCCCATTGGCGGATCGAGATGCATCACCTCAGCGGTACCGATCAGCGTTGCACCCTCGAAGATCGAGAGGCGCACTCTACCCCTCCACCGGCCGCTTCAACTGCAACCCAGAACGCTTGCACGTCGCCACAACCTCGTCCTTCTGGTTATAGGCCCGGTGTTCAAACGTCACGATCCCCGCGTTCGGCCGCGACTTGCTCTCGCGCAGACCGACGATCTCCGTCTCGATCCGCAGCGTATCGCCATGAAACACCGGCGCCGGAAAGCGTACTTCGTCCCAGCCGAGGTTCGCGACCGCCGTCCCCAGCGTAGTGTCGTTCACCGAAATTCCCACCATCAATGTCAGCGTGAAGCACGAATTGACGATGCGGGTCCCGTAATCGGTGCCTTTCATATATTCTTCGTCGAGATGCAGCTGGGCCGGGTTGTGCGTCATGCAGGTGAACATGACATTGTCCGTCTCGGTCACCGTGCGGCGGATCGGGTGCTGGATCACCTGCCCCACTTCCATTTCATCGAACCAGATACCGGCCATGCATTCCTCCTGAAACTTTGTTCCGCACGCGATAGCCGAGCGGCGTAAGTCGGCACAATCGTTTTCCTACACGAACCTATTTGGATAGTTGAGCGAGTCCCACCAACCCTAAAGGACCTTCTGCCATGGCCATTCTCGAATCCCTCATCGGTCCGGTCGCCTCGATCATCGACAAGGTCATTCCCGACAAGCAGGCCCGCGCGCAGGCCAAGCTGCAATTGCTCGAACTCGAAGGCACGCAGGAGTTGAAAGCTATCGAAGCACGCCTTTCCGCCATCGTCGCCGAGGCGCAATCGCCCGATCCCTGGACCAGCCGCGCCCGGCCGAGCTTTCTCTACGTCATGTATGTGATCCTGCTGTTCGCGCTGCCAATGGGCCTCATCGCGGCGGTCTCGCCCGCCTCCGCCACGGCCATCGCCACCGGGATCAACGCCTATCTCAACGGGCTGCCCGAACCGCTTTATGCGCTCTTCGGCACCGGCTATCTCGGCTACACCGCGGCGCGCCAGTGGGGCAAGGTGAAGGGCGTCGAGAGGTAGGGGCGTGCAGGGGGCGCTTTTTCGCTCCTGGACAGTGGTCCATGCGGTCCATGTCTCGGCCCGCATTCACTCTTCCCGGCCCCAGCCTGAACGGTTAGAGCGGATCGCATGGACACTGTCTTCATCCTCAACGGCCCCAACCTCAACCTGCTCGGCACGCGGGAGCCGGATATCTACGGTCGCCAGAGCCTCAACGATATCGAAGCGATGTGTGCGGAAACCGCAGGTGCGCTGGGGCTGCAAACCGTATTTCGGCAGAGCAACCACGAAGGCCAGCTGGTCGACTGGCTGCATGAAGCCAGAGAGCGTGGGGCGAAGGCTGTCCTGCTCAATGCCGCGGCCTATACGCACACCTCGATCGCCCTGCTCGATGCGATCAAGGCGATCGAGATGCCGGTGATCGAGGTGCATTTGTCCGATCCGGAGACCCGCGAAGACTTCCGCCATATCTCCTATGTCGGCATGGCCGCTGCCGCTACGGTTCAGGGGCTTGGCGCGCAGTCCTATGTGGTGGCGCTGGAGAAGGCGGCGGCACTCTAACGCACCACAATATCGCCCCAATTCAAGCCTTGCGCCGGAACGCTCAGCCGCGCATACGGCTGGGCTTCGGGACAATAACAGGGACAAATATGGCCGACACGAAGCGTAGCTCCGCTCGCAGGAACGGAATGGATGTGGACACCGCGCTGGTTCGCGAACTCGCCGAACTGCTGGGCGAGACGGGCCTGACCGAAATCGAAGTCGAGGATGGCGAGCGCAAGATCAAGGTCTCGCGCGGTGGCGTTGCTGCGGCTGCACCGGCACCGATGATGGCTGCTCCTGCTGCTGCCCCCGCTCCTGCACCGAGCGCGGCTGCGCCTGCGACCCCAGACGCCGGAGGCGGCGAGGATCATGCCGATGCGCTCAAGTCGCCGATGGTCGGCACCTGCTATCTCGCGCCCGAACCCGGGGCGGACAATTTCATCAAGGTCGGCGACAGCGTCAGCGAAGGCGACACGCTGCTGATCGTCGAAGCCATGAAGGTAATGAACCCGATCAC
The DNA here is from genome assembly GCF_000013005.1 of Erythrobacter litoralis HTCC2594. GTDB lineage: Bacteria > Pseudomonadota > Alphaproteobacteria > Sphingomonadales > Sphingomonadaceae > Parerythrobacter > Parerythrobacter litoralis_A. The sequence continues at coordinate 652,102 of NC_007722.1, read as the reverse complement.
TGCCAACACGAGTGGCACGATCAAGGCGATCCTGGTCGAGAACGCGCAGCCGATCGAATTCGACCAGCCGCTGGTCGTCATCGCTTAAGGACCGTCCATGGGTATCCAACGCATCCTTATCGCCAATCGCGGCGAGATCGCGCTGCGCATCCACCGCGCGGCGCACGAAATGGGCATCGAGACGGTGGCGGTGCACTCCACCGCCGATAGCGATGCCATGCATGTGCGACTGGCGGACCATGCGGTGTGCATCGGCCCTCCGCCCGCGACCGACAGCTATCTCAACCAGGCCGCGATCATCTCCGCCGCCGAGGTTTCAGGTTGCGACGCCATCCACCCGGGCTACGGCTTTCTCTCCGAAAACGCCAAGTTCGCGGAGATCGTCGAAGCGCACGATATCAAGTGGATCGGCCCCAAGCCCGAACACATTCGCACCATGGGCGACAAGGTCGCCGCCAAGCAGACCGCGGGTGAGCTTGGCCTGCCGCTTGTGCCGGGCAGCGAGGGCGCAGTTTCGGACTATGACGAAGCGCGCAAGATTGCCGCCGAAATCGGCTATCCGGTAATCATTAAGGCCGCCTCGGGCGGCGGCGGTCGCGGGATGAAGGTCTGCGACAGCGCGGAGAAGCTCGAGGGCCTGATGAAGCAGGCTGGTAGCGAGGCCAAGGCCGCTTTCGGCGATGCGACGGTCTATATCGAGAAATATCTCGGCAATCCGCGCCATATCGAGTTTCAGGTCTTCGGCGACGGCAATGGCAGCGCGATTCATCTGGGCGAGCGCGACTGTTCGCTGCAGCGCCGCCACCAGAAAGTCCTCGAGGAAGCGCCCTCCCCCGTGCTCGACAGCGCCGAGCGGCACCGGATGGGCGAAATCTGCGCCGATGCCATGCGCAAGATGGCCTATCGCGGCGCGGGAACGATCGAATTCCTGTGGGAAGGCGGCGAGTTCTACTTCATCGAGATGAACACCCGCCTGCAGGTCGAGCATCCTGTGACCGAGGCCATCACCGGCGTCGACCTGGTGCGCGAACAGATCCGCATCGCCGACGGCAAGCCGCTCTCGGTCAATCAGGAAGAGATCGCCTTCACCGGCCATGCGATCGAATGCCGCATCAATGCCGAAGACCCGTTCACCTTCGCGCCGTCACCCGGCAAGGTCAGCCATTACCACCCGGCGGGCGGCATGCACGTGCGCGTCGATTCCGGGCTTTACGCCGGCTATTCGATCCCGCCCTATTACGACAGTATGATCGCCAAGCTGATCGTCTACGGCCGCAACCGCGAGGGCTGCATCATGCGCCTGAGGAGGGCGCTGGAGGAGATGGTGGTAGAAGGCGTCAAGACCTCGATCCCGCTGCACCAGGAATTGCTGCGGCAGGACGACGTCCTCAACGGCGACTACAGTATCAAGTGGCTGGAGGAGTGGCTGGCGACGCGGGAGGCTTAGCTTTCAGCAACTTTAGCCTGAACGGAGATGTCTTTGGTTCGAATTTCACCGATAAGTTCAGACACCTGCTCTTCGCTTAATCCTTTTGAACTCAAAGCTCTTCTTATGTCGTCCACTTCGACAACGACATCGATATCATGCAGGTTTTTGTGAATGTCCTGTTTTGCCTGGGCAACCTCGGCATCATATTTCCGGGTGTTCAAAAAAGTCACAAGCAATCCGGCAAGTGACACTGCAACACCGGCGATCGCAGGAATGGCCCCTTCAATAGACATGTCAGGATCCTCGCAGCATTAACAACATGGCATAGGATATAATCCACATCACCACAGAACCCAAGCTGAACCAGAGCACATTTTCCACCCAGCCCTCAGTCCAATAGATCCCTGCCGCACCGATGAACAAGGCTGTGGCAAGCGTTTGTACGATGCTTGCGACCAGCTTAGTCTGCTCATTATGGACAATATTACTTTTTGTCATATGAAACCGTCACTCACCCCAGCGGCACGCCCGGTTCATGCTTGGCGGTGCGGATCGTCAGGCTGGTCTTCACGCTCGCCACATTGGGTGCGGGCGTCAGCTTGCTGGTCAGGAATTCCTGGAAGCTCTGCAGGTCTTCGCTGACGATCTTGAGGATGAAATCGATCTCGCCATTGAGCATGTGCACTTCGCGCACTTCGGGCAGGTCGCGCATGTGCTCTTCGAATTCGCGCAGCGCGTCCTCGGCTTGGCTCTTGAGGCTGACCATGGCGAAAACGGTGATCGCGAAACCGAGCTTCGAAGGCTCCAGCTCGGCATGATAGCCACGGATGACCCCCGATTCCTCCAGCGCGCGGACACGGCGCAGACACGGCGGCGCGGTGAGACCGACACGTTGGGCAAGCTCGACGTTGGTGATGCGACCTTCGGACTGCAGTTCTGCGAGCAATCGGCGGTCGATTTCGTCGAGATTGGCCATCTGCGCGGTTCCCCTTGTCTGCACCCTCTCTCGCACGATTGCGAAACGATTACAGAGGGCTGCACCTGTTCTGGCTAATATTATTGTCCATGACAGCAATTGTCCCGCTTTGCAACGCGTCACGAAGCTGTGGCACTTAACCTCTCGTAAACTGTTAGTGCAGCGCCAGCTGCCGCATTGTGCGGCTGCACACGATTCCCCTGGAGCGCCCGCGCACCCATGCATTTCGACGATCGCCTCGCCACAGTATTGCGCCACCGCGCAAGCGGCGAACGCGCGGCGCGGACGCAGTTCCGTCAGTTGCTCGATCTGCTCGGGCGCGCGCGACACGGTCGCGACGAGAAGCTGCTGGCGGCTGCCTGGTTGAGGCTGGGCGCGCTGGGGGAGACCATCCCGGCTGCGGATCGGGCGCGTATGATCGCCGAGCCTTCGTGGCGCTTCGAAAATGCCGAGCTGGCCGCGCATTTCGCCGAGGACGAGCCTGCCGTGGCTGCGGCGGCCCTACAGCGCGCGCAACTGGACGAGGACGATTGGGAAGCGCTGATCCCCCGCCTGCCGGTGCGCGCGCGGGGATTCCTGCGCTTGCGGCGCGACTTGCCCGCAAGGGCCGAGCGCATTCTCGATCGCCTGGGCATCCGCGACCGTGCGCTGCCGCTGCCGCAACAGAGCGAGCCGCTGGTATTGTCGAACGAAGACGCGGTCGACGAAGACGAACTGACAGAAGATTTCCCCGAGGTTAAGGAGCCTGCAACGCCAGTCCCCGCCAACGATGCCGGCCCCGATCAGGATGCCGACCGGCCGGAATCGGTACAGCGGGCGGACGAGCCTACCCCCATCGCCGCTTTGGTCGAACGGATCGAAGCGTTCCAGAAAAACCGCAACGAGGCCAAGGCCAGGCTGGAGGAGGCCAGTCCGAGCCAGCTCGATCCACCCTTGCCATTCGTCGAGCTGCAGGACGCCGAGCGCGCGCCGCTCGAAGACAGCGTCACCTTCACCACCGACGGTGAAGGCCGGATCGACTGGGCGGACAACGATGTCTCGGCCATGCTGCGTTACCTCAAATTGCCCGACGTGCTGTGCGATGCCGACCGGATCGCGATGCGGCGCCATGCGCTCCTGTCGACCGTACCGATCTCGCTCGACGGCGCGCCCGCGATTGCCGGCGAATGGTATCTCGATGCTGCACCGCGCTTCGATCCAATCGGGGGGCGTTTCACCGGTTACGCCGGAAGGCTGCGGCGGGCGGAGCCCAACCAGCCCGATCCCGAGGCCGAGGAAAGCGACCGCATTCGCCAATTGCTCCACGAGCTTCGCACGCCGGTGAACGCCATCCAGGGCTTTGCCGAAGTCATCCAGCAGCAGCTCTTCGGCCCCACCCCCAACGAATACCGCGCGCTCGCCGCCACGATTGCAGGCGACGCCGCGCGCATCCTTGCCGGATTCGACGAGCTCGACCGATTGGCCAAGCTGGAGGCCGGTGCGCGCGAGATCGAGGTCGGCGATGCCGATCTCTCGACCATCGTCGCAGGACAGATCGCGCAGCTCGGCGAGATTCTCGCCACGCGCAATGCTGGCTTGAAACCTGCCATCGCCACCGGGTGCCGCATCGCCATCGATACCGCTGAGGCCGAGGCGATGAGCTGGCGCCTTCTGGCCGCGCTCGCTGCCAGTCTTGCCCCCGGCGAAGAGGCGCAGGTCGCGCTTACCCAACGCGACGACCAGCTCACGCTCGATTGCCACTTGCCCAAGGCGCTCGCCGGGAAAGACGACATCTTTGCCGCAGAGGCGCGCAAACAGGCGAGTGCCGGTCGTCTCAGCGCGGGAGCGTTCGGCAGCGGCTTTGCCTTGCGGCTCGCCCGCGCCGAAGCCCGTTCGGCGGGCGGATCGCTCGCAAGAGTGGATGACCGGCTGGTCCTCACCCTGCCAGCCTTGACCGTGGCCGAGGCCGAACCTAGCCCCGAAACCGGGTCGTATGGAGCCGCGCAACCGGAAGCATCCTGACGCGGCGCTTTAAGGAAAGCTCAGGCCATGCAACGCCTGCCGCCAATCGGGAATTTCGCCGCATTCGAGCCGGGCTTCGCGCCGCGCTACCTGTTGACGGTCGATACGGAGGAAGAGTTCGACTGGGAAAGTGAATTCAGCGCCACCAGGCACGGTCTCGATCATGTGCGCCACATCGCCCGCTTCCAGGAATTCTGCGAGAATCTGGGTATTTCGCCGGTCTATCTCGTCGACTGGCCCATTGCACAATCAGAACTGGCACAAGAAATCATCGGCGGTGCCTGCGCGCGCGGGACCGCGGAAGTCGGCATCCAGCTTCACCCCTGGGTCAATCCGCCGTTCGAGGAAGAGGTCAACGCCTACAACAGCTATGCCGGCAACCTGCCGCCGGATCTCGAGCGTGAGAAATTCCTGAATCTGCGCGACGCGATCGAGGCAAACTTCAACGTAGTCCCGCAGATTTATCGCGCCGGGCGGTATGGCACCGGACCTTCGACCGCAAAAATGCTCGCGCAGGCCGGGATCGCGATCGACACCTCGGTCCGTTCCAAATTCAATTATGCGAAGGGAGCGGGTCCCGATTACGGCCTTCATCCGCTCAAGCCATGGTGGGTCGGCGAAGACCACAAGCTGCTCGAATTGCCGGTGACGTCTGTTTTCTGGGGCTTGCTGCGACGTTCTGCCGACAGGCTCTATCCGCTGGCGACGAAAATCGAACCGATGGCGGGCTTGCTATCGAAGCTCTCGCTGCTCGAGCGGATCGCGCTCACGCCCGAAGGCGTGTCGGTGGAAGAGGCGCTGCGCGGGGTCGACATCGCCGTCGACGACGGCCTGCCGATCATCGTGCTGTCGTTCCACAGCCCCTCGCTCGCGCCCGGCTACACGCCCTATGTAAAGAACGACGCCGATGTCGATGCGCTATACGACTGGTTTCGCCAGGTCTGCGGGTATCTCGGCCAGCGCGGCGTTCGGCCCACGACCGTCGCGGAGATCATCAAAAACGTGCACGCCTAAGCGTTCGGTTGCGCATTCGGCTTGCCCTTTGCGCCTGCGCAAGCTAGCGGCGCGATCCGGGACATCCGTTCAGCGTGGGCCTGTAGCTCAGTTGGTTAGAGCTGGCCGCTCATAACGGCTAGGTCGCGGGTTCGAGTCCTGCCGGGCCCACCAGAACGGGTCCCGTATGAAAATCGGTCGGGGAGTGGCGCAGCCTGGTAGCGCACCTGTTTTGGGTACAGGGGGTCGCTGGTTCGAATCCAGTCTCCCCGACCAGATTTTCATGGCTTGCAAACGTCCTGAGGGACTTCCGCTGGTGCCCTTCCGCAGAGGCAAGCTTGGGACCATCCCAGCATGAAACTTAAACTCACCGCCCCATCAACAGGTGGAGGCGGGCACCGGATGGGTGCCCGCCTCGCGGGGTGTGCGTGTCGACAGGGAGGGTGGCGACACGCTCGGGAGACCTGCTTGAGCCTTAGTTGGCTTCGCCGCCTTCGGCCGGAGCGCGTTCGCCGCTCGAGGCCTGGCCTTCGGCGCTGCCGGCGACCAATGCGTTGCCGCTGGCGCTGAACATGCCGGCCGGGAGCGTGCGGGTGACGCGGCCCTGCTGGACGACGACCTCCTGCACCTGCCCGCGGCTGTCGGCGACGACCTGGCGGACCGTGCCGAGCGAGGCGCCGTTGGGCGCGATCACCGGCATGCCGGGCGTGACGCTGGCGGTGTCCTGGCCGGCCGAAGCGGCGCTGCCGGCGACGGCGAGCGGAGAGCCGATCAGCGAAGCCGAACCGCTGCCCTGTGCGGAACCTTCACCACTGGCGCTGCCACCGACCGCGGGGAGGCCCGGCATCGGCGCGCTATTGGCGACACCGCGTGCTGTCGACCTCGCGCGTCCTGCTGCACTGCCGGCGAGGTTGCGCGCCTGGCCTGCGACGGGTGCGACTGCGCCGGTCACGGCATCGGTGCCGATCAGCTGTGCATTGGCGCTGCCCTGCCCGCTGGCCGAGCCGCTGCCATTGGCCGAAGCCATGGAGGGTACCGGCAGGTCGGCAAGGCTGGCGGTCGAAGCCACGACCGAGCCGTTGGCGTTGCGATTGGTCGAAACGCGGCCATTGCGCGCATCGACCGACTGGTCGCCGCTGGTCGAGGCAGAGCCGTCGACCGTACCGCGCACGGTGCGGGTGGTGCGATCGATGGTGCTGCCGATCGAAGTGCCGACGGTGCTATCGACGGTTCCGCCGATCGATCCGCCAGCACCGCCGCCGAGGCCGCCAAGCAACTGGGCCTGGGCGGCAACAGGGATGAGGGCGATTGCACTTGCTGTGAGGATGATCTTTTTCATGTTCGTTTCCTTTCAGTCTCGTGGCGAGGCCGAACCCGGTGGTTCACATGCTCGCTCAGGAAGGAAACGGATGGGCCGCGCGGTTTAATTCATGCTGCGCGCACTTTTTTCATTTTTTCTGCGCGCAGCCGCCGCACAGCAGGCCGCGCCCGAAGACGGGATCGGGGCCTTTCCTGCCGAGATCGCGCGTTTCGGCATCGAGTGTGCGACGCCAGTTGCCGCCGGCCTGCAGAGCCGCCGCGAGACGGGCGGCGGCCAGCGGCGCCGCGAAGGAGGTTCCGCGAAGCTTGGTCGGCTTGCCCCGCGCGTCGAGGCCGTACACATCGGCCCCCGGGGCAGCATAATCGAGATGCAGCGCGCGCCCGGCCTCGATCAGCGCGCGACCGTGCTTGTCGACGCCGGTCACCGCCACCACGCCGGGATAGGAGGCCGGATAGGCCGGCGGTGCGGCGGGTCCGTCGTTGCCGACAGCGGCGACCACGACCACGCCTTTGCGCTGGGTCGCCGCGATGGCTTTCTCCAGCACCGCGTTGCGCGGCCCGACCAGGCTGATCGTGATCACCCTGCTTCCGGCAGCGACGAGATACCCGAGCCCCTTGGCCATCGCCAAGGCATTGCCGCCCGCCGGGTCGGTCCCATAGACATCGGCCACGCGAATGCGCGTCGCGCCTGCGCTCTTCAGCAGCGAGGCGACCGCCGAGCCGTGATTGGAAGCGACCGGCGCCCCCTTGGCGAAGCCTTTCGTTTGCAGCACACGGACCGAAGGCCCCGGAGCCCCGTCGATCACACCGACATCGACGCCGATCGACGACGCGGCCTGCAGCGCTGCAGTGCCAGCGAGACCGCCCGCACTCTCCGCCGCGCCAGACTGGAAATGCAGATTGTCCGCGCTGATATCCGCCCCCGGAGCGAGACGCCGGGCGAGCGCTTCGGCATCGGCCAGCGGCAGCTCCGGCGGGACGCCCAGGCGCACGACCGACAGGTCCAGCCCCTCGATCCGCTCGCTCGACAGCACCGTGAAACCCGCTTTGTTCAGTGTCGGCACAAGCGCCATGTCGAGACCGGTGGCGAGCAGCTCTCCGCGGCGCGCCAGATCGCCCCGTGCGTCGCGCTCGATCGTGTCGCGGTTGCGGCGTAGCAGGCGCGACAGGTCGCGTTCGCGCGCTCTCAGCAGCGCTGCCGCCTCCCGCCGCGCGCTTGCCTCGACGTCGCGCAATGCGTCGCGCGCGGTGTCGGTCACCCCGCCCAGTACGCCGCCTGGATCTGGCACCTGCACCCCCGGCAACGCCACTTGCGCAGCAAGCGGAGCGGCCAGGAGGGCGAGCAGGGCCATGGCGGTGGGCAGAATTCGGCGCATCATTGTCTCGTTTCCATTTTTTGCCTTAAGCACGGATTAAACGCACCGCGCCGCTCGTTTAATCCGTGGAAGGCACAGATTCTGACTGAAGGCTTCGAACAGCAGGTGCTCGTATTGCTGCCGCGTCTGCGGCGCTTTGCGATCGGGCTTGCCGGCTCTCCTGCCGACGGCGACGACCTGTGCCAGATGACCCTCGAGCGCGCCCTCACCCGCCGGGACCAATGGCAGGAAGGGACACGGCTCGACAGCTGGATGTACCGGATCATGCGCAATATCTTTGTCGACGAGAAACGCAGCGGCGCGCGCCGCGCCCAGACCTTCGTGGACGCGGAGGCCGGCCTGTTGGTCGGCTCCGACGGCGCACAGGAATCTGTCGTCGAGCTGTCCAACGTAGACCGCGCGATGCAGCAATTGCCCGAAGACCAGCGCGAAGCCGTGCTGCTCGTGATGGTTGAAGGCTATGCCTACAAAGAGGCTGCCGAAATCGTCGGTTGTCCCGTCGGCACGCTCAACTCGCGGCTGGTCCGCGGGCGCGACGCCTTGCTCACCCTGCTGGAGGACGCGGCATGAGCGTGACCGACCAACAGATCGCGGCCTATGCCGATGGCGAATTGACCGGCGACGCGAAAGCGCAGGTCGAAGCGGCTGTTGCCGCCGACCCCACGCTTGCTGCGAAAGTTGAGTCCCATCGCGCGCTCAAAAACAAACTGGGCGCCCATTTCGCGCCGATCCTCGACCAGACCGTACCGAGCCAGATGACCGACCTGCTCGCCGGTGCGAAGGACACCGCCGGTGACGGCATCTCCGACAGTTCCAGCGCGGAAGTCGTCAGCTTTGCCGCCGAGCGCCAGAAGCGCGGTCTTGCGCCGATGATGCGCACATGGGGGCCGATTGCCACCGGGGCGATCGCCGCTTCGCTCGTGCTCGCGGTGTTCCAGCCATGGCAGAGCGGGCCGGCGCTCGAAGGCTATGCCGATACGCAACTGGCCGAGGCGCTCGACACGCAACTGGTCGCGACGCAGGAGCGCGACGCGGCAACGCGGGTGCTGTTGAGCTTCGAAGCTGGCGACGGTTCGCTCTGCCGCGCCTATCGCAGCGGCGAGACCGGCGGCATTGCCTGCCGCGACGACACCGGCTGGAAGATCGAACGCGAACTCGGTCTCGGTGACGCCCAGTCTACCGAGTTTCGCCAGGCCGGGAGCGAGGCAGACCTGCTCTCCGCGGCGCAGGAAATGTCGTTCGGCGGTGCACTCGATGCAGAAGCCGAAGAGGCTGCCAGGGAACGCGGCTGGCGCTGAGGCGACGGCGCTCGCTTTTCTTCCATTACCTACGCACAAAAAAGGGGCCGGTCGAAACCGGCCCCTTCGTGCTTGGGATGGTCAGTGATCAGAAGACCGTCACGATCCCCTGGCGATAGCCCTTCTTGGCCATCTTCTTGACGTAGTCTTCGCGCTCGTCGCGCAATTCGAAAGCGTATTCTTCCCACGCATCGCGCAGGTCCTCGGTGTCGCTCGCGCGGTTCAAATCGCTGCGCAGTTCCTTCTGCGCTTCTGTGATGTCGATGCGGTAATCGAACCACAAGCTGTTCTCGATCCCGGCGATCGGCGCGGTGATGATCTTCTCTTCCTCGCTGCGGGCCAACGCCTCTTCATAGAGCATCGGCACTGCCGCCTGCGCGGTCGCGGCCAATGCCAGGGCGCCCATGGCGATGGTGGTCTTGGTCAGTTTCATCTGTCGTCTCCATTCGTTTCCGCCCGGCCCGCTACGGGGCCGGTCGTCGGGAAAACGGATGCAGCGACGGGTTTAATCCCCAGTCAGGCGCATTTTTTCGCCAACCTATTGCCCGGTCTGGATATTTTTCGGCTCGTTGGCGAGGATGCCGACGACCTGGGTCCACACCGCAACGTTCTGGCGCAGCTGCGCCTTGTCGATTTTGTCGAGCGTATCGTCCGGCGTATGGTGCAGGTCGAAATAGCGCGTGCCGTCCTGTTGCAGGTCGATGATCGCGGTGCCCTGGTCACGAGCGATATTGATGTCGGCCCCGCCGCTCGCGACGATGGTCGAGTTCGATACTCCGAAGCGCGCGACCGAGGCGGCGAGGCGATTGTGCAGGTCGGGGTTGCTCTCGCGAAAGTTGCTTTCGAAGCGCCAGATCCGATCCGCGCCGAAATCGCTCTCCAGCGCGACGGCGATAGGCTCGTCGATATGCGCTTCGGAATAGGCGACCGAGCCGAACAGGCCGACTTCCTCGGCACCCGCCATCAGTACGCGAATGGTGCGCAGACGCTGGTCGCCAAGACCGGCCAGTCGCGCGGCTGCCGCGACAATACCGCATCCCGCACCGTCGTCGAACGCGCCCGGCGCGTTCCACCAGCTGTCGATATGGCACGCGACCAGCACGGGAGGCAGCGATGGGTCACGCCCGACGATTTCACCGACTACATTGCCGCTGGTCGTGGTGCCGAGACTGCGCGGCGTCAGCGTGAGCTTGAGCGTGATCGGCGCGCCGGATGCACGCTGGAACATGCGCTCGAGATTGGCTGCATCGGGCAGGCTCAGCGCGCCGGCGGGGATCGGCGCAACGCCTTCGGGGAAGCGGATGACGCCGGTGTGGGGATTGCGGTGATAATCGGTGCCGATCGACTTGATGACGATGGCGACCGCGCCCTTCTGCGCCGCCAGCCCAGGTCCGACGAACCGCGCCGCGCCGAAATATCCGTAATGCGATCCGTCCTGAGTCGGAGTCATCGCGTGGCTGACGAATGCGATCTTGCCCGCAAGGCTTCCGTCGGGTGCAGCCTGCAGATCGGCTATGGACGGGAAGTAAATGACCTCGGCCGTGACTCCTTCCGGGCCGGTAGAAGCGCTGCCGCCGAGCGGCTGGACCACGAGCGGCTGGGGATAGGGGTTGACCACTTCGGCCTTGTGCACACTGCCCGGCACCCAGGTTTGCATGTCGAACGGCTCGTCGGCGACGTTTTCGAAGCCGGCGTTGCGCAGCCATTGCATCGCCCAGTCGCGGCCGCGCTTCTCCGCCTCTGTGCCGGCCTGCCGGGGGCCCACTTCGGTGGTGATCCCTTCGACGAAACCCCAGGCCATCGTGTCGGCCTCAAGCGCCAGGTCGGCGCGAGCTTCGAGGGTCGGCGGGGGACCGGGGTTGGCGACAGCCGGACAGGTGAAGGCGACGCAAGCGAGCGCAGTGACGAGTTTCTTCATGACCAGCGCTGCTATCTGGCTTGCCGATGCAAGTCCATACCGCCGCTCGAGACATTCGCTTCGCCGCTGAATCGACGCAATATTGGAACGCATTTTCAAAGACTTGGTTATTGTTAATGGAGGGTGAGGAAACGTGCCATGACGCTTTACAAACTGCTACTCCCCGCCGACGACACCGGCACCGCTCACAGTTTCGAGATAGAGGCGCGCACACCGTGGCTCGCAGTCGAAAAATCGCGGGGCCGGATCGGGCCTGACGGCGCCGAGATATATCAGGGCAAGAAATGTCTCGGCAGGGTCCGGCGGGTTACGTCGGGTCGGTCGCCGACATGGATGATCGATATGCCCGAGGCAACCTAGCGTGGCCTTAGGCTAGTGAGACCTTAGACGGCGGACACCCGTGACTCCGTTTCGGCGGTGTCGCCGTTTCGCGCTTCGACCATGATCGCTGCGCCCTCTCATTCACCCCACCCCCAGGCTGGAAAGCGTGATGGCATGTGCAGGTCAAGATGCCGCTGGTTCGGGTACTTGCGGCCGGAAGCGAAGCCCTTCGCGAGCTAGGCCGATGCCTTCCGCAGGGCCCTAGCGCCGACCGCCGGCTCTTGGGTCGCTTCGCCCGGCAGTTCCCGCTCGGCATTCTCCACACGGTTGCGACCCTTCGCCTTGGCCGCGTAAAGCGCCGCGTCGGCCCGCGCGAACAGCGCGCGGTAGGTTTCGCCCTCACGCGCGGTTGCGACGCCGAAGCTGGCAGTGAGGCGGATATTATCGCTAAGCCCGGCATGTTCGAGACTACCGAAGGCCTCGCGGATGCGGTCGGCCAGCCGCTCGGCCGGTTCGTTCTCGCAGTTCCATACCGCGATGCAGAATTCCTCGCCGCCGATCCGGCCCCCGATGTCGCAGCCGCGAACGGTTCTTTGCACCAGTTCCCCGAAGCCTGAGATGGCTTCATCGCCGGCCTGGTGACCCCAGATGTCGTTCACCTGCTTGAAATGATCGATATCGGCGACAACCAGGCTGAGCGGTCGGCGCTCGGTCTGGGCTCGCGGGATGAGATCGCGCATCGAATCCTCGAAAGCGCCGCGATTGAGCAGCCCGGTCAGCGGGTCGCGCTCGCCGCTCTCGCGCAGGTCCTTCGCCCATTCGGCGATGGTCGCTCCCAGCAGAACCATGGCCGTGCTGACCGTTTTCACGCCGAGCACCAGCCCGATCAGCGAATAGTAGATCGAGTCGCGATAGACCTCGGCCGGGATCGACCGTTCGAACAGCAGAGTGAGGGTGGGCCGGACGAGGAAATCGACCGCCTGGAACGCCATGATGGCGATGATCGCCACGCTGATGATATCGCGACGGCGCGCGGTCAGTAGCGTCGTGACACCCATCGCGAACATGACGCCGTAACCGATGTTGACGATTACCAGGCGCGGCCCGACGTCGTTGGATAGGCTCGTCGTCAGCGCCAGGGTCAGCGCGCTGACGACATAGACGAAGGCGAGGCTGCCGATGTGAAGCCGCTGCCCCGCCCGCTCGCACAGCGCGCCCAGCAGCACGATACACCCGAGGCTATAGAATGCCTGCGTCGCATGGAACACGTATAAGGCTTCGGGCGGCAGGAAGTGCGTGGACAGGAAACCGCAGGCGAACAGCGCGTAGGAGACGGCAAAGCCGAGCACGTGACGATTCATCCGGCCGAGGTGCCAGAACAGCGCAAAGGTCGCCGCGAAGACGAGCGCCATGAGCGGCGTCAACAGCCCCAGAATCTGCGTTTGCATCGCCCCGCCGCACTCCCTTTCAGGCGCGATAGGGCGATTGGGTTAATGGTCTGTTGTGAGTTCGGGCGGATCGCGCGCTAAATTTCAGCCGCCTCGGCCACCTGCCCGTACGCGCAAAGCTCGCTTGCCCCACGCGCCCGCACCCCCTATCTGCGCAACGCAAATCCAGCCACAGATTCCCGATTTTTCAAAGGATCCGCCGATGTCCGCGCAATACGCCTATGTCATGAAGAACATGACCAAGAGCTTCCCGGGTGCCCAGAAGCCGGTGCTTACCAATATCAACCTGCAGTTCTACCAGGGCGCCAAGATCGGCATCGTCGGGCCCAACGGTGCGGGCAAGTCGACCCTGATGAAGATCATGGCCGGGATCGATACCGATTTCAGCGGCGAGGCATGGCCGGGCGAAAACATCACTGTCGGCTACCTGCCGCAGGAACCGCAGCTCGACGAGAGCAAGACCGTGCTGGAGAACGTCAAGGACGGCGCGCGGCACATTGCGGACAAGGTGGACGAGTACAATTCCATCGCGGCACAGATGGCGGAGCCCGATGCCGATTTCGAAGTGCTGGGCGAAAAGATGGCCGAGCTGCAGACGGAGATCGACGCGGTCGACGGCTGGACGCTCGACAACCAGCTCGAAATCGCGATGGAGGCATTGCGCTGCCCTCCCGGCGACTGGCCGGTCAATGACCTGTCGGGCGGCGAGAAACGCCGCGTCGCGCTCACCCGCCTGCTGATCCAGAAGCCCTCGATCCTGCTGCTCGACGAGCCGACCAACCACTTGGATGCCGAAAGCGTCGAGTGGCTGGAGAACCACCTGAAGGAATATGCCGGCGCGGTGCTGATGATCACCCACGATCGCTACTTCCTCGACAATGTCGTCGGCTGGATCCTCGAGCTCGATCGCGGCACCTATTATCCTTACGAAGGCAATTACTCGACCTACCTAGAAAAGAAGGCCAAGCGCCTTGAACAGGAAAGCCGCGAGGAAAGTGGCAAGCAGAAGGCGCTCGCCCGCGAGCTGGAATGGATCCGCCAGACGCCCGCTGCGCGCCAGACCAAGTCCAAGGCGCGTATCCGCAAGTTCGACCAGCTGCAGGAAGCGCAGAGCGACCGCAAGCCGGGCAAGGCGCAGATCGTCATCCAGGTACCCGAGCGGCTCGGCGGCAAGGTGATCGAAGCCAAGAACCTGACGAAGGCCTATGGCGACAAGCTGCTGTTCGAAGATCTCAGCTTCACCCTGCCCCCGGGCGGCATCGTCGGCGTGATCGGCCCCAATGGCGCGGGCAAGTCCACGCTGTTCCGCATCATCACCGGGCAGGAAGAGCCGGATAGCGGCAAGCTGGAAATCGGCGACACCGTGCGCCTCGGCTATGTCGACCAGAGCCGCGACGACCTGACCGCGAGCAACAATGTGTGGGAGGAAATCTCCGACGGGCTCGATTACATGAAGGTCAACGGCCACGACATGAGCACGCGCGCCTATGTCGGCGCGTTCAACTTCAAGGGCGCCGACCAGCAGAAGAATGTCGGCAAGCTCTCCGGCGGCGAACGCAACCGCGTCCACATGGCCAAGATGCTTAAGGAAGGTGGCAACGTGCTGCTGCTGGACGAGCCGACCAACGACCTCGACGTCGAGACATTGGGCGCACTGGAAGAAGCGATCGAAAACTTCGCCGGCTGCGCCGTGGTCATCTCGCACGACCGCTTCTTCCTCGACCGCCTGGCGACGCATATCCTGGCGTTCGAAGGCAACAGCCACGTCGAGTGGTTCGAGGGGAACTTCGAGGCGTATGAGGAAGACAAGCGGCGCAGGCTCGGCGATGCGGCGGATCGGCCGACTAGGTTGGCGTACAAGAAGCTGACGCGGTAAACGAGACAAATGGCAAAGAAAACTGGCTACAGAGACAGCGTAGTATCTTTCGTCGATGTGCTTGGCTTTCGCTCGCTTCTTCTCGAAAAATCAGATCCAAATGAGATTTCCGACATTATTAGAAAAGTCAGAGGCAACTTGCACCCCGATGAGGATGATCGGCGGCTAACTCGGGGAGGCGACAGGAAATTTAGCAAGCCCTATGGTTTCTCGCTATCGGACGCAGTCGTTCGCATAAGACCTTACGACACAGTTTTTCGAGACGGGGCTCTCTTTTACGAGATTCTGGACTTGATGTACGCGCAAGCCGCCATGGTTTGGGAAGGCATCATGTTGCGCGGCGCAGTAACAGTCGGAAAGGCGTACTCCCACAAGACTAATGACATGGCTTTTGGCCCGGCAGTCGTTGAGGCATACGAGTGGGAATCGACTAGAGCTGTGTATCCCCGAATTGTTGTAACTGATCATGCGATTGACGAGTACCATGCGGACCCTCGCCTAAAGGGTGACAGCGAAATTTCCGAAACACTCAAGCTTCTTAAACGTGGCGATGATGGATTATACTTCATCGACTATTTGGGAGGAATGCAGGGTGAGTTCGACGAGTTTGAATCTTATTTGGAGCTGCTGCGGAGACACAAGGCATTAATCGACCGAGGTCTTAGTGCAGCCGCTAATGGTACAGCTGTGCGACAAAAATATCGTTGGTCGGCAATCTACCATAATCGCCAAGTTACAGAACATGCTGAGGCCGTCTCAGATCCGGAACGCGCGGCTATGTTCTATAGCCAGACCGGCTTTGATGGACCTGATTACTTCAACAGTTTAAGGATCAAAGAAGGTTAAAAGTTGCCACCATCCTTCGATCACACCCTCTCCGAATGGCTCGAAACCGAACGGCTGGTCTCTCCCACCTCCCCCGGCGATATCGCTGACACCGCCCGCGTCCGTGCGCTGCTGATCGCGGCGGCGCGGGAGGAGCGGGCGATGAGCTATTCCGAGATGCTGGGCCTGCTCGGCCATCGCTTTACCCGGCACAAGGTGCGGGCGCTGTGCAAGACGCTGGATGCCATCGACGAGACCGGCCGCGCCAACGGCGAGCGGCTCGGCTACAAGGGCGCATGGAAAGGGGCAGAAGCCAAGCGGCTCGTCGAACAAGGTAGGGTAAGGCATTTCCCTATCGGCGGGTGTGAGAGCGACGGGGCCGCCCCACTCCTGACCGTCACCCCCGTTTGCGCGGCGGTGACGATGGTTTGCGTTTGCCGCCCTTCCCGCCCGGTCCCTTGCGGAAGGGCTTGGCCCTTGCCGCCGGACCACCGTGTTTCCGGTTCTGGCGCGCTTCCATCCGCGGGCCTTCGGCAGATTCCTCAATCACGATCGCGTCCTGCTCGTCGTCGCCGGAGGCCGTGCGGCTGACCGCGTCGGCGAATCTGGGGGCAACGGCGCGCGGAATCTGGAACCAGCTCTCGTGCTGACCGATGCGGATCGCACCGATTTCGTTGCGGGTAATGTGCCCGCGGCGACAGATCAGCGGCAGCAGCCAGCGTGGCTCGGCATTCTGGCGGCGCCCGATGCCCATCCGGAACCACACGGTATCTTCGAAGCCC
This sequence comes from Erythrobacter litoralis HTCC2594, assembly GCF_000013005.1. Lineage (GTDB taxonomy): Bacteria > Pseudomonadota > Alphaproteobacteria > Sphingomonadales > Sphingomonadaceae > Parerythrobacter > Parerythrobacter litoralis_A. The sequence continues at coordinate 635,539 of NC_007722.1, read as the reverse complement.
GGACGATGCTTTTCGGCTTTGCTCTTGGCCCGCGCTTCGGGCGTGTTGGCGAGCAATTCCTCTGGCTGCGGCAGTTTTGCACGATGGGCCTGGACCAGCGCCGCGGCGATATCCTCCGGTGCCATCCGGTCCATCACCTTGCTCGCCAGCGCCCGGTCGTCTTCGTCATATTCGGTCGGCGTGGTCAGCTTTTCCATCAGCCGGGCTTGATCCTGCTGGCGAATGTCCTTGGCCGACGGTGCATCCATCCACTGCGCCGCAATCTTCGCGCCGCGCAGCATGCTCTCGACCCGCTTGCGGCGATTGTACGGCACGATGATGGCAGCAGTGCCCTTCTTGCCCGCCCGCCCGGTGCGGCCCGAACGATGCTGTAGCGTTTCGGCGTCGCGCGGGATCTCCACATGGATCACTAGGCTGAGCGTGGGCAGGTCGAGGCCACGTGCGGCCACGTCGGTGGCGACGCATACGCGCGCGCGCCGGTCGCGCAGAGCCTGCAACGCCTGGTTCCGCTCCGACTGGGAATGTTCGCCCGACAGGGCCACCACGCCGAACCCGCGATTTTGCAGGGTAGCGTGCAGCCGCCGCACGCTATCGCGGGTCGCGCAGAAGCAGATCGCGGTTTCGGCCTCGTGGAAGCGCAGCAGGTTCACGACCGCGTTTTCGATCTCGGACGGGGCGACACTGATCGCCTGGTAAGCGATGTCGCCATGGCCGCGGTTCTCGCCTGCAAGAGAGAGCCGGAGCGCATCGGTCTGGTACCGCTGCGCCAGCCGCACGATCTGCTGCGGCAGCGTGGCGGAGAACAGCAAGGTCCGGCGCCCGTCAGGCGCGGCGTCGAGGATTTCCTCCAGGTCGTCGCGGAAGCCCATGTCGAGCATCTCGTCTGCTTCGTCGAGCACGACGCCGACCAACCCCGACAGGTCGAGCGCGCCACGCTCGAGGTGATCGCGCAGCCGGCCGGGCGTGCCGACGACGATGGCAGGTCCGCTGCGAAGCGCGCGCCGTTCCTTGCTCGCGTCCATCCCGCCGACGCATGTGGCGATGCGTAGGCCCGCCTTGGCGTAAAGCCATCCAAGCTCCCGGCTGACCTGCAGCGCGAGTTCACGGGTGGGCGCCACGACAAGCGCCAGCGGCTTTTCGGCCAGCGGCGTTCCGCCGATCTCCGCCAGAAGTTCGTCCGCCAAAGCGAGCCCGAATGCGACCGTCTTGCCGGACCCGGTCTGGGCCGACACGATCAGGTCCCGCCCCTTGGCATCAGGTGCGGTGACCGCCGCCTGGACCGGGGTGGGAGCCGAGTAGCCGCGCTCGGCCAGGGATTCGCCGAGGACCGGCGGCAGATTTTCGAAAGACATGCAAACTCGCAAATGGGCATTGCCGCGCCGAATATCGACGGGGAGAGGCAGGAGGATCAAGAGATCGGGCGCTGGGTGCGCAATCAGGGCGAACGGGCGGTTGCTCCGAAAACGCCGCAGCGGCGGGCCATAGCGTAATATCGAACCGAAGGCTTGCGTTTATTTCATGGCTGGCCCGAAACAGGGGCCGGGATCGGCCTTTCCCCGCCCCATTTGACTCACCGCGTCCCCATCCCCACATCGCGACCGAAGCGCTCGACACGCGGGCGCATTTCCTGACGGCGCATGGGGCTTTTTGCCTGGTCTGCGCCGCGCACACGAACTTCCAAGAGGTTTTGCATGACTACTCCCAATAACGGTGACACCGTGACGATCGACTATGTCCTCAAGCGGGGCGATGGCGAGATCGTCGGTGATACCGCACAGACCGGCCCGCAGGACGTCCAGCTCGGCAGCGGCCAGATCTTCCCGCAGATCGAAAGCGCGCTGACCGGCATGGAAGTCGGCGACGAAAAGTCGGTCGACATTGCCTGCGAAGATGCCTTCGGCCAGCGCCAGGAGCAGCTGGTGATCGACATCCCGCGCGCCAACCTGCCGCCCGAGCCTGCACCGCAGCCCGGCATGCAGCTGAACGCGCAGACGCCCGAAGGACAGCCGATGGTACTGACCATCCTCGAAGTGGGCGACGAAGCGGTGAAGGCCGATGGCAACCACCCGCTTGCGGGCGAAGACGTGACGTTCGATGTCACCCTGCGCGATATCAAGCAGGCCGCCTGACACCGGATTTCGGCGGGAGGGGCGGCACCGGATGCCGCCTCTCCCCGCCCCTCGAACTCGCGGCAGGCGGCGTTGCGTGATACATGGATCGAATGCCGCGCACCCCATCACGGCTGGACCGGTCCGTCTCCGATTGGCTCGAGGCGGAGGGCATCGTTGCGCCATCCTCCCCCGGCAATATCGCCGATACCGCCCGCGTCCGTGCATTGTTGATCGCGGCCGCGCGCGAGGAGAGGGTGGTGAGCTATTCCGAAATGCTCGGCCTGCTGGGCCATCGCTTCACGCGCCCCAAGATGCGCGCCTTGTGCGCGACGCTTGACGCCATCGATGAGACGGCCCGCGCCCATTGCGAGCCCGGCCTCGCCGTGCTGGTCGTGCGCGAGAGCGACGGCCTGCCCGGACAGGGCTGGTGGACCGGCAATGCCGGACGACACGAGCATAACGGCCCTTGGAAAGGCGCGGAGGCCAAAAGGCTGGTGGAGTGGATACAGGCCGAGGTCTTCGCCTACTGGCGACAGCGCCCCAGCCCCTGACCGCTGGCTGTCCTACATTGCAGCGGGCCGCTAACCGGGATCCGATGCCTTGCACCCGATCGTCGCGAAACCCGGTAGCGCATGAATTACGCCGAATGGAAGTCACACGTCCTCCACCGCGAGCGTCCCTAATCTCCTGCAATCGCGGGCTCCCTGCCGAAGATCGGTTGACCTTAAACAGCGAGGTTCGATCAATTTAGCCCACCTTCCCGATCACCGCGTTGGCAGTGTCATCGACCTTCTTCGTGACAGTCGAGGCGGTCGTGTTCGACCGGTTGTACACGTTCATCAGGTTCTGGATGTCGAAATTTCCCAGTTTCTCCCCGTCATCCGCGCTGCGCAGCGAGTCCTCCAACAGCCTCAGAGCCACGGCATTGCGGAAATTGGCCTCGGCGTAGGCCCGGCTGTCGATCCTGCGCGCCCGATAGGCGGCATCGAGTTCCGCCCTCGCCTGTAACAGCGCGTCGCGATCGGCGTTCGGTCGCGGGCGCTGCATCTCGATCACCCGCTCGCTCGGCGTCCGGCGGACTCTCTGTTCGAGGCGGGTGCGCGGCAGTTCGGCGGTCTGCGCAGGCGCCAACTGTATCGCGACGGCCGCGGGAATGACCATAAGCTCTATCAACATGGTATCTCTCCTCCGCCAGCAAGGATACCACTTCCGGGTCTAGGGCGCGACCCAGCGCGCAGTGGCGCCATCGAGCGGGCCTTGGAATTGCGCCCTCATATGACCCGTGTGCGCGAGAAAGAGCCAGTCGAATTGCTCGACCTTCACCAGCAAAACCGCGAAATTCTCCCGCGCAGGCAGGATCTGGTCATCCTCCGGCTGGACGCCTTCCAACTCCGGCGGCAAGCCACTGGTCGCCGCCTCGCTCGGCGCTCCCGGCCCATCGCCCAGATAACAGCGCCGGGCGAAATTGGTGCTCGAAGCCCAGGCCGCATCGGCAATCTCGCTGTCCTGCTCGATCCGGCCTTCGCCGCGGCAGCGGATCTGGATCTTCGCCCCCTTGTCGTAGAACAAAACGCCGACCGGCGCGCCATCGCCGATCACTCGCGACTTCGGCGCGCGGATGTCGGTGTGGAAACGCAAGCTCTGCGTTTCCCGGTCATAAGCGCGCAGCACCATGATACGAATGTCGGCATCGGCGGTCGCAACCGCCGGCGTGTGCATCGGGCTCCTGCGATCTTTCACCGCCCGGTTCAGCCGTGTCGCGATATCGAGCCGGACGTCTTCCAGCGATTTCGGGGGTTCAAGCATGGCGCCTGCCTTGGGCGTCATGGCGTCGGCTCGTCAAGCGCAGGTTCATTCAGCTTTCTCTAGACAAACATTAACACAAACCGAAGCGACCGGTTCAGTTTCCGGTCACTTGGCCGCCCCTACTTCTCGGCTCATCGTTCGAGCCGCAAGGGTGGGCAGCGCGGCAACAGGAAGGGAAACGATCATGACGATCAAGCAACTACTCGAGGCGAGCGGGCTGTCCGCGCTTGCTGCGGTGCTTGCCTTCACTGCCGCCCCTGCGCAGGCAGAAGCGAGTGCCGACACCCAGCGCGCCGAGCGCGATCGCGATGCGCGCCAGCAGGCGCGCCAGAACCGCGGCCAACGCCGTGAAGCCCGCCGTGCCAATCGCGGTCAGCGCCAGCAGGCGCGGCAAGAGCGTCGGCAAGCCCAGCGCCCAGCCGCCGCACCGGTACGTCAGCAACGCCAGGTTCGGCAGAACGTTCGCCAGGAACGTCGCGGCAACCGCCAGGATTTCCGCGAAGAACGCCGGCAGGTGCAGCGTCAGGTCGCTCGCGAGAACCGCCGTGAGCAGTTCCGTCGCGGAGGCGGCGAAGGACGCCGGATGGGCGTGAACCGCAACTACACCCAGCGTATCGATCGCGAGGATCGTCGCCTCATCCAGCAGCGCGAACAGCGCCGCGCCGAGCGCCGTGGCAACCGTGCCGACAACCGCTGGGATCGCCGCGCCGACCGTCGCGACAACCGTGCCGACCGCCGCGCGGATCGTCGTGACAATCGCTGGGATCGGCGCGCGGACCGCCGCGATGCCTATCGTGAAGGTCGCCGCGATGCCCGTCGCGACTGGCGCCGCAACAATCGCTCGGACCGCTATGTCGGCAACCGTTACGACCGGCGTGGTGACTATCGCCGGGGCGATTACCGCCGGTGGAACCGCAAGTGGCGCGACAACCGTCGCTACAACTGGCGGCATTACCGCAACAATTATCGCAACCACTACCGGCTGGGCCGCTATTATGCGCCCTATCGCAACTACCGCTACAACAGGCTGAATATCGGGTTCTTCCTGGATACCGTCTTCTTCGGCAGCCGCTACTGGATCAACGATCCGTGGAGCTACCGCCTGCCGGAAGTCTACGGCCCCTATCGCTGGGTCCGCTATTACGACGACGTGCTGCTGGTGAATACCTACACCGGGCAGGTGGTCGACGTGATCTACGACTTCTTCTGGTAATTCGCGTCACGCGACAGCTTGCGCCGGGAACGATGGGGGTCTGCCCCGGCGCCGCGAAACCCTCGCCCCGGTCTCCTGCCCGGGCGAGGGTTTCCTAGTTCCTGCGCTCGCGCTATTCGGTATTCCATGACCACCACTACGACAGTCCCTGACAAGGATGCCCTCGCCCGCGTCGGCAAGATGGTGCGCAAGCGGCTCGAGGCCGATCCCAAGGCCTACAAGGTGCCGACCGACAAGGCCGAGATCTTTGCCATCGGCGAGTTCCTGACGGCGAGCGAATGCAAGAAGCTGATGATGATGATCGACATCGTCGCGCAGCCCAGCACGCTCTACGAAGGCACGTACAAGGACGGCTTCCGCACTTCCTACTCCGGCAATTTCGACGGACGCGACCCGTTCATCCAGGCGATCAGTCGCCGGATCGACGATGCGCTGGGCCTGCCGACGAAGCTCGGCGAGACGATGCAGGGCCAGCGCTACATGACCGGGCAGCAATTCAAGCCGCATCACGATTTCTTCTACCCTACCGAGGACTACTGGAAGGCCGAGCGCAAGCGCGGCGGGCAGCGCAGCTGGACGGCGATGCTGTTCCTGAACAAGGTCGAAAAGGGCGGCGCGACCAATTTCACCAATGTCGGGATCAATATCGAGCCCAAGCCGGGCGTGCTCCTGTGCTGGAACAACGCAACGCCCGAGGGCATCCCGAACGAAGACACCCTGCATGCCGGAACACCGGTGGAGCAAGGTGTAAAATACGTCATAACCCGCTGGTATCGCACGAGAAAGTGGGGCTGACCGCCTCCCGCCGGATCACTCCGGTTGATGCACGGGCAGTGTGATCTTCGCCTGAAGACCCGCGGCCGCAAAGTCGCGCTCGATGGAGCCGGTGAGGCTGGCGATCATGCCGTCGATCAGCATCGTGCCGTTGCCCTTCACGGGCTCGGACTGCTCCTGAGAAACCGTCGGCCCGCCCTGTTCCTGCCAGACCAGCGTGACATCGCCGTCCTCGCGGCTCCATGAAATCTCGACGCGACCGGCATCGACGCTCAGCGCGCCGTATTTGACGGCATTGGTCGCCAGTTCGTGCAGGGCGAGGCCGAGGGCGGTGACGCTGCGCGGCCCCAGCTCGATTTTCGGACCGGAAGTGGTCACCCGCTCGGCGAAGCGGTTGCGATAGGGTTTCATGACGCCGGTGACGAGATCGTCGATCGCGACCGCTTCCTGGTCCGGCTCGTCCATGATGGTCATGCGGTGGGCGGAGGCGAGCGCGCTGACCCTCTCGGAAAGTTTATCGGCGAATTCCGATACGTCGCGCTCGCGGCGCGAGGTCAGGCCGATGATGGCGTTGAGGACGGCGAAGATATTGCCGGTGCGATGACGCAGCTCGGCGGCAATCCGGCGCTGCGTTTCGGCTTTGCGGCGCTCCGCGACGATATCGGTAATGTCCCATTGCGAGCCGTAGAAATACTGCAACGTGCCGTCCTCGCCGTAGATCGGGCCGACATGAACCGCATTCCAGAACGGGATACCATCCTTCCTGTAGTTGAGCAGGTCGACGACGGTATAGCGCTCTGCCGCAATCCCTTCGCGCAGTTTCCGGACCTGTTCGGGATCGGTGTCCGCGCCCTGTAGAAAGCGGCAATTCCTGCCGACGATCTCCTCGCGCGCATAGCCGGTCAGATCGAGGAACGCCTGGTTGACATAGACCACCGGGCAATCGGGTTGGTGAGGGTCCGAAATGCAGATCGCCAGGCGCGTCTGCTGCGTGGTTTCCAGGAACAGGCGCGTCGGGTCCACACGCAGATCGCGCGGATCGATGATCGCCCGCAGGTCCAGTCTGCTCGTATCGAACTCGCGCCCTGCTTGAGCCGAGATTTCACCCTTGAGCGGCAAATCCCGCCCGTCACCGTCCGTCACGTTCGATCCTTCGACGTTATGTCAGTCGCTACGCGCGAGCGCTTCCCCCACGATTCGCCGCGTATTCGTCATACCATACAGCTTTATGAAACTGCCCATACGTGGACCTTGGTCGGTTCCGAGCAGTGTCTGATACAGCGCCTTGAACCAGTCGCGCAAGCTCTCGAAGCCGTATTCCTCTTTCTTTCCAATCTCGTAGACCTGCGTCTGCAAGTCTTCCGCACTCATCGCCGGATCGGCTTCGGCGAGGAAAGTATCGAGTTCGTGCAAGGCCGCGGCTTCGTTGGGCGCCGGCGCGCGCTTGTTGAGGGTCGGCACGATGTAGTCGCGCGTATAGGCGACCGCGCAGGCGATCAGCGCATCGAGTTCCGGCCCGCGCTCGGCACCATCGAGATAGGTGTCGAGATAGTCGGCGAGGTTCTGCTCGGTCGCTTCGGCCCCCAGCACGCTCGCGAGATTGAGCAGCAGGCCATAGGTCACCGGCAGGCTGTCCCCCGCCCCCGGCGCTTCTGCCACCCTGTCCCCCTCCGGCCAATCGCCGTTGACGCGCAGCAGGTTCCACGCCGGATTGCCGAGCTGCTTTTCGAGTTCCTGCTCCGGGATCCGCTCGCGGAATTGCCAGTAATCGTCGACCGCGCGCGGAATCACGCCGACATGCAATTGCTTGGCGCTCTTGGGATTGGGGAAGATGTAAAAGCCCAGGCTCTCTTCGGTGCCATAGGTCAGCCATTCCTCGATCGTCAGGCCGTTGCCTTTGGACTTGGAGATTTTCTCGCCTTTCTCGTCGAGGAACAGCTCATAGATCAGCCCTTCCGGCTTGCGCCCGCCGAGCACCTTAACGATGCGGCCCGACTGCACGCCGCTGTCGGTCAGGTCCTTGCCGTACATCTCGTAATCGACGCCGAGCGCGTACCAGCGCATCGCCCAGTCGACTTTCCATTGCAGCTTGGCCATGCCGCCGAGCGCCGACTGCTCGACCACTGTTCCGTCCTCGTCGGTGAAGCGTACGATCCCTGTCTCGGCATCGACGACTTCGACCGGCACCTGCAGCACGCGGCCCGTTTCCGGGCTGATCGGGAGAACCGGCGAATAGGTTGCCGCCCGCTCGGCGCGCAATGTCGGCAGCATGATGTCGAGAATGTCCTGGTTCTTGCGCAGGACCTGCTTCAGCGCTTCGTCGAACTGCCCCGAATTGTACATGTCGGACGAGGCGACGAAATCGTAGTCGAAGCAGAAGCGGTCGAGGAATTCGCGCAGCTTCGCATTGTTGTGCGCGGCGTAGCTGTCGTGCTCGTTGCTGAACGGGCTCGGGATGCGGCTAAGCGGCTTGTGCAGGTTCGCCTCCAGCACATCCTTGCGGTCGATATTGTCGGGCACCTTGCGCAGGCCGTCCATGTCATCGCTGAAGGCGACCAGGCGCGTCTTGCCGTCTTCGGGCCGCGCGCCGATGATCGCTTCATAGGCCCGCCGCACCAGCGTGGTGCGCAGCACCTCCTGGAAGGTGCCGATATGCGGCAGACCGCTGGGGCCATAGCCCGTTTCGAAGAGCACCGGTTCGCCACCGGGTTTACCGTCCGGATAGCGCTTGAGCAGCCGCTGCGCCTCCTGGAAGGGCCAGGCTTTGGAGACGCGGGCGGCGTTCATCAGGTCTTGCATGCTCATGGGCCGCCTTTGCGTGAGCCTTGCAAGTGTTGCAAGTGCGAAACGGCGGTGGCGGTGCCCGGCCGGGTGACACAGGTTACACCCTGTCACCCTGTTGGATTATTACCAAACACCTGAATTCCTTTCCGAAACCCCATGTGGTTTACAGGTGACACATCGCTTTTCGCTTTCTCCCTCGAGGCGCGCGTCAGGGCTCCCCTCCGCTTCCGAATTCTTCTTCGTAATCGACCACTTCGAGGAGAAATTCGTTCTCCTCCTCGCCCTCGCGCGGTGCCCGCTCGCGCTTCGCCGCATATTCCTCGTCGAGCCCATCGCGCCAGCGCTCGGGCCCCTCTTCCACCCTTGCGATCAGTTCGCCAAGATCGTCACCGTCATAGGCAAAGGCCGGTTCGCGGCTCGAAGGCGGCGAGCGCCGCAGCCTGTCCTTGAGGGCAAGCAACCCCAGCATCAGGCGCGTGTCGTGGCGACGCGACGTATGGATCAACTCGCCTTGGTGAAAATGCGGCACCTCGGTGCCTTCCATGGCGAGCTGCAGCGCCTTTTCCGCCAGCGCATCGAAGCGGGTGCGGAAGGCCGCCTGCCACGCCAAGTCGAATGGCTGGCCCTGCAACCGCGCGCGCACGCGATAGGCCGACTGGCGGCTCATCCCGACCGCACGCGCGGCGGCCGAGACATTATGCGTCGCCGCCAGTTCACGCAGGAACACCGCCTGCCGCCGCGGCGTCCACCCCTTGGCATGCGCGGGCGTCAATTCCAGCGACGAGAGGTTGGGAGAAGCGTCCCCGGCGGTGTCACCGGCAGGGTCGAACGAATGGGGATCGGGATGTTTGCTCATCCGGGAGGATAAGGCAGATTATCGCCGTGTAGGAAAGTTTTGCGGTAAAATGAACGCGAGGCGTCGGCGATCAGGTGCGGAGCCCCCGGTTGAGCTAGAGACTCACTTGAAACGGGTTATGGGAGCACAGCCCGCAAATCCGCAGTGCGCGTGCCGTCTTCGTTGCCGGTTTCAGAACCATCGTCCATAGCCGTCGCTTGCAAAGCGAATTGTATTGTGCGGCGCACCATCGCCGTCTAAATGCCGCTCATCCGGTTGGTTCCGGCTGACATAGACACGCTTTCGGGCGTTTCGTGTCCTTCATAGGTTTACGTCTATGTTCGATGCGATTGCGCCGCTAGCGGCAGACTTGCTCCCCTTTATTCTCGTTGGGTTCGCTGCGCAGATCATCGATGGTGCGCTCGGCATGGCATTCGGGGTCATCACTCAGACCATGTTGGTCAGCGCTTTGGGTGTCCCACCAGCAACTGCTTCGGCGAGCGTCCATCTCGTGGAGGTGTTCACGACCGGCACTTCCGGCGCGAGCCATTTGTGGCGAAAGAACATCAACTGGCCGCTTTTCTGGCGCCTTGTTCCTGCTGGCGTCATCGCTGGCGTGCTGGGTGCGTATGTCCTGTCCAACGTGGATGCTTCGGCAGCGAAGCCGGTGGTCATGCTCTACCTCGCTGCGATCGGTGTCTTCCTTTTCTACAAGGCGATCTTTTTCGGGCGCTGGCCGCGATTTCAGGATCCGCGTTTCACCAGACCGCTCGCATTTATCGGTGGGTTTCTCGACAGCGCCGGCGGCGGTGGTTGGGGCCCTGTCGTGACCTCGAACCTGCTGGTGCAGGGCGGTGATCCTCGCACGACGATCGGCACTGTCAATTCGGCTGAATTCCTTTTGACCCTGGCCGTATCGATAACCTTTCTGGCTACGCTGGGCGTTTCGGCATTCAGCCACGCCGTCATCGGTCTGATCATAGGTGGCGTCGCAGCAGCGCCGATCGGGGCAATTCTGACAAGCCGGATCAATGCAAGGTTGCTACTTTTCATGGTCGCAACGGTGTTGACGGCTACCAGTCTTTTCACTGTCGCCAGATCATGGATCCTTTGACCGGATTGTGACTGCCCTTTTGGAAGACATCACTATGGGGCATTTATGGATACCAATCTGACTGCGGTGCTATGCCTCGCTTTCGTTATCAATCTTATTGGCGCACTAGCCTACGCGGCACGCATTGCTGGCGTACGAACCGGGCGGATCGCGATGAGCTTCGCCTTGTTCAATGTGCTGCTCCTTGTATCGAGGTTATCGAACGGCTTCTTGGCGCCCTTGGTCGCCAAGCGCGTCGAGAACAGTCTCACCGGCCGGATTGCAACGAACCTTGAATCAGACTTCAGGCTGATCCTCTTGTCGGCATTCATCGGCGTACTGGCGGGGCTTGTCATGGTCCCCACGGCACAACGTGTATTCGTGCGTGCCATCGAGGCGGTGCAGCCGAGGCAATCATTGGCAAAGACACTTTTGAGAGGAGTTTCGCCGGGTGGTTTGCGCATTCTGCGAACTTCGCTCTCCATGCCGGCTCGAGCATCTGTCGGAAAGGAAAAACCGCGAGAGCTAACGTGGGGCATCCTGGCGGCCAATGGCGTGGCGCAAGCCTTGCTCGTGGTCGGCGTATTTGCCGCGATCTACGCGGGCTACCTCAATCCCGAATACCGGGTGACGGCTTCGCAACTGTCGGCCGTCGTCAACGGATTTGCGACCATCTTGTTATTTCTTTTCATCGACCCGCACCTTTCGGTTCTCACCGATGATGTTGTCGATGGCAAGCAATCGGAACCGAGCTTCCGCCGCGCAGTAGCTTGGATCTCGCTTAGTCGCCTCGGTGGGACACTGCTCGCGCAAGCCCTTTTCTTGCCCGCTGCGATTGCAATCGTTTGGGTCGCAGACTTGATTTGATCGCACCCGTTAAACGGTGCTTGCGCGGGGGGGGTATAGCCGCGCATCGGATACCCTTTGTGGGTTCACCGAATGCTCATGAACCGACGACGGCATGCGCTGAGTGATAGTTGTCTTCGTAATCGCTTCTCGGGTCGAAGACGGACATGTGCACGCTCGTGCTTTGTCCGCTACCGGTAACTCACCACCTCGAACTCGATCCCGTCCCAGTCGAAGAAATAGAACCGCCGCCCCGGGTCATAATCGTCGTGGCCGAAGGGTTCGAGGCCGGCATCGGCGACCACTTTCTCCGCCCCGTCGAGATCGTCGACCACTACAGCCAGGTGATTGAGCGGCTGGCCCTTCGCATAGCGCTCGGCCACTGCGCCTGAGGTGTAGAAGGCGATGTAATGCGCATCGTCGCCGACATGGATCGTATTGCCGCCGAATTGCGATTTGCCGCGCCAGCGTTCGTGCCAGCCGCACAGGTCCTGCATCAATTGCGAGGACCGGTCGGGATCGCTGACGGTGACATTGGCGTGTTCGAGAGTTCCTGTGGGCATTGTCGTTCTCCTGTCCGGATGTGCCTTTCGTTTGCGGCAGGACCGGATCGCAACCGACCCGCGCTCCTGCCATGCAACGCCCACAGTGATGCAACCTCAAGCTGACTTGAGGTCAAGCCCGATTTTCCCTATCGGTCTGATCGATGAAAGCGAACGATCTTCTGCCCATCGGCGAACTTGCGCGGCGGACCGGCCTCTCGGTATCCGCGATCCGCTATTACGAGGACAAGGGCCTGGTCGAAGCGCTGCGTACCGGCGGCAACCAGCGCCGCTTCCTGCGCGGCGACATCCGGCGACTAAGTTTTATCCTGATCGCCCAGCGGCTGGGCTTGTCGCTGGCCGAGATCGAAGACCAGCTCGCGCGCCTGCCGCAGGGTCGCAATCCGACCGCGCGCGACTGGAAGCGGATCAGCACCGCCATCCGCGGCCAGCTCGATGCGCGCATTGCGGAACTGGAGCGGGCCCGCGACCGGCTCGACGGGTGCATCGGCTGCGGCTGCCTGAGCCTGAAGCACTGCGCGCTCTACAATCCGGACGATGCGCTGGCCGCCGAGGGCGCGGGGCCGCGCCACGTGCTCGATCCTTAACTACGCGCAATCCGCAGGTTTTCCTTACCAATTCCCTGCAACCGGGCGCTTTTCTCGGCAAATAGGATGAAAACGACAGGCGTTTCGCCCGTTTTAACCAAAGCTCGTCACCACTCTTGCAGCACTAGTCGCGCAAAGAAGCGCCGTGAAAAACCGCATCGCATCCCTTTTGCGCCGCAGCGCACTGGTCCTGATCCTCGCCATGGGTTTTGCCATGCCGGCGCAGGCCAACAGCGACGATGCGCTCGGCAGCGCCAATGTGACGATTGCGTCGCCGCTGCAGATCACCAACACGCAGGGCCTCGATTTCGGGCAGCTCATCCCGACAGGCGGCGGTGTTGCGGTCGCGACCATCAATGCGCGCAACGGGGCCCGCAGCGCCAATGCCAACATGACGCTGCACGGCGCGCAGGGTGATCGCGCGACCTTTACCGTAGTCGGCGAACCGCTCAGCACCTTCCAGGTCCTGGTCGCAGGGCCGGTGATCTTCCTGAGCGGCCCGGGCCTGACCATGACGGTCGACCGGCTCCGCGTCAGCGCCAATGGCGGGCCGCAACAATTGTTCGCCAGCAGCTTTGTCGTCCCCCTCAGCGGTACGATGGAACTGGGCGTGGGCGGCCGCCTCACCGCTTCTCCGACACAGGCGCGCGGCGTCTATTCCGGCAATTTCACGGTTATCGCCGTTCACAACTGACGCTGCATCGATTTGGGGGCGCGCCCCTTTTAAAAGGTCAACGCGGCGTTAACCACGATTACTCACCGAAAAAGCAAATGATCTGCGGCATAGCGCCCGGATGCAATTACGCACACCATCCTTTCCGAGCAGCGGCATGGGGCTCGTCCTGGCGACCGCGATGTCGGCCGCGCCCGCGCTTGCCCAAGATGCCAGCACGCAAGGAAGCGCGAGCGTCGCTATCGCCGAACCGTTGAGCATCACCAAGGTTCGCGATCTCGACTTCGGGCAGATCATCCCCAATGGCACAGGCATCGCCCGCGTGCGTATCAACTCCAGCAACGGCAATCGAAGCGCTAATGCCAATGCGACCCTGATCGGCACGCGCGGCGACCGGGCGACCTTCACGGTCGTCGGCGAGCCGCGCACGCAGGTGAACCTGTCGGTCGCTGGCCCCGTCATTTCTCTGAGCGGTCCGGGAGCGACCATCACCGTCGATCGACTGCGCGCCAGCCGCAACAATGGCGGCCAGCGCAGCCTGCCGCGCACCTTCCGCATCCCGCGCAGCGGCAGCATGACCATTGGCTTCGGCGGGCGGCTCAATGCCGCTCCCGACCAGGCACCGGGGATTTACTCAGGCGATTTCGAGCTGACGGTCGTCTACCAATAGCTGGCGGCTAGTGCTCCGGCCCCAGCTCCGCATCGAGATCGCGTGGGCGGGTGAAAAGCGTGAGCGTGCCGTCTTCGCCGCCTAGCTCTTTCCAGCTTTCGATATCGAGTTCGATCACCGCATAGGCCGCGGTCGGGAACTTGACACTCGCTTCGTCGAACAGCGCGTTCTCATTGCTCGGCGCGATCAGCTTGAGCAGCATTTCCTGCATGCCGGGATTATGCGCGACGATCAGGACGCTGTCGGCATCCCCGGCCTTTTCCTGGACGACGTCGATCATCGTCTCCGCGCTGGAGAGATAGAGCCGCTGGTCGAACTGCGGCGAGACGCCAAGCTCGGCCGATTCGAGCGTGCGCTTCACCCGTTCGGCGGGGCTCGCGAGCACCACGTCCCAAGACTGCTCGCCCTCGCGGATATGCGCGCCCATCAGCGCCGCCCCGCGCCGCCCGCGCGCGTTGAGCCCGCGGTCGAAATCGCGCTTGGACATATCGTCCCAGTCCGACTTGGCGTGGCGCAGCAGGCCCAAGGTTTTCATAGGCGCGTTTTCATATATCCGGCGTTTCCTCTCGCGGCAGTGTGCCTGCGACTTCCTTAGCCCTATCGGCGTTTGGCGGCCCCGCCGCAACCCGTTCCAGCGCTCCATCGAGCGTCAGCCGCGTGACCGGCGTGCCGGGCGGGAAGGCACTGAGCAAGCGGCTCGGGAAAGCGGAGGACAGGACGATGAAATGTCCGGCGTCCTCGCGGCTGCGGATCAACCGCCCGAATGCCTGCGCCAGCCGCGCGCGGATCAGGCGGTCGTCATAGGCCCCGCCGCCATTGGCTGCACGGCGGGCGCGGTGGAGGATCGTGGGGCGCGGCCATGGCACCGCTTCCAGCACCACGCAGCGCAGTGATTCCCCCGGCACATCGACCCCGTCGCGCAACGCATCGGTGCCGAGCAGGCTGGCCTTGCGATCGTCGCGGAAAATGTCGGTCAGCGTGCCCGTATCGATCGGATCGACGTGCTGCGCATAGAGCGGCAGCCCGGCGCGCGCGAGCCGGTCGGCGATGCGGCCATAGACCGCGCGCAATCGCTTGATCGCGGTGAACAGTCCGAGCACGCCGCCCCCCGCCGCCTCGACGATACGCGCGTAGCCGCCCGCCAGTGCTGCGAGATCGCCACGCTTGATATCGGTGACGATCAGCACTTCGGCGCGGCTGGCATAATCGAACGGGCTTTGCGCGCTGCTGGTCTTGGGTTGCAGTTCGATATGCGGCGCGCCGCTGGCGGCGATGGCACCCTGCCAGTCCTCCCCCGTCTCGCCGCGATCGGTCAGCGTCGCGCTGGTCAGCATGACACCATGCGCAGGCTCCAGCACGACATGCGCAAAGGGTTTCATCGGATCGAGCCAGTGGCGATGAATGCCGATATCGAATTCGCGCGCTTCGTTGCGGTCGACCGCAAACCAGTCGACGAAATCCGGGTCAGCCGGGCCGCCCAGCCGCGCGAGCAGCGATTCCCACGCCGCCAGCAAATCGATCCGCCAGCGCAGCGAATGCCGCGCGCCTTCTATCCGCGCCCGGCCCTGCCCGTCGAGCCAGTCGGGCGCGTCCTCCAGCACTGCCTCCAGCCGCCCGCCGAGCGTCATCAGCGGGCTGCGAATGGCGGCGAGCGCGACCTGCGCATCCTGCGCCGCTTCGATCAATGGCCCCGGCAGCGAGGCGACTTCGGTTTCGATCCCGTAGCCCGCGTCCTGCGCCCCGCTCTCGTCGCGGGCATAGGTGAGCGCGCGGACCTGCCCCAGCAGCGCTTCGACCGGGCCGAAGGGCGTGCCTTCGACGAGCCGCGCGATCCAGCCGTCGGACGGCAGGTTCTGCGCCGCCTCGACCGCAGCCTCGACCGCTTCGCCGCCCGCGTCATCGTAACTGGCCACGTCCGCCAACCGCGCGGCGAGACCTCGTCTCCGTCCGCGATTGCCTTTTTCCGGGCCGATGATCCAGCGCCGTAGCTCGATCGCCTCCTGCCCGGTCAGCGCGGCGGCGAAGGTGCTGTCGGCGGCATCGAAGACATGGTGGCCTTCGTCGAACAGGATGCGCGTCGGCGGCTGGCCGTGGTGGCGACCGCGGGCGGCGTTGATCATCACCAGCGCGTGATTGGCGATGACCAGATCGGCCTGCGCGCTGGCCCGCGTCGCGCGCTCGATGAAGCATTTGCGGTAATGCGGGCAGCCAGCATAGATGCATTCGCCGCGCTGGTCGGTCAGCGCCGTGATCCCGCGCTTGCGGAACAGCGTGCCGAGCCAGCCGGGCAGGTCCCCGCCGATCATGTCGCCATCGGCGCTGTAAGCGGCCCAGCGCGCGACAAGCTGCGCCAGCACCGCCGGGCGACCTGCGAAGCCGCCCTGCAGCGCGTCTTCCAGGTTCAGCAGGCAGAGATAGTTCTCGCGCCCCTTGCGCACGACGACCGGGCGCGAACCGTCTGCGCGGCGCGAAGGCCAGGCGCGGCGGCTCTCGCCCCGCAGTTGCCGCTGCAGATTCTTGGTATAGGTGCTGACCCAGACGGTGCCCTGCGCCTTGTCCGCCCACAGCGAAGCAGGCGCGAGATAGCCCAGCGTCTTGCCGATCCCGGTGCCCGCCTGCGCGAGCAGGACATGCGGCTGCTTGCGCTTCTCCCTTGGGGCGAACACGCCGCCGACATCTTTTGCATAGGCGCGCTGGCCGTCGCGCTTTTCCGCGCCTTCGCCGGTGAGTCGTGCGAGCTGAGCCTCGACTTCGGCTTCGGCCAGATTGACCTGTGCGGGCTGCGGGCGCTCGGGCACCTCCTCCCATTCGGGCAGGCGGCTGAACAGCCATTTTTCCGCGCGCTCCGGCTTGGCCACGTGCGGCGCGAGCACCCCCGCCCACGGCCAGCGCAATCGGGCGAGCGATTGCAGCACGCTCCACGCGCCTTCGCGCTCGGCCCATTCGGAACTTTCGCAGGTTTCCAGCAGCTTGCCCGCCGCTCTTTGCAGCAATTCGGGGACGGCATCGTCGCCCGCTGGTTCCTCGAGGTCGAGCGCATGGGCCAGCCCCTTGGGCGTCGGCACGCAGAATTTGGCCGGATGGACGAAGGCGAAAAGCTCGAGCAGGTCGAGCCCCGACAGGTCGGGATAGCCCAGCCGCGTCGCCACCAAAGGCGCGTTGAGCATGAGCACCGGCGTGTCCGCCGCTGCATTGATCGCCTCGCCCTTCGAGCAGGATTGCGTATCGCGATTGGCCTCGCGCAGCCACGTCCCGGCATGGCTCGCATGCAGCGCTGGAAGGGGGATAGCGGGCATCGCTCATCTCATCGCGTGAGGAGAACGAAAAGTAAACACTCGGCGAAGCGCGAGCCCCAGCGAAGGCTGGGGTCTCAGGCCACCTGGTCGGAAAGACAATGTGCTCAACCTGCCTGAGGTCCCAGCCTCCGCTGGGACTCACACAGTCTTACGCAGTCCCCACCACGAAACACGCCGCCGCCATCAGCGCACCGGCCCAGCGATTGGAGCGAAACCGCTCGAGCGGATTGACCGGATCATCGGCATCGAGCGTCGCCACCTGCCACGCCAGATGGGCCGCAACCGGCACCAGCGTCAGCAGCGCAATCCAGTCCGCCCGCAGCAGCCAGAAGCCGAGCGCCCACAGCGCCACGGTGCCGCCGTAGAATAGCGCCACGCCGGTCTTGACGCTGCTTCCCAGCCGCAGCGCGCTCGACTTGATGCCGACCATCGCATCGTCCTCGCGGTCCTGCAGCGCGTAGATCGTGTCGTAGCCGATCACCCACAGCGCCGCGCCCGCATAGAGCGCCGCCAGCGCGTCGAGATTGTCGGTGCGGAACTGCGTCCAGCCGACGAGCAGCCCCCAGGTGAAGACCATGCCCAGCCATGCCTGCGGCCACCAGGTAATGCGCTTCATGAACGGATAGGCGGCGACCAGCGCAAGGCTCGCCAGCGCCACCACCTGTGCCTCGAGCCGCAATTGCAGCAGCACCAACAGGCCGATTGCGCACAGGGCCAGCAGCCAGCCCCATGCCAATTTCTTCGAGACCCGCCCGCTCGCCACCGGACGACTGGCAGTGCGCGCGACTTTCCGGTCGAGATCGGCATCGACGATATCGTTATAGACGCACCCCGCGCCGCGCATGGCGATGCTCCCGAGCAGCAGCCAGCCGAGCATCGCAAGCTGCCACCCCGCGCCGGTCAGCCATACGCCCCACACGCACGGCCAGAACAGCAGCCACCAGCCGATCGGCCGGTCGAACCGCGCCAGCTGCGCGAGGTCGCGTGGCACTTGCGGCAAGCGCGCGACGAGGCCGCGATGTTCGGTGTCGGGGACGATGTTGGGCGCAATGTCGGACATTGTGCGCATCCCTACCCAACTCGTCATCCCAGCGAAAGCTGGGATCTTCCTCAGCACCGTCCGACCTCGCTGCACGAGATCCCAGCTTCCGCTGGGATGACGGATGTGGTTAAGCGCCCTCCATGCCCGCCACCCCAGCCTGGCCACCCCGCTCCGCTCCACGCCTGTTCGTGCCCGAACCCATCGCGGCGGGCACAGCTGTCACCGTCGACGGCAATGCCGCGCATTATCTCGGCAAGGTCATGCGGGTAAGCGCGGGCGACGCGGTGATCCTGTGCGACGACGCGACCGGGGAATGGGCCTGCAAGGTCACCGACGTCGAAAAACGCATTGTCACGCTGGAGCCGGTCGAAAAGCTGCGCGAGCGCGAGCAGGTGCCCGATTTCTGGCTCTGTCCTGCCCTGCTCAAGAAAGACCGCTTCGACCTGGTGCTGGAGAAAGCCACCGAGCTCGGTGTCCGCGCGATCCGCCCGGTCGTCACCCGCCGCTGCGTCGCCGACAAGCTCAATGCCGAACGCGCGCGCGCCATCGTCACCGAAGCGGCCGAGCAATGCGCGCGCACCGCGCTGCCCGAACTGGCCGAACCGGTGAAGCTGGATTCGCTCTTGCGCGACTGGCCGGAGGATCGTGCGCTGTTCTTCGCCGACGAACTGGGCGGAGCGCCGGCGGGCGAGGCATTTGTTACCTACAGCGAGTCCCTGCGAAGGCAGGGACCTCAGGCAGGTAAAGACCCACACCTCGACGACCAAGCGGCTCGAGGCCCCCGCCTTCGCGGGGGCGCCGCTCTGCTCATCGGACCCGAAGGCGGCTTCGACGATGCCGAGCGCAAGGCCATCCGCGCACACCCGCAGGCCCGCGCCATCACGCTCGGCCCGCGCATCCTGCGCGGCGAGACCGCGGCCATCGCCGCCACCGCGCTATGGATGGGCACCGTCGGTGACTGGGACGCCTGATTGCCCACCCCGTTGCAGCTAGGCTCACCTGTCGGTTCGCCAAGCTTCACCGCCCCTCCCGCTTGCGGGAGGGGAGCGAGACTTGCGAGCTCGCTCGCTAGTCGCAGTGGGGTGGGCTGTCCGGCAAAAGATTAGGCGTTGCATCGGAAAACCGATTTTTCTTGGCCTCGGCAAATCCGCCGCCTAACGCGCTGAATTATGAGCACGCGGGAGGATAGCGGGGCCGACGAGCCGATCATCGAATCGCGCGACCAGTTGGTGGCGCCGATGCAGGCGGGCGAGAAACCGAAAGACCGCTGGCGCATCGGTACCGAACACGAGAAGCTCGTCTACAAACGCGACGGATTCCGCGCGCCTTCCTACGACGAAGACGGAGGTATCCGCGATATCCTGCTGGAAATGCAGCAGTTCGGCTGGCAGCCGGTCGAGGAGGATGGAAAGGTCATCGCACTCAAGGGCGAGGACGGGGCGGTCAGTCTCGAGCCTGCCGGGCAGCTCGAGCTCAGCGGCGCGCCGCTCGAAAACCTGCACCAGACCTGCAACGAAACCGGCCGCCACCTGACGCAGGTCAAGGCGATCGGCGAGAAATGCGGCGTCGGCTTCCTCGGCCTCGGCATGTGGCCCGACAAGACCCGCGAAGAGCTGCCGGTCATGCCCAAGGGACGCTATGACATCATGATGCGGCACATGCCGCGCGTCGGCAGCCTCGGTCTCGACATGATGCTGCGCACCTGCACCATCCAGGTCAATCTCGACTATTCCAGCGAAGCCGATATGGCGAAGAAATTTCGCACGAGCCTCGCACTGCAACCGCTCGCCACCGCGCTGTTCGCCAACTCTCCTTTCACCGAGGGCAAGCCCAACGACTTCCTCAGCTATCGCAGCCATATCTGGTCGGACACCGATCCGCATCGCACCGGCATGCTGCCTTTCGTGTTCGAGGATGGCTTCGGCTATGAGCGCTGGACCGACTACATGCTCGATGTGCCGATGTATTTCGTCTATCGCGACGGCAAATATATCGACGCAGCGGGCCACAGCTTCCGCGATTTTCTGGACGGGAAGCTGTCCGTCCTTCCCGGCGAAAAACCGCGGCCAAGCGACTGGTGGGATCACCTCAGCACCGCCTTCCCCGAAGTGCGCCTCAAAAGCTTTCTCGAAATGCGCGGCGCAGACGGCGGGCCCTGGAGCCGCATCTGCGCCCTGCCTGCCCTCTGGGTCGGCCTGCTCTACGACGATTCCGCGCTCGACGCCGCTTGGGACCTCGTCAAGGACTGGTCGATGGAAGAGCGCGAAGCGCTGCGTAATGCGGTGCCCAGGCTCGCGCTCGACGCACCCATCCCGGGAGGGCATCGCTTGCAGGACCTCGCCCGAGACGTGCTGAAAATCGCCCGCCAGGGCCTCACCGCCCGCGCCCGCCTCGGCGAAAGCGGCGACAACGAAACCGGCTTCCTCTCGACGCTCGACGAGATCGTCGAGACCGGCAAGGTCCCGGCGCAGCGCCTGCTCGACATGTATCACGGCGAATGGGGCGGCGATATCAAGCGGGTCTACAAATACAGTTTCTGACGCACGCACAGCCGATCGAGGGAGAGGACACATGATCCAGATCAACGGCACGATTCAACTGGCCCCCGGCACGGTTGCCGACAATCCGGACACGGTCGAAGCGATCAAGACGATGGTCGCCGCCAGCCGCGCCGAAGACGGCTGCCTGACCTACACCTTTGCGCAGGACCTCTCCGATCCCGACAGCCTCGTCATCTACGAACGCTGGCGCGACCAGGAAGCGCTAGCCGCCCACGGGCAAAGCGCCCATATGGCCGAGTTCCAGAAGGTGATGGCCGCGAACCCGCCTGTCACGCGCGACTTGCGCGTTTACGAAACGGATGAGGGTCAGCCGCTGTAAGCAGCCCTACTCCGCCCTTCATCGCAGGGAGCGAGGCGGGAAGCAGCCGTCAAGTGAAACCATACACGGGCGCATTCGGCTGCACCGGTTTTGCGTGCGGGTCGGTAAGTCGATCTCCCCTACGGGAAGCCGGTGAATTTGAGGCGCCAAGCCTGCCGTGGTATAGCGATGCTTCTCGCGAGGAGATGCACAATGTCTGTTCCCGCCCCCCGTATAGCTGCCGCGCTTGCGCTTGGCGCCGGTCTGGCCATGGCTCCCTCGGCCCTGTCAGCCCAGAGCTCTCCGCGCACTATGCCGCAAGTCGATCCGAAGACGCAGATACGCGTACCCGTCAAACCGGTCCCGAGAGTGCAGGCCAGGCCATCGGCAACAGCGCAGAAGCAAGTCGCGACCGCGAATACCAATGTGCTGCGCCCCGGCATCAGGATCATGGACTTCGACAATACGCGCCAGGGGGATTATCGGGTCCGCTTCATCGTGCCTGACATCGCGGGCCAGCCTGCCTCCGAGATCATCGTCGAACGCAAAGGCAAGTGCGGTTGGACCGAAACGTCCTTCGACGGAAGCCGCGCTCCACGAACCGACGATCGCCACGCCAAATGCAGGATCGATTTTGCGAAATACAGCGCGGCTGTTGCCGCTCTTGCAAATGCGGCCCCCGCCAGCCGTCATTTCTACGAGCTGAGGGTCGACAAGTATGACCGTGCGAAAGAAGGCTATGCCCAGTTTATCTCCCAACCGGTCATGGTGGTTGTGCGCGGCCCCGGCTCGCGTGTGACGAGGCACAGGCTCGACGTGCTCGCCAACGCCGCCGCAGCACCAGCGGCTGCCAAGGTGGATAGCGACGGGGATGGCTTCTCGCCCTATTCAGCCGGTGGCACCGATTGCGATGACAATGACGCATCGCGCTATCCCGGCAACACCGAGATACCCAATCAGGCGGATGAGGATTGCGATCCGCGTACCATCGGCACGCTCGATCGTGACGGTGACGGTTTCATTGACTGGACTATCTCAAATCCGGCGTTCGGCAATCGGAGCAGCCCGATGAAAGGACGTGACTGCAATGATAGCGATCCCGAAATTCGTCCTACCAAGCCGGAAGATTTTACCGACGGGATCGACAACAATTGCGATGGCGCGGTGGATCATTATCCCTGACCGCCAGGCGTGAAATCGCATTCATGTGTCGGCCCTTGGTGAATCGATGCGATCTATGGCAGGTCCGCAAATGGCTCGTTGGCGGGATGTCAGGAATTGCCCCGCGCCGCCCGAGCGCTACTCCGCCGGGTGCTGCAAAACAGGCCCGCGTGGCCGTAGCTTGCGCTTCAATCGCGTCAGTGGCTCGGTGATCAGGCCGTGTTCGCCCATCCAGTCGAAATAGGCGCGATACTTAGGGTCTTCGCCGAGCAAGTGCGCCTCTTCGGTCTTGGCGCGCCAGTAATAGATCGCGCTGACGACGCCGAGGAAGAAGATGTTGCGGATCATGTCGACGAGCGAACCGTCGGCGCTGACGAGAAACGGCAGGGTCGCCGACCACCAGAACAGGTTCTTGCTGAGATAGGCCGGGTGGCGCGTGAAGCGATACGGGCCATTAGTCAGGACGCCGCGATAGGTGAGGTTCGAAAAGCGGATGCCGAACACCACCGTAGCCCAGGCATAGACCGCGGTCAGGAACACCAGCCAGCCGCCCCACAGGCTCAGCAGGAATGTGTTGCCGGCGAACCAGTGCTGCCATCCCGGCGTGTTGACTTCATAGGCAAGGATACCGTCACCGCCCATGAAGCCGAACACGAAAGGCGGATAGCACAGCAGCGCCGCGACCCAGCCGCCGAGAAACGGGTTGCCGCTGCGGATATGCGCATCGAGCGGGCGGAAAGTAACGAGATAGCCGACCGTGCCGATCTGCACATCGACCACGAACAACAGCGTGATGAGGAACAGGGCGAAGGCCGCCGGATTGGCCGCCAGCGCGGAGAGATCGGCCTCCACGATCTGCTGGAAACCGCCTGGCAGGATCGAGATCATGAAAGCGCCGAAGAAGCCCTTGATGATCCAGGCCCGCCAGTGCTTCTTCACTTCGTCCGGATCATAAGCCTCGCGCCCCAGAAGCATCGCGCCGAAGTGCCAGGCGTGGTCGCGCGGCTCCACCATGCGGCGGTCGAGCCAGACGATATAGGGCACCGACAGCATCAGCATCGGTACCAGCGCTTGGATCAGCACTTCCATCGCGAAGAGATACTGCCCGTTCCAGTACCAGCGCCCGAGGCAATAGAGCCCGGCAATGATCGCCCAGGTCGCCCAGATGCCGGCGATCTTGACGGTCGAGATATGCATGATCTCCGAAGCGGGCTTCGGATTGCTCCAGTCGATCCCGGTCGAGGGGCGCAGGTGGACCTTGTCCACCAGCAGCGACCAGACGACCATCGGCACGGATGTGAACAGCATGGCCGCGAGCGAGGCATAGGGTCCGGACAGCGGACCGCGCGGCCCCGGGATCCCGAGCGCATCGGCAATCGGCACATAGTTGCGGCAGAACAGGATCCACAGCGCCAGACCCAGCAATCCTGCCAGGCCGACGCCAGAGGATACGTCGCTCGCCGGAAGGGCAGCGGAGGGAGTGCGTGCGCGCATGCACACGCATCTAGACGCAAACGGTTAAATTGCGCGTAAGAAGCGCGGGCGCTGTGCCGCTTTGGGCCAGCACGCCGCCGAGCAATTAATCCCTACCGGTAAGCGTGGATCGTCCCGCTGTCGTCGAGGATATAGAGCGTCCGGTTGGCGACGATGGGCGGCACGCTGACCGGCTCCTTGATATCCTGGAACAGCTGCGCGCTGCCTTCGCCGGTGCTCAAGCGCCAGATTTCGCCTTCCGAACTCGCGACGTAGAGCGAATTGCCCGCCAGCACCGGGCCGGTCCAGAAGATCGGGCCGTCACGGTCTTCCTCGTCCTTGAAGCGGGCGAGCTGGGTGATCCAGCGCACCCGGCCCGTGCCGCGCGCGATGGCCAGCATGCGGGCATCGTCGGTCAGGGTAAAGATCCACTCACCGGCGATCGCCGGGGTCGAAACGCCTGCTAGGTTCAGCTCCCACACGCGCTGGCCGGTCACCAGCTCGTAAGCCGCCATGCGACCGCCCTGCCCGAGCGCATAGACGCGGCCGCCGTCGATGATCGGATCGGCGTCGATATCGGTCAGCGATCCGACCGAGGTCGAAATCGACGTGCGCGCCAACGCATCGGCCCACAAGGTGCGGCCATTCTCGTAACGATAGGCGCTCAGCTCGCCCGAGCTGTATCCGGCGATCACGGAACCCTGCGCGGCGGCGGGCGAAGCGACACCGAACAGGCCGGACTGCGCCTGCGACCCCGATTCCTGCCACTCGATAGCCCCATCATTGGCATCGAGTGCAATGACCTGGTTGTCCTGCGTCATCACGATGACGAGATTGAAGGCGAGCGTCGGCGATCCGCGCAGCGGCCCGGCCGGCTTGACCTTCCAGAGCTCCGCGCCGTTTTCGGCATTGAGAGCGACGACTTCGCCAACGCCGTTGGTGGCATAGACTCGTCCGCCGGCATAGGCTGCGCCGCCGCCGAAGGCGGATTTGCGCGCGTCCTTGTCGACGTCCAGGCGGTGCTGCCAGCGACGCGCGCCGCTGGTTGCATCGAAGGCATGGACCACCCCATCGGTGTCGACCGCGAAGAGCGAACCGCCACCGACGACCGGGGCGGCGCCAAACCGCAGCCGATTGCTGGCCCCGGCAATCTCAGCGCTCCAGGCGCGGGTCGGATTGTCGGAAATGGCGAGATGGCCGTAGCTCTTGGCCGCATTGCCGCCGGCCATGGTCCATTCGCTATTGACCTGCGCCGGGGGCAGCACGACGGCAGTGCCTGCGAGCGAAGGATCGACCTGCGCACCGGTCTCGATCCGGGAGAGGACCGGTACGCGGTTGCCCAGCGTCGGCGTCGTATCGTCGTCACCGCCGCCGAACAGGCCGCCGCTGCATGCGCCAACAGAAAGGGCCAGCATTGCTGCCGCACCGGCTTTCAGCATCAGTCTGTGCGCAAAATCTTGCGCAAATCCGCGCTTCGTCGCCATCATCGAATTCTTCCTGTCCAAACCTGTCGTGCCCATGCGTTGTTCGTAAGTTACTGGGCGACCCCGGTGCCCTGTACCGAGGTGGCGGAGGTATCCGCGCCTGCCTCTTCGAGCACTTCGTCAACATCTTCGATTGCATCCACGCCGAGCATGCCCGCCATCTGGCGTGCGCGCGACCGCAGCGACTGCGGCGCATCGTCGCTCTTGGCGATTTCACCGAACAGCTTGCCTGCTGCGGCGCGGTCGCCCTTTTCGAGATGCGCCATGGCGACGAGTTCGCCCGCGCTGCCGAAGAAAGCGTTGTCGGGCACGGCGATCGCGCTGAGGCGCTGGATGACTTCCGCAGGCTCGAGCCGGTCGAACTGCAGTGCCACCTGCCGCACCGTCGCAAGATCGCGATAGGCGGGCGGGGCATCGGAATTGTTTGCGACCTGTCCGAACAGCGTTGCCGCGCGGGCCAAATCCCCCTGTTGCGCAGCGATGCCGGCCTGCAGCATCAGTGCGGCGGCCTGCGCGCCGGCATTGTCGCTGGTCGTCAGCGGCTCGAGCGTTTCCGTGCCGGTCTGCAAGTTGCCCGCCTCGATCTGGTCGAGCGCGGACACCAGAACCTCGCTGTCCTGCTCCAGCGCCGCTTCGCGCTGGCCGTCCCACCACAGATAGCCGCCGAATGCGGCGAGCCCCACGACCAGCAGAACCAATAACGGGCGACCATAGGTGCGACCGAACTCTGCATATTGATCCTGCCGCACTGCCTCGTCGATTTCGCGCAGCGCCGCTTCGTCCTGCGCCGCTTTCAGGCGGGCCTTCTTCTCGTCTTCCGGTTTGGGTGTGGCCGGAGGGGTATTGGCTGGTGGTAGCGCCACGGCGGGCTTGTCTCTCTATCCGGGAAAAGTTGGTTGCGCGGGTCTTTAGGATTGCGGCACTGGCAAATCAACACGGGGCTGCGTGAACGCAGGGTGAAACTTGCCCGTGCCCGATTGCGGCCTAGCCCGCGATCTCTTGCCCCAGAGCGCTCGAATAGAGGCGGCGATAGGTGGCGATCATCGCCTTCTGGTCGAAATGTTCACGTGCCTTGGCCTGGTTGGCCGCCCCGATGATCTTGCGCTTGGCTTCGTCCTGCGCCAGCTCGCGCAATGCCTCGCCCAGCTCGGCGTCGGAGCCGGGACGCGTGATCAGCCCGGCGTTCTCCTCCGCCACCATATGCGCGATGTCGCCGACCGCCGGTGCGGCGACGGGCAGGCCCGCCGCCATGGCTTCGACGACCGAAATCGGGAATTGCTCCGAATGGGAGCTGAGCGCGAAGATATCGAACAGCCCGATATAGCGCGCCGGATCGGGCGCGAAACCGGGCAGGTGGACGCGCGGCGACAGGTCCAGCCGCTCTGCCTCCTCCCGGATCGCATCGGCCTCGGGCCCGTCGCCCACGATCACCAGCTGCCACGGTTCCGGCAATGCCGCAAAGGCGCGCACCAGCGCGGGCAGGTTCTTGACCGGGCGCAGTCCGGCGAGCGTGCCCACCCATTTCTCGTCCGGGCGCTTGATGATCCGCCGCAGCGCGTCCCTTTTGGGTTTTTTCGCGAACGCCTTGGTATCGATGCCGTTGGGGATCAGCCTGACCCGCCCGATCGGCTGTTCCCACGTCTCCAGCGCGATCTGCTCGAGCGTTTCGGAGGGCACCACCAGCCCGTTCGCTTTGCCCAGCGCCAGTTTGCGATAGAGATTGCGGCTCCACTTGAGCTTCTTCTGCTCGTCTTCGTTGAAGCCGTCCTCGTGATGGATCAGCGGCGGCAGGCCGAGCGCGTCCTTGAACAAGGTATGCGCCATGACTGCGTCCATCGCGCCCCAATTATAGGTCAGCACCATGTCATACGGCTTCATCGCCTGCGCCAGCCTGTTCAGGCGCCCCGGCAGCGGCTTGCCTGTGAGCGAGGGGAAGTCCTGCGGATAGCTGACCTTCGCCCGCTGCGAGAGATGCTGCGCCGCACCCATTTCGTTCGGCTCGGCCGAGACGATCGCGTGGTGCAATGCCGGCCCGAAGGCGTTGATGAGCTGCACGCAGCGCAATTCCTTCCCGCCGGGCGCGAAGGTCGAATGCAGGTGCAGGATGCGCGGCGGTGCGTTCGCGGGGCGACTCACGGGAGCCGCTCCAGGAAAGCGTCGATCGCCGCGAGGGCGGGCGGTTCGGTCAGCAGCGGTGCGTGACCGGTATCGGCGATGGTAACGACCTGCATATCGGCCGCACGCTTCTGCATCTCGGCCACGCTTGCCGCGGACAGCAGGTTCGAGCGGTCGCCGCGCACCAGCAATAGCGGCGCCTGCGCCAGCGCTTCGAAGGCGGGCCACATGTCGGGCGGTGCGGCATTGCTGTCTGCCGCATTGAACGGATCGGCCACCGCCATGTCGTAATCGAACGAGATGCGGCCGCCCTGTCCCAGCACCATCACCCGCTTGGCCATGGCGAGCCAGTCTTCGAGCTGGAAGGTCGGATGCGCCTCGCCATGGACGTCCTTCAACGCGCGGGCGGCCTGTACCCAAGTGTCGAAACTGCGCCCCTGCCCGACATAGGTGCGGATCTTCTCGATCCCATCCGCCTCGATCACCGGGCCGATATCGTTGAGCACCGCACCGGCGATGCGCGTGGCGTTTTCTGCCGCCATCAGCATCGTCATCAGACCGCCCAATGACGTGCCTATGGCGATGAAGCGCGCGATGCCTTGCCCGGCCAGCAAGCGCTCCAGATCGGCGACATATTGCGGCGGATTGTAGCTCGCGCTGTCCTTGGCATAATCGCTGTCCCCGCGTCCGCGCATGTCGGGCACCAGCACCCGGCGTTGCGGCGCGATCCGCGCAGCCAGCTCACCTGAATCGCGGGCGTTCCGGGTGAGGCCGTGCAGGCACAGCGCCGGCAGGCGCGTGTCGTCGCCGGGATAATCGCGGTAGTGCAACGTGAGGCCGTCCTCGCTTTCCCAGAAGCGATCGGCCCACGCTGTTTCAGTGGCGGTTGAGGTCATCGGGCGGGAGCGGCTTTCGAGAAGATTTGCAGGTCTAGCGTCGTTTGCTTTGCCCGCCACGCTTGCGCCGGGCCGTGTCTGCCCTCACTATCGCGCCATGCGCTCCGAACCGCAAGCGTCCGCCTATCGCCCAGAGCGCGCCATCGAGTCGATTGCCGTTTGGCTCGCCTCCCCCGTCGCCGCGGCCGATTTCCCGCGAGCCACGCTGCGCTTTCGCAACGATCGCTGGGCGCAGACAGTGGGGCTTGCCAGCTTGTCCGACGACGAGTGGGTGCAGCACTTCGCGCGCTTCGAACCGCTTCCCGACAATCTGCCCGAGCCGCTGGCGCTCAAATATCATGGCCACCAGTTCCGCGTTTACAATCCCGAGATCGGCGACGGGCGCGGCTTCCTGTTCGCACAATTGCGCGATGGCGAGGGCCGGTTGCTCGACCTAGGCACCAAGGGTTCCGGCGTTACGCCCTACAGCCGCACGGCGGATGGGCGGCTCACACTCAAGGGCGCGGTGCGCGAAATCCTTGCCACCGAGATGCTCGAAGCCTTGGGCGCAAACACCTCTAAGACCTTCTCCGTGGTCGAAACCGGCGAGGAGCTGGAGCGGGGCGACGAGCCCTCGCCTGCGCGCTCGGCGGTGATGGTCCGGCTCAGCCATTCGCATATCCGGATCGGCAGTTTCCAGCGCCTGCTGGTGGAGGAGGAGCCTACGCACATGGCGGCGCTGGTCGACTATTGCCTCCAGCATTTCCCCGGCCCGCCCCCGCCCGTCGATGCGCCTGGCCGCGACGAACCCGCAGTCCGGCTCATGCATCAGGTCGTCGAGCGTATGGCCGACCTCGCGGCGAGCTACATGGTCGCAGGCTTCGTCCATGGTGTCCTCAATACCGACAATATGAACATAACCGGCGAGAGCTTCGACTACGGGCCGTGGCGCTGGCTCCCGGCCTGGGACCCGGGCTTTACCGCCGCCTATTTCGATCATGCCGGACTCTACGCCTTCGGCCGCCAGCCCGAGGCGTTGCATTGGAATTGCGGCCAGTTCGCCGTTGCCCTGCGGGCGCTGGTCGAGGCGGAGCCGCTGCTGGCAGCGATCAACCGCTTCGGCGAGCTTTACATGGCCGCGATCGGGCGGCGCTGGTGTTGGCGTCTCGGCTTGCAGTCTCGGGGGCCGGACGCAGATGCCGCGCTCGTGGCAGCATGCGAGAAAGCCCTGCGCGAAGAGCAGTGTGAGCCCAGCGCTTTCTTCCATCGCCATCGCGGCGGACGCGAAGCCGAGGGCGAGCTGGGCGAGGCGATGGCCGGTTACACACCGGTAGAGGGCGCGCTCGACCACGACTATTGGCGTGAAAATGCGCCTGAGAGCATGCTGATAGACGAGGTCGAAACACTCTGGTCCGCCATCGAACAGCGCGACGACTGGGCACCGCTTTACGACAAGATCGCGCGGCTGCGACGGATGGGCGCAGCGCACGGCGAACCACCGGTGCCGGCGGGCCATACCTGATCGCGACCGGGCGCGCGGCTTCGATTGACCATTCGGCGGAACCCATTAGAAGCCCTGCCGTAAGTGGACAGAGAGGTTGTGTGCGCCGGTCGCACACGTGGGATCACCAGATTGAGTCAGAACGAGATAATTTCCTTCGACCCGGCTACCGGTGAAGAATTGTGGCGCCGCAAGGTCGGAGATGTCGATGCAGCCGTCGAGATCGCGCGCAAGGCCTGGCCCGCTTGGGCCGCAAAGCCGCTTGCGACCCGCATCGAACTTTGTCGCCGTTTCGCCAACGAAGTCCGCGCCGCCAGCGACAAGCTCGCCGAACTGATCTCGAAGGAAACCGGCAAGCCGCTGTGGGAATCGCGCACCGAGGTCGAAGCGGTCATCAACAAGGTCGACATATCCGTCACCGCCTATGCCGAGCGGACCGGCCAGAAGAAGCTCGACAGCGCGCTGGGCGGAACCGCCGCCGTGCGCCACAAGCCGCATGGCGTAATGGCGGTGCTCGGGCCGTACAATTTCCCCGCCCACCTTCCCAACGGACACATCGTGCCGGCGCTGATCGCGGGCAACGTCGTGATCTTCAAGCCGAGCGAAAAAACCCCGGCGACCGGCGAATTGCTGATGGAATGCTTTCACAAGGCGGGCATTTCAGCCGCGGTCGCGCAATTCCTGCCCGGCGGCCCGGAAGAGGGCAAGGCGCTGGTCGCGCACCGCGACGTCGACGGCGTGCTGTTCACCGGCTCTGCCCAGGCCGGCATCGCGATCAACAAGAAGCTGGCGACCAATCCCGGCAAGATCGTCGCGCTGGAAATGGGCGGCAACAACCCGATCGTCGTCACCGACACACCGCTCGTTACCGACGCCGCGATCCTGATCGTCCGCTCGGCTTTCACCACCGCCGGCCAGCGTTGCACCGCGGCGCGGCGGCTGATCGTGACCGAAAGCATGTATCAGCCGATCGTCGAGGAAGTGAAGCGCCTGGCCGACCGCCTGATCGTGGGCGAACCCTTTGCCGAGCCTGCGCCGTTCATGGGTTGTGTGATCGACAACGACGCCGCCGACCAGCTGGTCGAAAGCTTTCTCTACTTCCTTTCCAATGGCGGCAAGGCGATCAAGCACATGACGCGCGCCGACGATGATCTGCCGTTCCTCAGCCCGGCGATCATCGATACGACTGCGATGGACGATCGCCCGGATGTCGAATTGTTCGGGCCGCTGCTGCAGGTGATCAAGGTGCCCGATCTCGAAGCCGGGATCGCCGAGGCCAACAATACGCGGTTCGGCCTCTCTGCCTCGCTGATTGGCGGATCGCCGCAGGATTACAATCGCTTCTGGGCGAGCGTGCGCGCAGGCATCGTCAACTGGAACCAGCCGACCAACGGCGCTTCGTCCAAGGCACCGTTCGGCGGGCTCGGCCTATCGGGCAATCACCGGCCCGCTGCCTATTACGCGGCGGATTATTGCGCCTATCCGGTCGCCAGCAGCGAGCTGGATCAGCCGCGCGCCAGCGTCGGTGTCGGGTTCAAGGAAGGCTAGTCGCCGCTTTTCCGAAGCCGGTCGTCACCAGCCCTACTTCGCTGATGCCGGACGCGCGCTGCCGCGCGACGACGGCGAATTTTCTCGCCCCCTTCGCACCTTCCATGCGATGGAAATCGCCCGTCTCGCTGTAGCGCGCCGGTAACCCCGCGGCTTTGGCCCGCGCCGCATAGAAAGCGAAAAGGTCCTCGCGCGGAACCGGCGTGAGAAAGCGAATGGCGCGCAGCGAGCAGGCGGCGTCATCGCTTCCTGCCGCTTCGATGACATTTCCGCGCGGATAGATCGGAAACTGCTGTGGCATCCGGGCGGCCCAGGATGCAGTGTAGCTTGCCTGCGCCGCGCAGACCTCCGTTCCGACCGTCACGCGCGCCAGCTCCGTCACGACGAAACGTGCCACCTCGGGCAGGTTCGCATCGCTGGCTTCGGGCTGGCCGAGATCGGCGAGATTGCTGCTGCCACCGACGATTTCGGCGGCTTCCCGGCGTGCCGCATCGATCGCCTCGGGCGTATCGACGATGGGGGGAAGGGAATGGTCGAACCCGCCGGTCAATGCCGCATTCGCCTCGTTGAGGCCGGCAAGATCGGGATCGGTCATGATCTGGTGGTTGAGCGCCTGCACCGTGGCCGGATCGCGCTCGCGCACGATTGGCGGTTCCTCGGTCTCGCCCGAGCAGGCAGCGAGGATCGTCAACACGGCGAGAGGCGTCGCTTTGCGCATACCTTGCGCCCTAGCCGGACATGGTAAAGGCCGCGTCAACGCGCGACCTTTGGAAAGCTCGGTTTTGTCCGCCGCTTTTGGAGGTGCCCTGTCCCGGAATTCCGAATGCAGGGCACCTCCCGCGGCTTGGTGGGGTGCCGCGCTGCGACCCCGAAGGGTCGAAGCATGTAAGCGTGGTCTTACTTGGGCGTTTAGCGGCAGCGGGCGTTGCCGCGGTCGATCGAGCGGCCGAGCAGCGCTCCAGCTGCACCGCCGACGATCGCACCCAGCGTCCGGTCGCGAGCGATTTCACGCCCGGCGAGCGCGCCGACTGCGCCGCCGATCAGAAGTCCGGTCGTGCCGTCCTTCTTGCGGCAGTAATATTGACCGTCGCGGCGGTCGCGCCAGATGCGCGTGTCGCGATAGACCGGTTCGTCGTAATAGGCATTGTTGCGATAGCGGCGGTCGTCGTAATAGCGGCGATCGTCGTAGCGTCCGCGATCGTCGTAGCCGCGATTGCCGTGGCCGCCGCGGTGCCAGCGGCGGTGATGTTGCGCGGTCTCGTTCACGCCCGTTTCGGCAGCAAAGGCCGAATAGGTCGTCGGTGCGCCATGGCTGGCAGGCGCAGCGACGACGGGCGTAGTTGCAGCCATGCCCGATGCGGCGATGGCGAGAGCGGCGGCTTTGATCTTCATCTGCATTTCTAATTCCCTTCGAACTCTTGGCGAATGAGCCTTGGCGGTTCGGGCGATTCCACCTTGCGTCGTCCGATGTGTTCATCTTTACGCGCCACTTCCTGAACGGACTGCAACAGCCGCGTCAGATTCGAATTTTGCGATCAAGCGATATTCTGGCGTCGACGAAAGGTTGCTTGCGGGCGCATTTCCATCCGCCTAGGGGCCATGGATGAACCCGACCCCTATCCCGCAACCCTCCGGCCTGCCGGCTGCGCTCGGGGCCTACATCATCTGGGGTTTCCTACCGCTCTATCTCATCATCGTCAGCGCGGTGCCGCCATTCGAACTGGTCGGCTGGCGGATCATCTGGACGCTGCCGGTCTGCGTGCTGATCGTGCTGGTGCGCAGGCAATGGCCCGAATTGCGCGCAGCGCTCGGGAATCGGCGGGTGCTGCTGGTCTTGCTGGGAAGCTCGGCGCTGATCGCGACCAACTGGTTCGTCTACACCTGGGCGATCTACGAAAAGCAGGTCTATGCCGCGAGTTTGGGCTATTACATCAATCCTTTGCTGAACGTGCTGCTCGGCACGCTGGTTTTGCGCGAGAAGCTGTCGCGCGCGCAATGGCTCGCGGTTGGTCTGGCAGCGATCGGGGTCGCGGTGCTGGCAACGGGCGCGCTGACGACGTTGTGGATCAGCCTCACCCTCGCCTTCAGCTTCGGGACCTACGGCCTGCTCAGGAAGCAGGTGCCGGTCGGATCGCTGCCTGGCCTCACCATCGAAAGCGCGCTGCTGTTGCTCCCTGCCTGCGGCATCGCCGCATGGTATGCAGGAACGCCGGGCGGATCGTCATTCGGCGTGACGCCATGGCTCAGCTTCTGGATCATGATGGGCGGCGTGTTCACCGCCATTCCCCTGCTGATGTTCGCAGTCGCAGCCAAGCGGATGGACTATTCACAGCTCGGCTTCATCCAGTTCCTCGCGCCCAGTATCGTTTTCGTGCTGGGACTGACGGTGTTCCGGCAGGAATTGCTCTTGGCTCAAGCAATCTGTTTCGCCTTCATCTGGACCGCCTTGGCGATTTTCGTGTGGGACATGTGGGCGAAGAGCAGAGCCCCCGCGAAGGCGGGGGCCTCAGGCCGCTAGCTGGTCGCCTATTTCCGAGATTCCTGGTTTCACGAGAGCTCATTTAAGCCGCCAGTTAAGCTCCTGCCCGGCGTGGAATGGCACGACCTTGCCGCCTTCCGTCTCCAGAGAATCGGGCACATTATGCGGCACCCGCTCCAGCGTGATTGTCTCGTCATTGACCGGCAGGCCATAAAACGCAGGACCGTTGAGCGAGGCGAAGGCTTCGAACTTATCAAGCGCATCTTCCTCTTCGAACACCGCGAGATAGCTCTCCAGCGCATAGGGCGCGCCGAAGATGCCCGCGCAGCCGCAGGCGCTTTCCTTGGTGTGCTTTTCATGCGGCGCGCTGTCGGTGCCGAGGAAGAATTTGGGCGGACCGGAGGTCGCCGCCTGGCGTAGCGCCAGCCGATGCGTCTCGCGCTTGGCGACCGGCAGGCAGTAATTATGCGGCTGGATGCCGCCGACCAGCATGGCATTACGGTTGATGTGCAGGTGCTGCGGCGTGATGGTCGCGCCGATATTGTCGTTTGCGCCGACTACGAAATCGACCGCATCGCTGGTCGTGATATGCTCGAACGCGATCTTGAGCGCCGGGATCGCGGCGTGAAGCGGTGCCATGGTCCGCTCGATGAACTCTTTCTCGCGGTCGAACACGTCGACGTCGGCGTCGGTAACCTCGCCGTGAATGCACAGGACCATGCCAGCTGCTGCCATCCGCTCGAACACCGGATAGAGCGCTTCGACATCGGTCACGCCCGACGCAGAATTGGTCGTGGCATTGGCGGGGTAAAGCTTGGCAGCCGTAAACACGCCGTGCGTGTAACCGTCGATGAGATCGTCGGCGTCGGTTTCGTCGGTGAGATAGGCGGTCATCAGCGGCCTAAAATCAACGCCCTCCGGCACGGCAGCGAGGATCCGCTCGCGATAGGCAGCCCCCAGCGCTGTCGTCGTTACCGGAGGGGTCAGGTTGGGCATTACGATCGCGCGGGCGAACTGGCGCGCGGTATAGGGCACGACGCCGCGCATCATCGCGCCGTCGCGGAAATGGAGGTGCCAGTCGTCGGGGCGGCGGATCGTCAGCGTCTCGGTCATCGCGCGCTGCTCTAGTGCGGCACGCCGCATCTTTCCAGCAGGCAATCGCACGCCTAAGGGCGCTCGCATGCATATCGGCTTCCTGACCTGCCCTGGTACGCATCCGGGCTCGCCCGACCGGCGGAGCGATGCTTATGAGCACGATTTGCAGGTCGACGCGATCCGTCCCGAACTGGAAGTGCGCGGCCATTCGCTGGTCGAGATCGACTGGCGCAGCCCGGTCGAGGCATTCGCG
Organism: Erythrobacter litoralis HTCC2594; assembly: GCF_000013005.1. Lineage (GTDB taxonomy): Bacteria > Pseudomonadota > Alphaproteobacteria > Sphingomonadales > Sphingomonadaceae > Parerythrobacter > Parerythrobacter litoralis_A. Next base: position 600,403 of record NC_007722.1, on the reverse strand, counting down.
GACCTACCGCTGATCCTCATCGGCACGCCGTGGGATTACCAGGACAGTGAAGCGCAATTCCTCGCCAGGCTCGACGCGCTGGAGGCGGCGGGCCACCGGGTCTGCAACAGCGCGGCGACGGTCCGCTGGAATGCCTGCAAGATATATCTGCGCGACCTCGCCGGGAGCGGGGTCGCCACGATCCCGACGCTGTGGGTCGCCGAGCCGCGCGCAGCCGATATCGAACGCGCTTTCGACGCCTTCGCCACCGATTCCGTCGTGGCCAAGCGGCAAATTGGCGCGGGCGCCGAGGGCCAATCGCTCCACCGCAAGAGCGGGCTCAATCCCGACTGGCAGATGGCGCAGCCTGCGATGCTCCAGTCCTACATTCCGCAAATTCGAAGCGACGGCGAATATTCCTTCCTGTTCGTCGAAGGCACCTTCTCGCACGCGCTCCGCAAGCGCCCGGCGCACGGCGATTACCGCGTCCAATCGGTTTACGGCGGGACGGAGGAAGCAATCGATCCGGGCGCGCTGGACCTGGCCGCGGCGCAAGCTGCGGTCGATGCGATCCCTTTCGCTACCCCGCTCTACGCCCGCATCGATATGGTGCGGGGCGATGGCGGGGGATTGCTGCTGATGGAAGCCGAACTGATCGAGCCCTATCTCTATCCGATGCAAGGGCCGAAGCTCGGCGCGATGCTGGCCGAAGCCATCGACCGCCGCCTCGCCTAGCCGTTCTCTTTTACCCAAGCCGTGCCGTCGAGTGCGCCCTGCCGCCAGGTGCGGTCGAGCTTGGTGCGGTCGGAAAAGTCGATCTTGTCCGCTGCCACTTCGGCGCTCGGCTGGAGGTAGAGGCAGCGCCCGGTCTGCGGCAGGTTGCGATAGCGGGTGGTCATCAGGAACAGCGTGCGGCCCTCGTCCGGTTCGGGCGGAGGAGCCTTGTCGATCATGCCGCCGTCGAGCACGCGCAGCCCTTCCCATTCGGGCACGTCGAAGACCGGCGGAATCGTCGCTGCCGCGCAGATCAGGTCGACCAGCTTGCCCTCGCGCGCAGCCTCCCGCACATCGACCCGCAACGGCTGCAAACCGATCCGCCGCGCCCATTTGAGATGCGGGCGCGAGCGAAGCTTTTTCTCCGCCCCGTAGGCAGATCCGGAAAGCAATACGAAGAAGCGCGGCGGCAACCATTGCGGTGGAACGGCCAGCATGGCCTGGAAATCCGGACCCTCGCAGATGGCGTCCACCGCATCGCCGTCGAGTGTGTCCGAGACGACCTGCCGGTACATCTCCTGATGCGGGGTGAAATTGCTCTTGTCCGCGTCGAAGTTCTCGTCGTTTCGCTTGAAGGCCTCGCCCATCACGTCGAGCAATCGGTTCTCCCGCCCCGCGACCCACGCCGCACCGGAGAGGACGCCGCCCGACACGCCGCTGATGCGCTGGGGCGCGAGCTGCAGGACATCGCCCGCGACCGATAAAAAGCCGCCGTGCCAGAAGCAGCGGATACCGCCGCCCGAGAATACCACCTGCTCGAAATCGAATCGCATCTTGATTACAGCGCACGAACCGCCAACTTGCTCCCATGCCAGAAGCAACCACGCCGACCCGCCTGTTCGATCGCGCCGTCATCCGGCTCTCTCCGAGCGACGCAAGCGGAGATGTCGCGGATTTCCTGCAAGGCCTCGTCACCAACGATGTGAAGGGCACATTGCCTGCCTATGCCGGGCTCCTGACGCCGCAGGGCAAGGCTCTGTTCGACTTTATCGTCTGGCCGAGCGGAAAGGGCGAGCTGCTGGTGGATTGCGAGGCGGACCTGGCCGACGAATTTGCCAAGCGATTGAGCCTTTACCGCCTCCGCCGCAAGATCGAGATCGCACGCGATGACAGCGTGGCGGTGCACTGGCAGCCGCATATCGGCGATGGTGCCGCCAACGACCCGCGGCTCGCCGACCTGGGCCAGCGCTGGCTCGCCCCGGTATCGGACGCGGATGAATCAGCCGACGAGGCATGGCGCAAACACCGCCTCTCGCTGGGTGTGCCGGAAGGCCGCGCCGAGATGGGCGATATCCTGTGGCTGGAAACCAATGCCGTCGAACTCAACGGCGTGAGCTTCGGCAAAGGCTGCTATGTCGGCCAGGAAAACACCGCGCGGATGAACTGGCGGCAGAAGATCAACCGGCGGCTTGTGGTGGTGCCGCTCGACACGGCGGACGAGAAACGCATCAAGGCGCGGCACGAGGATCTTGGATTGGCGATCTCACACCTGAGGATTGACGATATTCCGCCGCAGCATGTCCCGGACTGGGTGACGCTCGAGGAATGACCTCAAGGCCGAAATGGTAAGGCCCTATCAAAATACCTCCCGTTCGCCCTGAGCCTGTTGAAGGGCCGCACTTTCTTCTGGTGCGACGCTAACCAAAAAGAAGGACAGTGCTTCGACAAGCTCAGCACGAACGAATATTCTGGCGGCGCTCAAAGAGCGTCAGTTCCCCTCGGCCAACTGGTGGCGGCCGACGAGATCTTCATCGATGATCCGCTCGGCCATGTCGCGCGCCACGCTGTCGGGCAGGCGAAGCGACTTGGCGAGCGGCTCCCCGATCAGCGACTGACCGAGCGCCAGCAGCACGACCGTGTGCGTCACCCGGTGCGCGATCATCGCGTCTTCGTGGCCGTCTTCCTCGGGATTGAGGTCGTCCACCATCGAGTGGATCGTTTCCACAAAAGGCTCGATCGCGTCCTCGTGGCCGGTCGCCAGCATCCAGCTGACCAGTGCGCCGCCGCCCTCGCGCTCGAAAGCGTCGAAAGCGATGTCGACGATTTCGCGGGGGCTGCCCAGCCCGGCCCGCGTAGCAAGAACGGCCTCGGCAACGCTTTCGCACACGGTCTGCGCCAGATGTGCGGCGAGATCGCGTTGCAACCCGGCTGCCGAACCGAAATGATGCAGCAGGTTTGCATGCGTGCGCCCGACCCGCGCGCCGACCGCCTTGAGCGTCACCGCCTGCGGCCCGGCCTCTATCAGCAGCGCTCGCGCAGCCTGTATTGCGGTCGCTCTGGACTCCTCGGGCGAAAGGCGTTTGCGTGTGGCCATGTAAGTATCTGTTCCCGACCCGGTTTGGAGCGGCAAGCTAGACCCTGCCGCGCGTCGCGGCAAGCGCCCCCTGAAACCTTATTGACATCGGTGTCAGTAGTGATACTTACATTAATGTCAGTAACGAATCAGGACCACCGACGATGAACGCCCACACGACCATTGCTGCCGACGGCGCGACCCCTACCCCTGACGATCTGGAAATCACGGTGCGCGACCGCCGCTTTGCGCGCGGCATCAAAGCGCGCCGCTGGTGGCTCAACAACGATCCGGTCGCGAGCGCATGGTTCAACGCGCTATCCGCCACCTTCCCGCGCGGCGAGGCCTTCTTCATCGAATCGGTCAAGGCCTTCCGCGACGGTGCCGATCCGAAGCTGACGGCGGAGATCCGCGCCTTCGTTCGCCAAGAAATCAATCACACGCGCGAGCATGTCGCCTTCAACCGTCTTGCCGAAGATCAGGGCTATGACATCAAGGCGATCGACAAGCGGGTCGAGGAAATGCTGGCGCAGCTCAAGGACCGGCCGCAGATCCTCAACCTTGCCGCGACCATGGCGCTGGAGCACTTCACGGCCATGCTCGGCCACGAACTGCTCAAAAACCCGGCCCATCTCGAAGGTGCCGACGGCGATCTCGGCGATTTGTGGCGCTGGCACTCGGCCGAAGAGGTCGAGCACAAGGGCGTCGCCTATGATACCTGGCTGCACGCCACCCACGACTGGAGCCGGTTCAAGCGCTGGAAGGTGAAGACGCTGATGATGCTGCTCGTAACCGTGCGCTTCATCAAGCACCGCAGCGAAGACACGATGGAACTGCTCGCACAGGATGGGCTTACGGGGTGGAAATGGCGTTTCAAGCTGGCGCATTACCTGCTGGTAAAGCCGGGTTTCCTGCGCCGCATCATCCCCGGCTGGCTGGCGTACTTCATGCCCGGTTTCCACCCTTGGAACGAAGACGACCGCGCACTGATCAATCTTTACGAAGGCGACTTCGAAGACGCGCTGCTGCCGGCGGAATAATACCTTCTCCCGCATGGGAGGAAGCGAAGCTGGCCAAAGGCCAACGATAGCGCAGCTTGTTGCACCGCAACTAGCGAAGCTTGGATGAGGGTCATTGAGGTCATCAACCCTCACCCAACTTCGGCTAGGCGCTTGCGCGCCGAGCCTGCGTATCCCTCCCCCATTGGGAGAGGGAGCTAGGCCGCGACGCGCGTTACCGTCGGCATCTCTCGAAGATCGAGCGCATATTCTGCCGTTGCTGCTGGTTCTCCGCGTCCGCAACTGTGCCGCTCCACGATGCGTCCAGTCGGTTGAAAGCCCAGCTTGCTCAGGACTTTCCCTGACGCAGGATTATCCAAGAAATGACTTGCCACGATCCGGGTATGGCCCAGAGCCTGCGCAATCTCGAGAACCGCTCGGCCTGCCTCCGTCGCAAAGCCCTGTCCCCAGAACGGTCGCGCTATCCAATAGCCCAGTTCCGTATCGACGCCTTGGGCATCGATACCGATGCAACCGATCAACGCCGCATCGCGCGCACGTGTAATCAGAAAGCGCGGATGTTTCGGGGCGATGTCCATGGCGACAAACGACTGCGCATCCGTCGCAGCATAAGGCCACGGTGCGCGCGAAAGATTTCGGACCACACCTTCGTCGGCAATCCCGCCGAGTACAGCCTTCCAGTCTTCGGCAAACGGAGGCCGCAAGAATAGTCTTTCACTGCGATGAAACATGGCTTCTCTCCTCATCGCCCCGCCCCGGTCTCCTAGGCCGGGCACGCGACTCTTACATGAATACAGACCCGAAGATCCGGCGAAACGAGAGGGAGAAACGACAAGAGGGAGACGGGTCGGCCCCATCTCCCTCTACGTCTGTCGGCTCGTGGCCGACTGGGACCGTCCCGCTGGACGATCCCGGTCTGATCGTCCGATTATTCGGCAGCTTCCGCCATCGCGTCTACCGACACGTATTTGCGCGCTTGCTTGCCGGTGTGGAATCGCACCACGCCATCTTCGAGCGCGAAGAGGGTGTGATCCTTGCCCATGCCGACATTGCTGCCCGGATAGAACTTGGTGCCGCGCTGACGCACGATGATGTTGCCGGCGACGACTGCTTCGCTGCCGAACTTCTTCACACCGAGGCGGCGACCGGCTGAGTCGCGACCGTTGCGGGACGAACCACCTGCTTTTTTATGTGCCATGGTTGCTGATCCTTACTTCTTGTCTGCGGCCTTGGGCGCTGCCTTCTTGGCGGCAGGCTTCTTGGCCGGTGCTTTCTTCGTGGCGGCCGTCTTTTTAGGGGCAGCCTTCTTCGCGACGGGCTTGTCGGAAGCGGTCTTCGTGGCCGCCTTCTTGCCTTCCTTCGCGGTTTTCTTCGTCTCGACCGCAGCGCCATCGCCGGTGTCGGCCTTCTTGGCGGTTTCCTTCTTCGGCGCGGCCTTTTTCTTTGAGCCTTCACCGATGTCGGTGATGCGCAGCAGGGTCATCTGCTGGCGATGGCCGGCCTTGCGGCGATAGTTGTGGCGGCGACGCTTCTTGAAAACGACGACCTTTTCGCTCTTGGCCTGGGCGATGACTTCCGCCGACACCGTCACCTTGCTGGCGTCGGCCATCTCGTCCCCTTCACCGGCGAGCAGGACATCGTCCAGCACGACGGTTTCGCCCGCTTCACCAGCGAGTTTTTCGACTGCGATCTTGTCTCCGGCGGCAACCCGGTATTGCTTGCCGCCCGTGCGCACTACTGCGAACATCGGTTTAACTTCCATTCGTGTTGCTGTGCCCTACCCGCTTGAGAAGGGCGCGTCGGGCAACCCGCCATTGGCGAGGCCCCGAAAGATGGGTGCCGTTACGGGATGACTCGCTCAAAGTCAACGCGAAGCTGGTCGCTTTTTTGCTCTGCAATGGCGTCGGCCATGCGATGACTATGGCACCTCCATCCCGACATGCTATTGGAGCGCTATGCCTATCTCTCGCACCGCCCTTCCCCTCTTTGCGGCATTAGGCCTGGGCGCCTGCGCATCGGCGGGAGAAGATTACCCCTCGCTCGCCATCCGGGACGCGGAGCGGCAGAGCGGGAGCTTTACGCCTGCCGAGAGCGAGGCCGCCGCTCCCGTCGAGCCGGACCCGCCCGCGCCCGAGTTGCTCGATCGCCTCGTCCAATTGCAGTCGCAGGCACAAAGCGCGCACCGCGCCTTCGTCGCGCTCGCCCCGGCCGCAAGCCGACGGGTTGAGGCCGCCCGCGGCGCCGGATTGGCATCGGACCGCTGGGCGGAGGCTCAGATCGCGATTTCGGAACTCGATAGCCAGCGCAGCCTGACGGCGGTTCCGATGGCCGACCTCGACGAATTGCTGGTGCGTCGGGCGATAGAGCTCGAGCAGCGCGCCGAAATCGTCGAAGCGCAGGCGCAGGTCCAGGCGCTGCTCGAAGAGGAGGACGCGGTGCTCCGACGGTTGAAGGGCGCGCTTGCGCGATGAACCTCGCCTGCGCCTCCTGCCCGGTGAGGGAGCGCGCCGCCTGTGCCGTTCTCACCGAAGCGGAGCGCGGCGAACTGGCCCGCGCCGGGCGCACTGTTAAACTCAAGCGGGGCGAGATGCTGTTCGCAGCGGGCGACGAGGATCATGCCTGCGCCACGCTGCTGAGAGGCGCGCTGAAGGTCAGCGCGGTCGATCGCGAAGGCGAGGAGCGGATCCTTGCGCTGATCCATCCCGCAGGGTTCGTGGGTGAGTTGTTCCAGCCCTTCGCCCACCATGATGTCGTGGCGCTCACCGATTGCGAGCTGTGCGTTTTCGCGCGCCGCGAAATGGAAGCGGCGCTGGAACGGCACCCCGCCCTCGCCCGCGCCATGCTGCGCCGGTCGCAGGACGACCTGCATGCGGCGCGCGAACTGCTCGAGCTGACGGGGAAGCAGGATGCGGCAACGCGGCTGGCAGGCCTGATCATGGCGATGGCGCGCGCGGCGAGCGATTCGCCGTGCCATCCGAGCCAGGCCTTCGACCTGCCGCTGACCCGCGGCGAAATGGCGCAGATGCTGGGCCTCACCATCGAGACCGTCAGCCGCAGAATGTCCAAATTCGAGAAGGACGGCCTGATCGCCAAGAAAGGTGCGCGCGGGATCGAACTCGTCGACCCCGCGCGTCTTGAAGCGCTGGTGGGAGTGGGCCTCTAAACCAGCGCCGCAATCGTTACGCAGGCGATGCCCCAGGCGAGGATCAGTACCGGCAGGATCAACATCTGGATTGCCGCCTCGCTGGCAGGCAGGCGGCCGGTCAGCGTTTGGACGCCCTGCGCCTTGAACTCGCGCCAGCTTTGACCGGTGTTCGATTCGTTCGGGGCCTGCCGTACGAACAAAACGGGGATGCCGTAAAAGCCTGCGAAAAAGATCCCGAAAATCGCCATCGGCAGGATCAATTCGGGATTGCCGAAGCCGACGGTCATCACCGCAAGAAAGGCGACGAACAACGCCAGGCTGGCAGCAAAGAGCCGCGCGGGCAGTTCGAAAGTCTGGTCGAAAAATCCGCGCGGCGCATTGGTGCGCGGGTCGACGGGATGGGTGTCATAGATAATCGCCTTGTCGGCGATGAGATCACGGGTCAGCAGTTCGGACATTGGGCCACTCCTTCTTGTCTTGAAGGTCTTGTGGCAGGGTTCGATTCGCGCAGCTTTGATCTGAATCAAATGGCGTAGATTATCTCTCCCAGCGTTTGCGGTCGGCGTAATCCTCGGGGCGCGGCTCGATCCAGTGCCATTCGCCGCCGCGCTTCTCGCGCTTCCAGAACCAGGACGCACTCTTGAGATAATCCATGCAGAAATCGACCGCTTCGAAAGCGGCACGACGATGGGGCGCGGCGGCGGCGACCAACACGATCGTTTCGCCCGGTGTCATGACACCGACACGGTGCCAGATGAGCAGCCCGGCGCATTCGAACCGCGTCAGCGCATCGGCCGCAAGTTTCTTCATGCCCGGGAGCGTGAGCAGTTCGTAATGCGACAGCTCCAGCGCCTGCACCCCGCCATCGGGACGAACCTTGCCTGCGAACGTGGCGATAGCCCCCGCTTCGGGATTGCTGGCATTGAACGCGGCCAACGCCTCGCCTGCCGACAGGCCCTTGTCGAGCAGCCGCACATCGGCGGGAGTCTTGAGCGTGAGCCTAGCCACCGCTGACAGGTGGCAACAGCGCGACCTCGTCGCCGTCCAGCGCGGCTAGCGCGGTTTTATCAGCGAGCACCGTGCCCGCACAGGCGACATTGACGCGGTCCTGCTGCAATTGGTCGGCGACTTGCGGGCCGACACTTTCCAAGAGCCCCTGCCAGTCAAGCGGTGCGGCGACTTCGCGCTCCTGCTCGCCCGCCAGATCGCGCAAGGGGCCGAGGAAGAGGATGGTGATGGCCATCTCAGCCCCCGGTCATGGACATATGGCGTGCTAGCGCGGGCTCTTCGCCTTCGCCGATACGGAAGTCATGCCGCTCGGGTTTGATTTTCATCGCGGTATCGAGCGCGGTCGATAGATTGCTATCGGGATCGTCGGAGCGCAGCGCGGCGCGCAGGTCCACGCGTTCTCCCCCTCCAAGGCAGGGATAAAGCTGACCGGTCGCGGTCACGCGGACGCGGTTGCAGCCAGCGCAGAAATTGTTGGTGAGCGGGGTGATGAAGCCGAGCCTGCCACCCGTTTCAGCGACCTCGACATAGCGCGAGGGGCCGCCGGTGCGATGGTCGCTGTCCGTGAGGGTCCAGCGCGCTTCCAGCGACTCGCGTACAGCTACGAGTGGCAGGAACTGGTCGGTCCGATCCTCGTCCACCTCGCCGAGCGGCATCGTCTCGATCAGGGTCACGTCGTGTCCCTCGCCATGCGCCCATTCGATCAGCGCAGGGATTTCGTGCCCGTTCACGCCTTTCATCGCGACGGTATTGATTTTGATCTTGAGACCCGCCGCCTTGGCCGCGGCGATCCCACCGAGCACGCTCGCCAAGGCATCGCGGCGCGAGAGGCGCTGGAAGGTCGCGCGATCCAGCGTGTCGAGCGAGATATTGATCCGCTTCACACCGGCATCGGCGATCGCCTGGGCATGGCCTGCCAGTTGCGTGCCGTTGGTGGTGAGGGTCAGTTCTTCCAGCCCGTCTCCGACATGTCGTCCCAACGCACGGATCAGGTCCACGACATCGCGCCGTACCAGCGGTTCGCCGCCGGTCAGGCGGATCTTGGTGATGCCGCGCCGCATGAAGCCGACGGCGAGGTCGCGCAGCTCTTCCAGCGTCAGCACTTCGGCGCGCGGCAGGAACTGCATCCGCTCGGGCATGCAATAGGTGCAGCGCAGGTCGCAGCGATCGGTCACCGACAGGCGCAGATAGGAAATGCGCCGTCCGAATGTGTCGATCAGTTCGCTTGCTGCCATGGCCTCACTCTAACCGCTGCTCGCGAGCGGGTCACCCGCCCCTAGGCTATTCAGCGGAAGATAGTGTCCGGTTACACCCCGGGCTTTGTCGCAATAGGCCAGCGCAGCCGTCACGGCGTCCGGGTCATCGCTCCCAATCACGTTGACCCGTATGGGCGTATGCGCCCGCGCAAGGTCGCGCGCTAGGGCGCGACGCCAATCGGCATGATCGTAAAATGCAGCAGGCATAACGATGACGAGATTGTCCGCATCGCCTTCGAGCAAATCGACGGCTTGCGGCAGGTATTCGGTATGAAAGGTGTTCGCCGCCTCGACAGCGCTCGCAGGCAGGCTATCCACCCTCAGCACCGCCTGCGCCATATCAGCGCCGCTCGCGCCGCAGTGTAATGCCGATCTTCTCGTTCTTTTCGGCGATGGCGAGCTTCACGATCTTCACCGTCACCGCCAGAACCTGCTCGTCCTGCAGGAAGAGTGTCTCGCAAATGTGGTCGGCGAGCGATTCGATCAGTTTGAAATGGAGTCCTTCGGGCAGGGCCTCGGTCGCAGCGAATTTCAGGTCCATGTAGTTTTTGCTGGCCTCGAGCGGGGTGTCCGGATCGTAGCGATCGGCGACCTTGTAATCGACCGCGATCGAGATGCGCAGCGGCTGCGGGCGACCGGTTTCTTCGGAATAGATGCCGGTCAGCACGTCGTGCTCGATATCGTCGAATTCGAGGGTGAGAGCGTCCGCCATCGACGGCCCGATGGCAGTTAGCGTCTGCGCTGTCCAGCACCCACCCCGTTGCGACTAGCCAGCAAGCTGGCAAGTCTCGCTCCCCTCCCGCCTGCGGGAGGGACCAGGGTTGGGCCTTAGGCGTTGCTCCAGCGCGCGAAGATCGCCGTGGGGAGCAGCCGGCCGCTGCCCTGCTCCTGAACGGCCAGATCGCCGTGCTCGACGGTGCCGGGAAGCCCGGCAAACACCTCGTCCAGCAGACCGGCGAGCGACAGGCTGCTCATGCGCACAGCATAAACGGTGAGGAACAGGAAGCGGCTGTCGGCATCGAGCAGCGCGCGGCAGTCGCGCACCAGCGGGCTGAGTCCCTCCTCGATGCGCCAGGTCTCGTTCTTCGGCCCGCGCCCGAATTTGGGTGGATCGAGAATGATCCCGTCATAACGGTTGCCGCGCCGCACCTCACGCGCGGTGAACTTGGCGGCGTCGTCGGTGAGCCAGCGGATCGGGCGGTCCTGCATCCCTGCCAGCTCCGCGTTCTCGCGAGCCTGTGCAACCGACTTCTTGGACGCATCGACATGCGTGACAGGGCCGCACTGGCTAAGCGCCTGTGTGCCGACGCCGGTGTAGCCGAAGAGGTTCATGTTCTGCGCTTCGGGTTTGCCCGCAAGTTGCTCCCGCATCCAGTCCCACACGGGCGCCATATCGGGAAAGAAACCCAAATGCCGGAATGGCGTGCACGAGGCTGAAAACTGCGCCTCGCGCCAGCTCAGGGGCCATCCTTCCTCCGGCACGTCGCCTGACAGGTGCCAGCGCCCGCCGCCGTCCTCGTCCGCGCCGGGGATGAATTCGCCATCGGCCTGCCAGTCGGTATCTTGCGGGGTCCACATCGCCTGCGGTTCAGGGCGGATGAAGCGGTAGGGACCGAAGCGCTCGAGCTTGCGCCCCTCGCCGCTATCGAGCAAGGCGTAGTCCTCCCACCCCTCGCCGACCATAAGCTGCGGCGCGCGGACGAGTTCAGCCATGAGCCTGCGCGGCATTGGTGAGGATGAAGTCCGTTAGCTCGTCATAATCGCCAGACAGTTCGGTGCAGGCTTCTTCGCGCGCGAACAGGTCGCCGACCCGCGTGGGAAGCGGCGGTCGCGTGCCCGTCGCGCGCTCGACCGCATCGCGGAACTTGGCCGGATGCGCGGTAGCGAGCGTGACGATCGGTACGTCGGGCGCGATGTCAGCCTGATAAGCGGCATAAAGCCCGATCGCTGTATGCGGGTCGATCACTTCGCCCGAATTCTCGAAGGCGCGCCGCATCGAATGCGCCATCGCATCCTGGTCCACGCGCACGCTGGTGAAACGCGTGGCCGCGCCTTCGCGCTGCGAATTGGTGAGCTGCATCGCTTTCGACGTTTCGAAGCCGCGCATCTGCTCTGCCATGACGGCGCCATCGCGCCCGCCGACATCGAACAGCAAGCGCTCGAAATTAGAGCTGACCTGGATATCCATGCTCGGCGCGGCGGTGGGTGTGACAGTGCCCGCCGAATAATCGCCGTCGGATAAGGCGCGATGAAGGATGTCGTTCACATTGGTAGCAACGATCAATTGCTCGACGGGTAGGCCCATCTTGCTCGCGACATAGCCTGCAAAGACATCGCCGAAATTTCCCGTCGGGACGCTGAAGGCCACGCTGCGCTCGGGCGCGCCCAGCTGCACGGCGGTGGTGAAGTAATAGACCACTTGCGCCATCAGCCGCGCCCAGTTGATCGAATTGACCGCGCCGAGGCGGATCTTCCCCGCAATTTCAGTATCGGTGAACATCCGCTTCACAGCCGCTTGGCCGTCGTCGAAACTGCCGGAGATGGCGATATTGTGGATATTCGGCGCGCGCACCGTAGTCATCTGGCGGCGCTGGACGTCGCTGATCCGGCCTTGCGGATGGAGCATGAAGATCTCGACCCCGTCGCGCCCAGCCACCGCATCGATAGCTGCGCTGCCTGTATCGCCGCTGGTCGCGCCGACGAGCGTGAGCTGCTCGCCGCGCCGGGCGAGGAAGGTCTCGAACAGCAGGCCGAGCATCTGCAGTGCCACGTCCTTGAACGCGAGCGTCGGCCCGTGGAACAGCTCCATCAGCCAATGCTGGTGATCGAGCTGGACCAGCGGCACCACCGCGGCATGGGAGAAGCGCCCATAGGCCTCCTCGGTCAGCCCCCGCAGTTCCTCGAAACTCAGGCTGTCGCCGACAAAGGGAGCCATCACCCGCGCGGCGATCTCGGCATAGGGCTGGCCCCGCATTGCGCGGATGTCGTCGGCACTAAAGCTCGGCCATCCCTGCGGCAGATACAGCCCGCCATCGCTGGCGAGGCCGGTCAGCGTGACCTCTTCGAAAGAGAGCGTGGGCGCAGAGCCACGGGTGGAGATATAGCGCATCGTGGCGAGCGGGTTAGCGGCGAGGAGTCATGCGGGCAAGATAGAGGGGGTTGGAATGGATAAGCCCCCTCTTCTTCAGAGGAGGGGATTTGGGGGTGGTGGAAAATGGCGTGAGCGCCGCTATCACCAACCGACTGCGACTAGGCTCACTTCGTTCACCAAGTCTCATTGCCCCTCCTCTGAAGAAGAGGGGTTAGTCGCCTTCCCGTCGCGCGCCTGCTTGCTGCCGCCTGAGCGCAAGCACGTAGATCACCAGCGCCGTCAGCGCGAAGAAGAACCACTGGCCGGCATAGGCGAGGTGGTTGTTCGGAAGATCGCTCGGGTCGGGACGCGCGATGGGTTCGAGGCCTGCCAGCGGCGGCGATGCCACGAGGCGCGGTCCGGGTGCGATCACACCCGTCACCTCACCGCCAACCCAAGATCCTTCGTCCGGCTGGCGCGTGAAACCCAGCACGACTTCCGCCTCGCCGCCACCATCGATCCGGCAGGTTGCGATCTGAGCGAGGCCTTTGGCACCCGCTGCGGACGTGGCTGCGGTCGTGCGACGAGCAATCACATCGGTGCATGAGAAGCTGCTCGGCTGGTAGAGCCGTTCCGTGACTGCTAGATCGGTCTTCGGCCACGCGACCCGCGGCGCATCAGACGCGACAGATTGGTACCGCGCGATCAAAGCTTCTTTCTCGTCCGCCCGGCCCAGCTGCCACACGCCCAGTGCCATCATGGTCGCCACGGCGGCGAGCACCAGCACGGTCGGGATCAGCGGGAACTTGGGCATCAGGTCATTGTCCTGTCAGGAAGCGAAAAGGGCGGCCGCGCGAATTGCGGGCCGCCCTTTCGTGTCAGCCGCATCGCGGCCGATCATCAGTGAACCGGCGCACCCCAGCCGCCCCAAATGTAGACGGCGACGAACAGGAACAGCCACACCACGTCGACGAAGTGCCAGTACCAGGCAGCGGCTTCGAAGCCGAAATGCTGGCGCGGAGTGAAGTGGCCCTTGTAGGCACGCACCAGACAGACGATCAGGAAGATCGTGCCGACGAGGACGTGGAAGCCGTGAAAGCCGGTCGCCATGTAGAAGGCCGAGCTGTAGGTGTTGCCACCGAAGCCGAACGGCGCGAGGCCATACTCGTAGGCCTGGATGGCGGTGAACAGCGCGCCCAGCGCGACGGTCGCCCATAGGCCCTTCTTCAGCCCGTCACGGTCCCCATGCAGCAGCGCGTGGTGCGCCCAGGTCACGGTGGTGCCCGAGCACAGCAGGATCAGCGTATTGAGCAGCGGGAGGCTGAACGGGTCGAGGACTTCGATGCCCTCGGGCGGGAAAGTCGCCAGCGCGGCCGCGCCTTCCTGGCCGATCAGATTCTCCCAGACATTGTCGCTCAATTCGCGGATCGGCGCTGGGAAAAGTGCAAAATCGAAGAAGGCCCAGAACCAGCCGACGAAGAACATCACTTCGGAAGCGATGAACAGGATCATGCCGTAGCGCATGTGCAATTGCACGACCGGGGTGTGATCGCCGCGGTGAGCTTCCTTCACGACGTTCGACCACCACGAGAAGAAGGTGGCGATCAGCCCCGCGATGCCGAGGCCCAGAACGATCTGCCAACTCGGCATTTCGTGCATGAACAGCACCATGCCGGTGGTAAATGTCAGCGCCGAGATCGAGCCGATCAGCGGCCAGATATCGGGTTCGAGAATATGATAGTCGTGGTTCTTGGCACCGGCCATGAATCGTTTCCCGTTAGTCGTTCCGTCGTCGCTGCCCTTAAAGCCCCCCGGGCGGCGGGTCTAGGGGGTTGAGGCGGCTATTCGCCGCGCTCCTTCTTCTGGTGGAAGGTGTAACTGAGCGTGATCTGCTCGACACCGTCCATGTCCTCGTCCTCCATAGCGGCCGGATCGATGAAATAGAGCACCGGCATGCGCACGTCTTCGCCCGGCTGCAGGGTCTGTTCGGTAAAGCAGAAGCATTGAATCTTGTTGAAATAGATACCGGCCTGTTCCGGCTCGACATTGAAGGTCGCGGTCCCGGTAATCGGCTGGTCGGAATTGTTCTTGGCCGTGTAGAAGGCGAGGTCGCGCTGCCCGATGCGCACGGTGTCGGTGGCTTGCGCGGGTTTGAATTCCCACGGCATGCCGCGCGCGATGCTGGCGTCGAAGCGGATCGAGATTTCCGGGGCCCCCGCCACCGCTGCCATGCGTTCGGCTATCGCCGCATCGGCCTCGCTGGCCTGCTGGGTCGTGCCGCCGAAGCCGGTGACCCGGCAGAACAGGTCGTAAAGCGGCACAGCGGCGTAGCCCATGCCCAGCATGAACAGTGCGCCGAGAAAGGCGTAGAGGCCGACTTTGAGGTTCTGGCGTTCGACGAAATTGTCCTGCGGGGCGGTCGCCATGCTCAATCCCCCATCCGGACGATCGTAATGGCATAGAACAGAACGACGAAAAACAGCAGTACGCCGCCCAGGGCGAGATTGCGGGTCTTGCGGCGACGCTCGATTTCGGCTTGCTCTTCGGGGGTCATGCTGCGCTCTCGATCAGGGGGGTGAGATAGCGGTCCGCGACAAGCGCGGCAAACAGGGCGAAAAGGTAGAGGATGCTGAATCCGAACAGCCGCTTCTCCGGCTTCATCGTATCGCCTTCGATCTGACGCCGGGTGGCCACAGGGACACTCAGCGCCGCGAAGGCACCGGTCAGCAGCAACGCGGAGACGCCGTAGATCGCGCCGGTCGCGCCGATCGCCCAAGGCGCGACGGCGAAGGGGATCAACAGGATGGAATAGACCAGGATCTGGCGGCGCGTGCTCGCTTCGCCCTTCACCACCGGCATCATGGGAATGCCGACCTTCTCGTAATCGGTCTTCACGAACAGCGCGAGCGCCCAGAAATGCGGCGGCGTCCACATGAAGATGATGGCGAACAGCAGCACCGGCATCAGCGTGATCTCGCCCGTCACCGCGACCCAGCCGATCATTGGCGGAAACGCGCCCGCCCCGCCGCCGATGACGATATTCTGCGGTGTACGCGGTTTGAGCCAGATGGTGTAGATGACGGCGTAATAGACGATCGCGGCGGCAAGGATGATTGCCGACAGCCAGTTGATCGCGATCCCCATGATCCCGACCGACGCGACGGAAATCAGGATCCCGAAATCGCGGGCGTCGGTGGCCTGCATCCGGCCCGACGGCAGCGGGCGCTTGGCCGTGCGCTTCATCCCGGCATCGATATCCGCTTCCCACCACTGGTTGAGTGCGGCCGAGCCGCCAGCGCCCATGGCGATGCACAGGATGGCGGTGAAGCCGAGGATCGGATTGATAGCGCCCGGCGCCGCCAGCAGCCCGCAGATGCCGGTGAAGATCACCAGCGTCATCACCCGCGGCTTCGTCAGCGCGAAGAAATCGCGCCAATCGGCCGGGAGGGCTGCAGGGGAAGCGGCGGTGGTCATCGTCGAGTTCAATCGGTTCCGTTGCGGTCTTTCTTGAAAGAAGGGCGCACCGTTGCCGATGCGCCCCCTCTCGATCTGGTTGTCGGGCCAGCCCTACCCTCTGCCCGGGGCGTTATCCTTTGGAGGGCAGCTGGTGGTGGTAATCGTGGTGGTCCTCGATCACCGGCAGGGTTTCGTACTGGTGGAACGGCGGCGGGCTCGACAGGCTCCATTCGAGCGTCGTTGCGCCTTCGCCCCAGTAGTTTGCTTCCGCCCGGCGACCGGCGACGAGCGCGTAGCCGATGTTGACGAGGAACACGATCACCGAAGCGAAGACGACGTAATAGCCCATCGTCGCGATCTCGTTCCAGTAAGCATAGGCTGCGGTATAGTCCGGATAGCGGCGCGGCATGCCCTGCATCCCGAGGAAGTGCATCGGGAAGAAGACGATGTTCACGCCGATGAAGAACAGCCAGAAGTGGACGTGGCTGAGGAATTCGCTGTGCCAGCGACCGCTCATCTTCGGGAACCAGTAGTAGAAACCGGCGAAGATCGAGAAAACCGCACCCATCGACAGCACGTAGTGGAAATGCGCCACCACGTAGTAGGTATCGTGCAGGTTGTCGTCGATACCGCCATTGGCCAGCACGACGCCGGTCACACCGCCCACGGTGAAGAGGAAGATGAAGCCGAGCGCCCAGACCATGGGTGACTTGAACTCCATCGAGCCGCCCCACATCGTGGCGATCCAGCTGAAAATCTTCACACCGGTCGGCACGGCGATCACCATGGTGGCCGCGGTGAAGTACATCTTCGTGTTCACGCTGAGGCCGACGGTATACATGTGGTGCGCCCACACGATGAAGCCGACGACGCCGATCGCGACCATGGCGTAGGCCATGCCGAGATACCCGAAGACCGGCTTACGGCTGAAGGTAGCGACGATCTGCGAGACCATGCCGAAGCCCGGCAGGATCATGATGTAGACCTCCGGGTGGCCGAAGAACCAGAACAGGTGCTGGTAGAGCACCGGGTCGCCGCCACCGGCCGGATCGAAGAAGGTCGTGCCGAAGTTACGGTCGGTCAGCAACATGGTGATGGCTGCGGCCAGAACAGGCAGCGCCAGCAGCAGCAGGAAGGCGGTGACAAGCACCGACCATACGAACAGAGGCATCTTGTGCAGGGTCATGCCCGGCGCACGCATGTTGAAGATGGTGGTGATGAAGTTGGTCGCACCCAGGATCGAGCCCGCGCCTGCAAGGTGCAGCGAGAAGATCGCAAAGTCGACGGCGGGCCCTTGCGAGCCGGTGGTCGACAGCGGTGCATAAACGGTCCAGCCCACGCCTGCGCCAAGACCCGTGCCACCGGGCACGAACAGTGAGAAACAGAGGCTGAGGAAACCGGCCACGGTGAGCCAGAATGAGATGTTGTTCATGCGCGGGAAGGCCATGTCCGGCGCGCCAATCATCAGCGGCACGAACCAGTTCCCGAAGCCGCCGATCATCGCCGGCATGACCATGAAGAAGACCATGATCAGGCCGTGAGCGGTGATGAACACGTTCCACATATGCAGATTGGTGTCGAAGCTCGCTTCGCCGCCGAAGAATTCGACCCACCAGCCGAGATACTGGATGCCCGGCTCGGCAAGTTCGGCGCGCATCACGCCCGACATCGTACCGCCGACGAGGCCCGCGACGATCGCGAACAGCAGGTACAGCGTGCCGATATCCTTGTGGTTGGTCGACATGAACCAGCGGGCGAAAAAGCCCGGTTTGTGGTCCGCGTCATGCGCGTGATCGTCGGTATGGACGTCAAAGCCTTCTGCGGTGGTTGCCATCGTTTTCGGTCTCTTCTTTCGCGTGAATTCTTGTCGTCGGTCTATTATTCGGCGGCTGCAGCGTCACTACCGCCTTCGGTAGAGGCGGCATCTGTAGCAGCTGCGTCGCCATCCTGCGCATTGATGACTTCCTCGCGCGCGTCGGCAGCCACTTCGGCATCTTCGAAGCTGCCGCCCTGCCCGATCACCCATGCGCGCCACTGGTCCATCGGGACCGCTTCGACCGCGATCGGCATATAGCCGTGGCGGGCGCCGCACAATTCGGAACACTGGCCGTAATAGATACCGGGCTCGTCGATGATCAGCATCTTTTCGTTGATGCGACCGGGAACGGCGTCGTTCTTGAACCACAGGCTCGGCAGAGCGAAGGAGTGGATCACGTCAGCCGCCGTCGTCTGGATGCGGAGCGGCACGCCGACCGGCACGACCATGCGGTTGTCGACCGCCAACTGCCCGGGCAGGCCTCTGTCCATCGCGTCGGCCTCGTCGAGCATGTTGGAAATAATCTCGAAGCCGCCCTGGTCGGGATAGGTATAACCCCAATACCACTGGTAACCGGTCGCCTTGATCGTAATCGCGTCCTTCGGCGGGGTTTCATACTGTTTTGCCAGCAGCGAGATCGACGGGACAGCGATAACCAGCAGGATGATGATGGGGATCACGGTCCAGACGACCTCGATCAGCGTATTGTGCGTTGTCTTGGAAGCTACCGGATTGGCACCACGACGATAGCGAACGACCACCCACAGTAGCAGGCCGAGGACGAACAGGCTGATGATCGTGATGATCGGCATCAGGATCGCGTCATGCATCCACAGCGCATATTCGCCGTTGGCGTTGTACTGGTCCTGGAACGTCATGCTCTTGAGCGCATCGTCTTCGAAGGCGGTCGGCTGGCCCTTGATCATTTCGGGGCCGAGCGGTTCGTAGCCGGGGATGCTCGAATCGGCAGCCGCCGCTTCTTCCGCCGTGACCGGGTCGGTTTCACCCGGCATCGCGCTTTCCGGCGTCGTTGCATCGGGCTGCGTCGGGGCGGCAATTGTCGCGAGCGCCGCCTGCGCGCCGAAAGCCAGCAGCAGCGCGGCAAACAGCAGCGCGATGGCGTGGGTGGTTTCACGGAGCCTGGTGGCGGTGATCATCTTTTCGACGCTTCCCATGTTGCGTTTATGGCCACCCCACTGGCAGCCGAACCGGCCCATCAAGGGGCATTTGCGGCGCGCTATACGCGCGCTTGCCGATAGTCACAAGCGTCCCTAGGGAGAAAAATACACAAGCCCGGTTCGCTCCTTTGCAACCATCTTGTAACCCGTCCCAACGACCAGGGAAATACCGCTTTTCTGCCATGACCGACGAAGAAGTACTGTCCGAATTCCGCGCCAGCGAAGCCCTGCTCGAAGGCCATTTCATGCTCTCCTCGGGCCGCCACAGCGGGCACTACCTGCAATGTGCGCGGGTGCTGATGAACCCCGAGCGTGCCGGGCGGCTGGCCATGGCACTGGCGCAGAAACTGCCGCGCGAATTGCGAGGCGAAATCGATGTCGTTGTCTCGCCGGCGATGGGCGGGCTTATTATCGGCCACGAAATGGGCCGCGCGCTGGGCAAGGACGCGATCTTCCTCGAACGGCCCGACGGCGAATTCCATTTGCGCCGCGGGTTCCGGCTGGAGCCGGGGGCCAAGGTTCTGATGGTGGAAGACGTCGTCACCACCGGCCTCTCGAGCCGCGAAGCGATCGAAGCGGTGAAGCGCGAAGGCGGCGAAGTCGTCGCGGAAGTTTCGCTGGTCGACCGCTCGGCGGGCGAAGCCGACCTTGGCGTGCCCTACTATGCGCTGGTGGAGATCAACTTCCCGACCTTTGCCAACGGCGAAGTGCCCGAGGGACTGGCCAGGATCCCCGTCACCAAGCCGGGCAGCCGGGCGAAGTGACTCAGCCGCTCCGCCACCATGCTTTGAGATTGGGCGTGAACATCGATCACGTCGCCACCATCCGCAATGCACGCGGCGGGGACCATCCCGACCCGGTTCGCGCGGCCGAAATCGTCGCGGCAGTCGGTGGCGACGGCATCACCGCACACTTGCGCGAAGACCGCCGCCACATTCGCGACGAAGACCTCGCGCGCATCCAGGCTGCAACCGACCTACCGCTCAATCTCGAAATGGCTGCGACCGAAGAGATGCTGGCGATCGCGCTTCGCCACCAGCCGCATGCCGCCTGCATCGTCCCCGAAAAGCGCGAGGAGCGCACGACCGAAGGCGGGCTCGACGCGGCAGGATTGCACAACACCCTCGTGCCGATTGTCGACAAGCTCCGCGAGGCGGACATTCGCGTGTCGCTGTTTATCGAAGCGGACGAGCGCCAGCTCGATGCCGCGCTGCGCCTCGGCGCACCGGTGGTGGAGTTCCACACGGGCGAATATGCCCATGCCCATCTCGACGGGGATCGCGACAAAACGGCGAGCGAGCTCAAGCGCATCGCCGACATGTCCGCGCTGGCCGCCAAGAACGGTATCGAACCCCATGCCGGGCACGGGCTGACCTACGAAAACGTCCAACCGATCGCCGCCATCCCGCAACTGGCCGAACTCAATATTGGCCACTATCTGATCGGCGAGGCGGTCTTCGTCGGCCTGGAGAATGCCGTGCGCAGAATGCGCGAGCTCATGGACGATGCGCGGTGATGGTTGGCCACTATACAACTCCGTCGCCCCGGCCTCCGAGCCGGGGTCCCGCTCCCTTGGGACCTGCGCTTGAAGAAAGCGGGACCCCGGATCAGGTCCGGGGCGACGGCTTGAAGGAACCTTCGTGATCATCGGCTTGGGCTCAGACCTCTGCAATATCGAGCGGATCCAAAACTCGCTGGACCGCTTTGGCGAACGGTTCGAGAACCGCGTCTTTACCGAGATCGAGCGTGCCAAGGCGCGGCGGCGGCCGTTCACGATTGCGGGCACCTATGCCAAGCGCTTCGCCGCCAAGGAGGCCTTCAGCAAGGCGGTCGGCACCGGCTTCAGGCGCGGTGTTTTCATGAAGGATATCGGCGTGGTCAACGCGCGATCCGGCGCGCCGACGCTTGCGCTGACCGGCGGGGCCGCTATTCGGCTTGCGGAATTGCTACCGGATGGCCATGAGGCATCCATTCATCTCACCCTCACCGACGATCACCCATGGGCGCAGGCCTTCGTGATCATCGAGGCCCACCGGATATGACGACGAGTACCCCCACCCAAGTGACCGATACCGACATCAAAAAGAGCGAAGAAAAGGTCAACTGGTTCGCCGAATTGCGCGGGCTCGGGCTGATGCTCTTCGCGGTGCTGATGTTCCACAGCTTTGTCGCCAAGCCGTTCTACATTCCTTCGCAATCGATGATGCCGAACTTGCTGGTCGGAGACCGGCTTGTGGTGACCAAATATCCCTATGGCTACAATTGGTCCTCGGTCAGCTTCCACCTGTTGCCGCGTGGCGACTGGCGCGTGTTCGGATCGACGCCCGAGTACGGGGATATCGTTATCCCCGTACACCCGGAGCGCAACGAGGATTACATCAAACGCGTGGTCGGCCTGCCGGGCGACACGATCGAAGTGCGCGACGGGCGGATCATTCTCAACGGCACCGAAGTGCGCCGCGAGATGGAGCCTTCGCTAGACCTGCCGTTCGATCTCAACAACGATTGCAGCGAGATGGAATTCGAAGTCGTTGCAACGCAGGGCGGCGAAGAGGCCTGCCGCGTCCCGACCTATCGCGAAACCATGCCCAACGGCGTGTCCTATCTTATCATCGACGCGCCCGACGTGCTCGGGCTCGAGAGCTATCCGGCGACGGTCATTCCCGACGATCACGTCTTTGTGATGGGCGACAATCGCGATCATTCGGCCGACAGCCGCGCGCCGGTCTCGCCGATCGGCGGCGGGCTCGGCGGGCCGGTGCCGCTGGCCAATATCGGCGGGCGCGCCGAATTCATAACTTTCTCGCTCGACGGCACCGCCAACTGGAATCCTTTCAGCTGGTGGAGCGCCTTGCGCGAGGGCCGCGCATGGTCGACCCTGCGGCCGGCCAAGGCCGAAACGACCGCAACAGCCGACGGGGAAACGTGAGCGAGCGCGACAACACCGATTATTCCGACCCGGACCACGTCGAGGATCTCGGCGCCAGCCCTTCCTATATCGATAATCCGCAGCTTCGGCTGGAGGCCTATCGCGCTGGCATCTGGGTCGGCGTCGCCGGACTCGCCTTCCTTGCCGTCTATATCTCGCAGTCTCTGCTGGTAATCTTCGGCGGGCTGGTCTTCGCGGCCATGATCGATGGCGGCGCCCGCCTGATGGGCCGTGTCGCGCCCCTGCCGCGCCCGGTGCGCGTCATCGCCGTGCTGTTGCTGGTGGTCGTCTTCCTCGCCTGGCTCAGCGCATTTGCGGGCAGCCAGATCGCGCAGCAGGCGGCGACATTGCCCGCGATTATCCAGGGGCAGGCGACCGAAGTCTTCGAATGGGCACAGGCGAACGGACTGGGCGTCAAGGAAGCCGATTTGCAGGCCATCGCCGGGCAACTGGCAAGCGGCGTCGGCACGGTCACCCGCGCGCTCACGGGGCTTGCGGGCGGACTTACATCGGCGGTGCTGATCGTCATCATCGGCCTTTATGTCGCGCTCGACCCCAATCTCTACGAGCGCGGCGTCGAATGGATGGCCCCGCGCCAGAACCGGCGCGAGCTGCATGTCACGCTGGTCAAGATGGCATATACCCTGCGCCGCCTGATGGCCGGGCGGCTGGTCGGCATGCTGATCGAGGGCATCTTTACCTACATCATGCTGACGGTGGTGGCGCAGTTGATCGGGATCGGCACGGTGCCGATGGCGGCCCTGCTTGCGATCCTCACCGGACTGCTGGCCTTCGTCCCCAATATCGGGGCGATCGTTTCAGGGGTGCTGATGATTACCGTCGGCTTTTCCGGCGGGTACGACATGGGCATATACACCCTGGTCGTCTATTTCCTGGTCCAGAACGTCGACGGTTACATCGTGATACCGATGATCGCGAAGAAGACCGTCGACCTCGCACCGGCGCTGGTGCTCGGGTTCCAGCTCATCATGGGCATCCTGTTCGGCATCCTCGGTCTGTTCCTGGCCGATCCGCTGATGGCTATGATCAAGGTGGCCCTTGAACGCCGTTCCGAGCAGAACGAGATAAAGCAGGCTCGGGCACGCGAGGCCCGGCTGGCAACGCAGGACACCGATGGTTCGTAAGTTCCTCTATTTCGTCGCCGGTATCGCGATCCTGGTGGTCGCAGGCGGCTTCGTCCTCAATATCTGGTCGCGCGAGTTGACCGAGCTCGCGCTTGTGCCCTCGACGGAATTCGTCGAGCAGGATCCGCTGGCGGACAATGCCTATCAGGATCCGGAGATGTGGTTCTCGCGTCCCGGCAAGGGCACCGACGATCCGGCCCGCTGGCAACCCGCCTTGCGCGAGGGAGAGCGCGCCGTTCCCCTGCCGAGCGAAGGCGACACACCGGACTTCGCCGTCTTCTTCGTCCATCCGACCAGCTTTACCGAGCGAGCCGCCTGGAACGCCCCGCTCGACGACGAGGAAGCCAATGACCGCGCGCGGCTGTTCATTCGCGGGCTCGCCAGTCCCTTCAACCGCGCCAGCGAAATCTGGGCCCCGCGCTATCGCCAGGCGACCGTCGGCGCGTTTCTGAGCGACAGCGAAGACGCACAGAGCGCGCTTGATGCAGCCTATGCCGATGTCGCCCAGTCATTCGCGTTCTTTCGTGACAGCGTCGATGAAGACACGCCGATCGTGATCGCCGGGCACAGCCAGGGCGCGCTGCACCTGCTGCGGCTGATGCGCGAGGAGATCGCGGGCAAGCCGATCGCCGATCGTGTCGCTGCGGTCTATGTCGTCGGCTGGCCGATTTCGGTGGAGCGCGACCTGCCCGAATTACCGTTCCCCGCCTGCGCGACACCCGACCAGGCCGGCTGCATCCTCAGCTGGTCGACCTATGCCGAACCGGCCGATCCGAGCGACCTCCTGGAAGCTTATTCGGGTTCGACCGGTTTCGACGGCCAACCGCGCGGCGAAAGCACGATCCTGTGCACCAATCTGCTGACAGGCGGCATCGGCGGATCGGCTCCGGCCGTGCGGAATCTCGGCACACTGGTACCGGAAGATTCGCTGGAGAACGGCGAACTGGTGCCGAGCTATGTCCCGGCCCGCTGCGACAGCCGCGGCTTATTGCTGGTCGGCCCGCCGCCGGAAATGGGCAACTATGTCTTGCCGGGCAACAATTACCACGTTTACGACATCCCTCTGTTCTGGCGAAACCTGCAGGAAGACGTCGTCGCCCGGGTCGAAGCATGGCAGAGCCCGGCCGCCTGATCACCGAAAGCGCTCTGGAGTATGGCGACGCGCTGCCGGATGGTGGTGTGTTGCTGGCGCTCGACCTCGGCACCAAGACCATCGGCACGGCCACCAGTGATGCGGGATGGCGCTTCGCCACCGCCGGCAAGACTCTGCCGCGCGGACGGTTCGGCAAGGACAAGGCCAAGCTGCAGGAGATCGTGAGTAGCCGCAATGTAGCGGGCCTCGTCCTCGGCCTGCCGCGCAATATGGACGGCAGCGAAGGTCCGCGCGCGCAAGCCAGCCGCGCCTACGCCCGCAATCTCGCGGAAGCCTTCGGCCTGCCGGTGCTGTTGTGGGACGAGCGATGGTCCACACAGAGCGCGGAAAGCGCGATGATCGGGCAGGACATGAGCCGCGCCAAGCGCGCCGAGAAAATCGACAGCCATGCGGCCGCAATTTTCCTGCAGGCGGCCCTCGATACGCTCGCCGGTGGCGGCCTTTCCAACGACCTATTGTAAGTCCGCAGCGAACCCGTCAAAGCGTCCCCATGGCGACCGGTTTCGATCCCGAGAAGGCAGCGGCTTTCGTGCTCAGGCACGGCCACTCCGGCTGGCTCGACATGCAGTTTCGCGGCATCGGCGACGACTGGGCCGAACTCGAACTACCTTGGCGCGAAGACCTGGTCGGTGAACCGGATCGGCATGTGCTTGCCTCGGGCCCGATTATCAGCCTGATGGACATGGCCAGCGGCCTCGCGATTTGGACGCGAATGAAGCGCTTCCAGGCGATCGCCACGCTCGACCTGCGCGTCGATTACCAGCGGCCCGCGCGCGAACGCCACCATGTCATCGGCCGCGCGGAATGCTACCGGCTGACCAGGTCCGCCGCCTTCGTGCGCGGAGTTGCTCACGATGGCGACCCGGAGGATCCGGTCGCGCATATTGCGGCCGTCTTCATGTCGCTGCCGGGAAGGGCCTCGCGCGATGGCCAATGATCTTGCCGTGATCACGCCCTACGCGGCCTCGCTGGGTATTGCGGTGCACGGCGACGAAGATGGCATCCCCATACTCCACGTCGGCGGCGAGGAAATAACCGAGGGTCGCCCGGGCTTCTACCACGGCGGAGCGATCAGCGGCCTGCTGGAGACCGCAGGCTATGCCGCACTGCGCGTGGCGCTCGATGCCGAGGGCCGCAAGGTGCAAATCAAACCGATCAATATGACCGTGCAGTTCCTCGCCCCGGCCAAAGCCGCGCCGCTTTATGCCAAGGCGCGCATCACCAAGCTCGGCCGGCGCAATGCCAATATCGCGGTCGAGTGCTGGCAGGATGATCGCGAGCGCCCGCGCGCGACGGCGATTATGAACGTGCTGCTTGCGGAATCGGCAGGCTAGCCGTCGGGCTCGCTGCCCGGCGCCATTTCGACGCCGTCTGGCGTGACGCGAATATCGACTGGAATGCCCTCGATCTCGGTTTCGATATTCAGCCCGCCGTCCTCCAGACGCACGCCCTCGCCCAGAGGCACGTCTTCCAGTTCCGGGACGTCCATCGGCTGCACGGGTCCGGAGGGATTGGCCCGCGGGGTGTCACCTGCGGATGACGCCCCCTGCGCCTGACGCATGAAATCGCGCCACATCCGCGCCGGGAGCCCACCCCCGGTCACGCCATTGAGTGGACTGTTGTCATCATTGCCGATCCACACGCCGACCACGAGATCTCCGGCATAGCCCACAAACAGGGCGTCGCGATTGTCCTGGCTGGTACCGGTCTTGCCGTAGTTCGGCCCCGCCAGCATGGCAGCGCGCCCGGTGCCACTATTCACGGCAGCGCGCAGCATCTGTTGCATGTCGTCATGGACCCGGCCGGAGAAGCTCTCGGGTCCGTCCCACAGCCATTCCCACCAGCCCTGCTCCTGCACCGGCAGCGGCGTTGGGCGCACGGGATAAGCGTTCGCGGCGATGCCGGCATAGGCGGCGGTCAATTCTAGCAGCGTCATGGTCGATGTGCCGAGCGCCATGCTGGGATCGCCCGGTGGAAGCGGCGAAGTCACCCCGAGCCGCCGCGCGGTGCGGATTACCGCTTCGTCGCCCACCGAATTGTAAAGGCGCACCGCCGCCACATTGCTGGATCGTGCGAAGGCCTGCTCCAAAGTGAGAGAACCAGAATAGCGTTCGCCATAGTTGCGCGGACGATAGCTGCCTTGCGTGATCTCGGTATTGTCGACGGGATCGGTCGGATCGGCCCCTGCTTCGAGCGCCGCCAGCCAGACGAAGGTCTTGAAGGTCGATCCCGGTTGCCGTTTCGCCTGCGTCACGCGGTTGAACGGGCTTTCCTGATAATCCTTTCCGCCGACCATCGCGACAACTTCGCCATTGGAGCGCATCGCCACCAGTGCCGCCTGCGCCCCGCCCAGATTGGCGCGCTGGACGATGCGGCTCGCGATACCTTGCAACCGTGCATCGAGCGTAGTCGTAATCGTCTGCGCTTCGTAGCCCGTTTCGGCATCGCGACGCAGCATCGGCAGCGCCCAATCGGCAAAATAGGTGCCGGTCGGCAGGTCTGATCTGGTCCGCACGTCGAGCTTTGGCGCAGAAACGCGCGCCGCCTCGGCTTCGGTGAGATAGCCGGCTGCAACCATGGATGCGACGACCAGCTTCATCCGCTCTTCGGCGCGCGCATAGTGCTTGGTGGGCCGCAAGGCCGAGGGTGCCTTGACCAGTCCGGCCAGCATCGCCGCCTGTTCCAGCGTCAGTTTCTCGGGCTGGCGGTAGAAATAGTGCAGGCTCGCCGCGCGCAGGCCATAAACATTGTCGCCGAAATAGGTGTTGGAAAGGTAGCGTTCGAGAATCTCGTCCTTGGTCAGCCAGGTCTCGAGCCAGAATGCGATGAGCGCTTCGCGCGCCTTGCGCGTCAGTGTCCGCTCGGGACTGAGAAACGTGAATTTCGCCAGCTGCTGGGTAATAGTGCTCCCGCCGCCAACACCGGTCCATGCAGCGCGTGCGATGCCGCGCGGATCGACGCCCCAGTGATCGTAGAACCGGCGGTCCTCGATCGCGAGAAAGGCTTCCACCACATGCGGCGGCAGGGTTTCGACGCTCACTGGCTCGCCGACGATCGCCCCATTGCGGGCAATGGGAGTTCCGTCCGCAGCCAGCAGCGTCATCTGCGGCGGAACGACCGGCTCCAGCGATTTGTCGAGCGGCGTCGTCAGCGCAAGAAACGCGATCAGAGCAAGGAAAGCCATCAACGCAGCGGCAAAAAATCTTACAATCCACCAGCGCTTGCGCCGCTCGCGCCAATAGGCCGGCTGCCACCACCGCTGCTTGCGCCGCTCCTCGCGCTCGACCGCTCCGTCAAGCCGATCGAGGCGGTTGTCCCAGCGATCGAAATCGGGTTGGGGCGAACCGGAGCGATAGAGCGGCTCTTGGTCAGCGCGCGAGAAATAGCCCGCGTAAGCACCCTGCGGCCGACCGGGATCGCGCCGCCAAGGGGTCAGTTTGCGGAACCAGGGGGAATTCATCCGGCTGTATTAGCAGGATAACACAGCGATTGCCAGTCTCAAGCCTTGACCACGCTCTCGGGCAGGTCTTCCCCGAAAACGCGCTGGTAGTATTCCGCCACCAGCATGCGTTCGGCTTCGTCGCATTTGTTGAGGAAGCTCAGGCGGAAGGCCATGCCGACATTTTCGAAGATCGCCGCGTTCTGGGCCCAGGTGATGACGGTGCGCGGGCTCATCACGGTCGAGATATCGCCGTTGATGAAGCCTTGGCGGGTCAGGTCGGCGACTTTTATCATCTTTGAGATGACCTCCGGATCGGTATCCGGGTTCTTCGCGGTCACGATTTCCTGCTCGGTGTCGGCCGGCAGGTAGTTGAGACCGACGACGATGTTCCAGCGGTCCATCTGGCCCTGGTTGATCTGCTGCGTGCCGTGATAGAGGCCGGACGTATCGCCGAGGCCGACGGTGTTGGCGGTTGCGAACAGGCGGAAGTTCGGATCGGGGCGGATCACGCGGTTCTGGTCGAGCAGCGTAAGCTTGCCCTCGGTCTCCAGCACGCGCTGGATCACGAACATCACGTCCGGGCGGCCCGCATCGTATTCGTCGAACACCAGCGCGACCGGATGCTGAAGCGCCCACGGCAGCAGTCCTTCGCGGAATTCGGTGACCTGCAGCCCGTCGCGCAGCACGATGGCGTCGCGCCCGACCAAGTCGATACGGCTGATATGCGCGTCGAGGTTGATACGGATGCACGGCCAGTTGAGACGCGCCGCGACCTGTTCGATGTGGGTCGATTTGCCGGTGCCGTGATAGCCCTGCACCATCACCCGGCGGTTGTGGGCGAAGCCGGCGAGGATCGCCAGCGTCGTGTCCGGATCGAAGACGTAATTCTCGTCGAAATCGGGCACGCGCTCGTCCGCCTTGCTGAAGGCTGGCACGTCCCAGTCCACGTCGATCCCGAAGGTCTCCCGCACGTTGACGGTGGTGTCCGGTTCGGAAAGGGTCGTCTTGGCGTTGGGCTCGAAGCTCTTGTCGGTCATGTCGTTCATCTCGTCGGCGGGACTAGACGCGGAGCCAGCGACTCGCAAGCGGGACGAAAGACGACATTTCCTTTTGCCGCCGGATGCACATATTGTCGTGACCATGCCGCCGCGCTCCAACACCCCCAACCCTGCCGAATTCCTGCGCCAGCAGCTGGTCGGTCGCGTGCGGGCGGTGTTCAACGATGTCGACAGCGGCCAGCAGCCCGTTCCTCCGAGCGACAACGCTCTGTTCGAGAAGAATTCGCCGATCCGCATGGTGCATGCCGATGTCGTGGGGATGATGGTCGGCGGCATTCGCGGGCTCCTGCTCCAGATGCTGCACCCGCATGCGCTGCAAGGCGTGCTCGACCATTCCAACTTCCGCTCCGACATGCACGGCCGGTTGCGACGCACCGCGCGCTTTATCGCGGTGACGACATTCGGCCACCGCGACGAAGCGATGAAACAGATCGAGCGGGTCAACCGCATCCATGCGAAGGTCACCGGCACGCTGCCCGACGGGACGGCCTATACCGCGACCGATCCGCGCACCCTCGCCTGGGTTCATGTCGTCGAGGCTCAAAGCTTCCTCGCCGCTTACCTCCGCCATGTGCAGCCCGACATGCCGGGCCACGAGCAGGACGAGTATTACCGCCAGTTCGCGGTCATCGCCCGCGCGCTCGGGGCCGATCCGGTCCCGCTCGACCGCAACGAAGCGGAAGCGATTTTTCGCGAATTGCGGCAGGATCTGCGCGCCAGCCCGGAGGCGCGCGAAATAGCAGACTTGGTCCTTACCCAGCGTCCCGAAGGCGCCCCCGCGGCGGTGCAGGCGGTAATGGGCTCCGAGGCCGTCGCCCTGCTGCCCGCTTTCGCCCGCTCGATGCTCGGGCTCGAACGCCCCGGCCTCGCCGCCCTCCCCGCGCGCGCGGCGACCTGGGGCATGGGCAAGACGCTGCGCTGGGCGTTCCGGCAATAAGTCCTTTCTCTCGTCACAATCCGGGCGCATGATCGCCCCCGGAAAGGAGGAGAGATGCGATGTACATTCAGGGATTCTTGGTGCCCGTTCTATCGGGCAAGAAGGACGCCTATCTCGCCATGGCAAAGGATGCCGGGGAGATGTTCCAACGCTACGGAGCAATCGAAATCGTCGAGGCTTTCGAGGAGGATATCCCCGAGGGCAAGCACACGGATTTTCGGAAGGCCGTAAAGGCCGAAGACGGCGAGCACATCGTCTTTTCGTGGGTGATCTGGCCCGACAGGGCGACTTGCGATGCGGCAGCCAGGGCCATGGAAGAGAATGAAGAGATGGAGCCTTCCGAGGACATGCCTTTCGCGGGACCCAGACTGATCTACGGAGGCTTCACGCCAATCTATACCCTGGGACGCGATTGAGGGAGACGCACTATGGCAGACAAACATGGCGATTTCGTCTGGTATGAACTGATGACGCCTGACCCTGATGCGGCACAGGCATTCTACGGCGATATGCTCTGTTGGCAGTTCGAGGAAGCCGGTTTCAACGGGCAGGACTACCGATCCTTCAGCGCCGGAGATGCACAAATCGGCGGCATTCTGAAGTTGACCCCGCCGATGATCGAGCACGGCGGGCAGCCGTCTTGGGTCGGCTATATCCGGGTCGATGACGTCCCCGAAACAGTCGGCAAGGTCCGCGATGCGGGCGGTCATGTCTTCATGGAAGGCGGCGAGGTGCCCGACGTCGGCCCCTTCGCCATGCTCGCCGATCCGCAGGGAGCGCCCTTCTACGTGATCGACGACCGGTCCGGCCAGCCGAGCCATGCTTTCTCTAAACACGAGCCGAAAGTGGGTACCTGCGCCTGGAACGAGCTGATCACCGCCGACCCTGACGCCGCAGATGCATTCTACACGACCCAGTTCGGCTGGACCAAGGGCGACGCCATGGAAATGGGGCCGATGGGCACCTACCAGATGTACGAGCACGGCGACTATGGACTCGGCGCGATCATGCAGAAACCCGACGAAATTCCTGCATCGCTTTGGGCATTCTACTTTCGCGCGCCCGATATCGACGAAGCGCTGGAGAAGGCCACCGCAGGCGGCGCGCAGATCGTCAACGGGCCGATGGAAATCCCCGGCGGCGACCACGTCTTCCAGGGGGTCGACCCGCAAGGCGCGCTATTCTCCATCATCGGTAGCAAGGGAGCCTGATCGATGGCCGATTTCACTTTCTATACCGTCGCCATGAGCCGCGGGCAGATCGCGCGCTGGGCGCTGCACGAGGCGGGCGCCGACTACAATACCGAGATGATGACGTGGGAGACCCGGCCCAAGAGCTTCCGTGCCATCAATCCGATGAACAAGGTCCCCGCGCTGGTGCATCATCACAACGGGCATGACCATGTCATCACCGAATGCGCGGCGATCTGCCACTATCTGGCGGAGACCCACCCGGGACCGGAATTGGCCCCAACCTTCGAGGAAAAGGCCGACTATTTGCGCTGGCTGTTCTTCGCCGCCGGGCCGTTGGAACAGGCGGTCGTGGCCAAATCGATGGGCTGGGAAGTGCCCGAAGACCGCAGCGGGATGGCCGGGTTCGGTTCTTTCGATCTCACCATAGACGCTCTCGATAGCTGGCTCACGGACCGGCAGTTCGTCTGCGGCGACAGGTTCACCATGGCGGATGTCTATGTCGGCAGCCAGGTCGACTGGGGCCTGCAATTCGGCACCCTGCCCGAGCGCGACTCCCTGACCGCCTATCGCGAGCGGATCAATGCGCGCCCTGCCAAGCAGGAGGCAAATGCGATCGACATGGCCGCGATGGAGCCGGCCGATGGCTGACAGCAAGCTCGCGCTGTGCCTGTGGCTCGACCAGGGCGCGGAAGAGGCCGCCAATTTCTATTGCGACCTCTTTCCCGACAGCGACATTACCCGGGTCGACCGATCGCCGAGCGACTGGCCGGCCGGCAAGGCGGGTGATGTCATCACCATCGCTTTCACCCTCCTCGGCCTGCCTGCCATGGCGATGAACGGTCGGCCGGGCGACGGGCCCAACGACGCGCTTTCCCTGCAGGTTTTTACGGACACCCAGGAAGAAACCGACCGCTACTGGGCGGCGCTGACCGAAGGCGGCGGCGAGATGGCCTGCAGCTGGTGCTACGACCGCTACGGCGTGCGCTGGCAGGTTGTGTCGCGTGTATTGATGGATGGGCTCGGCCATGACGATCCCGAGGTGCGCGGGCGGGTGTTCACGGCAATGCAGGACATGGTGAAGATCGACCATGCGGGAATCGAGAGGGCGATAGCAGGCTAAGCGAGCGCCTTGCTCTCGCGCAGCAGTTGGTACGCCTCGACGACGCGATTGAGCCGCGCTTCGTATTTGCGGTCGCCGCCATTGCGATCGGGGTGATAGCGGCGGACCAGTTCGGAATAGCGGCGGCGGAGCAACCTGCGGTCGGTCTTGAGGCCGAGCCCCATCGTTTCCAACGCTTTCGCCTCGTCCTGCGAAAATCGCCCGTCCATCGCCATCTCGGCCTCGCGCTGGGCGCGGCTCTTGATACCGGCGGCGCGCGCGCCGATGGCCTCGAGCGGATCGTCGAAATCGGCCCAGCGCGGCATGCCGTCGACCCCGGCGGTCGGCTTGAAAGCGCGGGTTTCCGTCTGCCAGCCGCTCGCGGGCGATTGCGCGGCGAGGATCTCGTCCGCGCTCATGCCTTCGAACCAATCATATCCCGCATTGAATTCGCGGATATGGTCGAGGCACATCCAGCGCCATTCGCCGGGACCGTCAAAAGAATTGCCATAACCGCCAGGTGCACGGAATTCGCCCGGCTCGTCGCACGCCGGATGATCGCAGACTCGCCCTTCGGCTTCGTATCGTCCATGGAACCGGCTCGTGCGCATAGCGCTTTATGATGGGAAGTCCGGAGCGCTATTGGAAGAGGAAACACAGGCCATGGCCAGCATGCAGACGGAAATCGAGAACAGGCTGACCGAGGCTTTTGCGCCTACGCGGCTGGAGGTCATCAACGACAGCGCCAAGCATCACGGCCATGCGGGCGACGACGGTTCGGGGGAATCGCATTTCACTGTCGCGATGGAAAGCGCAGCCTTCGAAGGCGTCTCACGGCTGCAGCGCCAGCGGCGGGTCATTGCTGCGCTCGGCGATATCGTCGGTGAGCGGGTCCATGCCGTCGCAATCAAGGCGAGCGCGCCGGGCGAATGAGCGCGACGAGCCCTGGCAGGCGCGTCAGGCGGGCAGCACGCATCATCGTGCTCGATCCCGACGATCGCGTGTTGTTGCACCGCTTTGTCCTGTCCGATCGCCCGCCCTTCTGGGTTACGACCGGCGGCGAATGCGATCCGGGCGAGAGCTTCGAAGAGGCCGCGCGGCGCGAGTTGAAAGAGGAAACGGGAATAGAAGCCGATCCCGGCCCGCAGATCGCTCAGCAACGCCCGGAATTCATCACTGTCGAGGGCGAGCCGGTCCGCGCCGACGAGCGCTTCTTCTGTGTCCGCGTTTCCGATACGCGCATCTCGACCGATGGGCATACCGAGCTCGAACAGCGCGTGATGCAGGAATATCGCTGGTTCACGCGGAGCGAACTCGCCGATTGGCCCGAGTATATCTACCCGCGCGACCTCGCAGGCCTGATCGATAGGGATACCGGAAAGTGATCGAGCTGCAATTCCAGTCGCGCCTGGCCGCGCCGATGGAGCGGGTTTGGAGCGACGCGGTGACGATGCGCGGGATCGCGCGCGAAATGCCGCCCGTCGCGCGGATGAAAGGACCGCCGGAGATCGACGATTTGCGCGCCAGTGGCTGGGCACCGGGCAGAGTCGCGGTGCACAGCAAGTTGGTGGCGTTCGGACTGTTGCGGATCGGCTCGTTCGACTTAATGCTGACCGAAGTCGAAGAAGACCTGGTCAACGGCCGCGCACACTTCGTCGAGCAATCGCAGATGACGGGCATGCGCAGCTGGCGGCACCGGCGAGAGGTTGCGGGCGATGACGCGCAGTGCATTGTCTCGGATACGCTCACCTTCGAACCCCGCCTGCTGCCCGGCCTGTCGCGCGCGCTGATCGGGTGGTTCTTCCGCCAACGCCACAAACGCTTGCGAAACATGTACGGAGTCGCGTCATGATCACGGAAACCATCACTCCCACCACCCACGATCTCGGCAAATTCGAGGTTCGCCGCGCGCTGCCGTCTAAAGGCCGCACAATGATCGGGCCGTTTATCTTCGTCGACCAGTTCGGACCGGCTCAGCTCGATATCGGCAGCGCGATGGACGTGCGCCCGCATCCGCACATCAACCTCTCGACCGTCACCTGGTTGTTCGAAGGCGCAATCGATCATCGCGACAGCCTCGGCAGCTTCTCGACCATCCGCCCGGGGCAGGTGAACCTGATGACCGCCGGCAAAGGCATCGTCCATTCCGAGCGCAGCCCGCAGACCGAGCGCTCGCGAGGCCCCAAGCTCTACGGCATGCAAACCTGGCTCGCCCTGCCCGACGGCAAGGAAGAGATCGAACCCGATTTCGAAGCGATTGCCGACCTGCCTGTAGTCGAGGATGAATGGGCACGCGCAACAATCGTCATGGGCGATCTTTGGGGCAAGCGCGCCCCGACCACGACGCACGCCGACACCATCTACGCCGAGATCGTGCTGGCGCCGACCGGCACCATGCCGATCGACGCCGAGGCGGACGAACGCGCGCTTATGCTGGTCGGCGGGCAAGCGAGCGTCGATGGGCACGAGCTCGGCCTCTACGAGCTGACGGTGCTTGAGCCAGGCAGGACGATGCGGCTCGCCTCCGAGCAGGGTGGGCGGATCATGCTGATGGGCGGAGAAGCCTTTCCGACCGAGCGCCACGTCTGGTGGAATTTCGTGAGCTCGAGCAAGGACCGAATCCGGCAGGCCAGCGAAGACTGGAAGCAAGGTCGCTTCCCGACCGTGCCGGGCGATGACGAGGAATTCATTCCGCTGCCCGAGGGAAAGCCCAAGACGGTCAGCTATCCATAGTTCAACAAGGGAGAGGACATGAGTTACGACGGACAATGCTGGTGGATTACCGGCGCATCGAGCGGCATCGGCGCGGCGCTGGCGAAGGAACTGGGTGAGCGCGGGGCGCGGGTCATCCTGTCTGGCCGCGATGAGGCGCGTCTGGCC
Source organism: Erythrobacter litoralis HTCC2594 (assembly GCF_000013005.1). Lineage (GTDB taxonomy): Bacteria > Pseudomonadota > Alphaproteobacteria > Sphingomonadales > Sphingomonadaceae > Parerythrobacter > Parerythrobacter litoralis_A. The sequence continues at coordinate 565,573 of NC_007722.1, read as the reverse complement.
GAGGTGGCTGGTGAGATCGCGACCGAGACGATGACCCTGCCCTTCGACGTGCGCGACGAGGACGCGATGCTGGCGGCGACAGAGAAGGCGATCGAATGGTCGGGAGGCGTGGACGGCTTCGTCGCCAATGCCGGCGTGTCGCAGCGCAGCCGGGCGACGAAGACCGACATGCAGGTCTATCGCGACATCATCGATATCGACCTCACCGCGCAGATCGCCGCGACGCAGGCGTTGCTGCCGCACTTGGCCGCGCGCAAGTCGGGCAGCCTGCTGTTCATCTCCTCGATCGCAGGAAAGGTCGGTGTGCCGATGCGCACCGCCTATTGCGCGGCCAAGTTCGGCCTCGCAGGCTATGCCGATGCGCTGCGCGCCGAGCTTTCGCAGGACGGGATAGGCGTCCACGTGATCTACCCCGGCTCGATCGCGACCAATGTCAGCCGCAATGCGCTGTCCGCCGACGGCAGCGCACGCGGGCGCAGCGACGATGTGATCGACAACGGGATCGCGCCCGACGAAGCCGCCAAAACGATGCTCGACGCCGTGGCGCTCAACCAGCGCGAGATCATTGTTGCGGAAGGCATGGAAGAGGCCATGGGCGAAATGCGCCGCACGCCCGACCAGCTGTTCGACCAAGTCGCTGCGATGGTAGCAAACGGCTATATGGAGAAAATGGAAGCGGACGGCTAAACGCCATGGAACAAGTGCGCGTCACCCTGGAAAACAGGATTGAGCTGGATGTGGTGGATACCGGGCCGCGTGATGGCCCTGCTCTGATCTTCCTGCACGGATTTCCCGAAAGCCACCGCACCTGGCGGCGCCAGATCGCGCATTTCTCCGATCGCTACCGCTGCATCGCGCCCGACCAGCGCGGCTATCACGGCTCGTCCAAGCCCGAGGGGGTCGAGAATTACACGCCCGACAAGCTGATCGGCGATGTCTTTCTGCTCGCCGATGCGCTGGCGGTGGAGCGCTTCACGATCGTCGGCCACGACTGGGGCGGCGCGCTGGCCTGGGGCGTGGCGATGAGAGGCCAGCAGAACCGCGTCGAGCGCGCAATCCTGTGCAATGCGGCGCATCCGCTGATCTATTCCAAGCTGCTCTGGACCGACGCGCAGCAGCGGGCCGCGGGGCAATATATGCGGGTCTATCGCGACACGTCGCGTGACGATGAGATACGCGAGCGGGGCCTGCTGGCGCTTCTGGAAGGCACGGAAAACGCGACCGGCGCGCTGCCTGATGACGACTCCGAAGAACGCGCCGCGATTTTCGAGGACTGGTCGGACGGAAAGGCCGCGATCGGCATGCTCAACTGGTACCGCGCGACGCCGATGGCGGTGCCTCCTGCCGACGCTCCCTTAGAGATTCCGGCTAATGCAAAGCTGCCAAAGGTGCCCAAGCTAACGATTCCGACGCTGGTCGTTTGGGCGATGGACGACCACGCGCTGAGCCCGGGCAATATCGAAAGGCTGGAAGATCATGTCGAGGACCTGACCTTGGTCCGTATCGAGGACTGCGGCCACTTCCTGCTGTGGCAGGAGCCAGAGCAAGTGAATGCGGCGATGGAAAGCTTTCTCGCAACCCATCTCCAACCCCGTTCGCCCTGAGCCTGTCGAAGGGCAGGCACAACCTTTCCGTAAAGGTGGCGGCTGGGCTTCGACAGGCTCAGCCCGAACGGATGTTACGACTCCGAATCCGATTATCCTCAGCCGCCCCACCACTCCACCCAGGCACCATGGGGGTGCGCACAGGCGAGGAGCGTCGGCTCAGCCCCGCCCGGCCAGTAGGTCACATGCAGTTCGTGGCGGAAAGTCTTGCGGTTGGTCTCGAGACTGACCCATGCCAGCGGTCTCTCGGGTGTCGCTTTGCTCGCCGCTTCGTCTATCGCGTCCCGGATCGCCTGCTGCTGATCGTCCGGAATGTATTGCCAGACGATCGAATGAAAGAGCACGCGCGTGACGCCCTTATCCTGCGGCTGTGCCAATGCCTCCGCGACGAAACTTCCGGCATCCTGCTTCACGACATCCGGCGGACGCTGGCCTGCGAGTTCGACCGCCGCGTCGATCCGGCCCATTCGCTCGAAGGCTTCGGGCCAGACGTAGCTCTTGAGCCGCAGCGCCGCCTCCGGATCGCTCAAGTCAATGGGCGCAACATCGCAACCGCGGATCGAGACGATTTGCGGCGCGGTGGTGGGCGGCGGATCGCCTTTCCAATCGGGCGCGATCCGCATCGGGCTCGCTTCCGGCCCTGTCGTCACACCGCCGAGATCGAAAAAGTAGCGCTCCATCATGGTGTTGATGCCCGCGCTTGAGCCCAGTTCGAGCATCTCGAATTGCGCCGGGACATGCTGCGCCAGCCACAACAGCCCCGCCATCAGACTCGCCGAGCGCCCGGCCTCGTTGGTCTGAGGCGGACCGTCGAGCCATGGCAACAGTCGCGCGTCGTAGCTCTCGAACAACTCGCAGACCAATTCGTCGACTGCCGCCTGGTCGGTCATCAGCCCGCCATAGACGGCGCCCAAACGGGTATCCTCGCCGGTCAGCACGAGGTTGTGAAGCCCACCATTGATGCGCAGCGGCATCGCATCCTTCAGCGTAAGCCCCTGCCAGTTGGCGATCCGGCGGCCGGTGGCGGTCTCGGTCCTTGAAACAGCCAGTAGCCCGCGGATCACCTTCGCCGTGCCCGGCGCCCCGCCTTCCTCGGCGTGCTGCGCCTGCCACTCGATCGCTTCGTCGAGGGACTTGATGTCCATTACGCCAGTCGTCGCCATAGCTCTTCGCCCCCGTGAAACCTTGCCCTTTGCGATTGCTCTTTGCGCGCTCGCTGCCTATCTGCGCCGCCATGCCGCAAAGCCAGCTGACATTCGCCGTGCCCAAGGGCCGCATCCTGGAGGAAGCGCTTCCGGTTATGGCGCGCGCCGGTGTCGTGCCCGAGGACGGCTTCCACGACAAGTCCAACCGCGCGCTGTCCTTTGCCACTTCGCGCGAGGACATGCGCATGATCCGCGTACGCGCCTTCGATGTCGCCACATTCGTCGCTCATGGTGCCGCGCAGCTTGGGATCGTCGGCTCCGACGTGATCGAGGAATTCGACTATTCGGACCTCTACGCACCGGTCGATCTCGATATCGGGCATTGCCACCTGGCCGTGGCCGAACCTGCCGAGAGCGCGGGCGCGATCGGCAGCGCCAGCCACCTGCGCGTCGCGACCAAATATCCCAACCTTACACGCCGCCATTTCGAGCGCATGGGCATTCAGGCCGAATGCGTGAAGCTCAATGGCGCGATGGAATTGGCGCCCTCGCTGGGTCTTGCCGGGTGCATCGTCGATCTCGTTTCGACCGGGCGCACGCTGAAGGAAAACGGGCTTGTCGAAACCTCGCGCATACTCGACATTTCCGCGCGGCTGATCGTCAATCGCGCGGCGCTCAAGACCGATAGTCGCGTAGCCGAGCTGGTCGAGGCATTCCGTGCCGATGCAGACAATCGGAAAGCAGCATAGTGCAGCGCCTCAAGAACACCGATCCCGATTTCGAAGCGAAATTCGCCAAGATCGTCGAAGCCCGCCGCGAGAGTTCGCAGGACGTAGGGCGCGACGTCTTCGACATCCTAGCCCGCGTCAAGGCGATGGGTGACAAAGCACTCGTCGAATATACGACCCGCTTCGACCAGCATAATCTGACCAATGACAACGATTGGATGATCGCGCCGGATCAGTGCAAGGCTGCCTACGATGCGCTCGATGCCGACCTGCGCGACGCGTTGCAGCTCGCCGCAGATCGCATCCAGGCCTACCACGAGGACCAGTTGCCGCACGATCGCGACTATACCGACGATGCGGGCGTGCGGCTGGGTGCGAAATGGCGGCCGGTCGATGCGGCGGGGCTATACGTGCCCGGTGGCCGGGCAGCCTATCCCTCTTCGCTGCTGATGAACGCGATCCCGGCCAAGGTCGCCGGCGTCGAGCGGCTTGCCATCGTCACCCCGACCCCCAAGGGTGAAACCAATCCGCTCGTGCTCGCAGCGGCGCATATCGTTGGCGTGGACGAAATCTGGCGGGTCGGCGGGGCGCAGGCCATTGGCGCGCTTGCCTACGGGACCGATCGCATCGAGCGGGTCGATGTCATCACCGGCCCCGGCAATGCCTGGGTGGCCGAGGCCAAGCGCCAGCTCTACGGCGTGGTCGGCATCGACATGGTGGCAGGGCCGAGCGAAATCCTCGTCATCGCGGACGGCAAGAACGACCCCGACTGGATCGCCGCCGACCTGCTCAGCCAGGCCGAGCACGACCCGACCAGCCAGTCGATCCTCATCACCGACGATGCCGATTTCGCCGAGCAGGTCGAGGACCGTGTGGACGTGCAATCCGCGATGCTGGCGACCCGCAAGGTCGCGCGCGAGAGCTGGGACGCGCATGGCGTGCTGATCGTCGTCGAGGACCTCGAACAGGCGATCCCGCTCGCCAACCGGCTCGCTGCCGAGCATGTCGAACTGGCAGTGGATGATCCGGAGGCCCTGATGGGTAAGTTGCACCATGCCGGCAGCATCTTTCTTGGGCGCATGGTCCCTGAAGCGGTCGGTGACTATGTCGCCGGGCCCAACCACGTGCTTCCCACCGGTCGCCGTGCGCGCTTTGCAAGCGGCCTGTCGGTGCTCGATTTCATGAAGCGGACCAGCTTCATCTCCATGGACAAGGCCGGCCTCGAAGCGATCGGGCCTGCCGCCATCAAACTGGCGCATGCCGAGGGCCTGCCCGCCCATGCCGCCTCGATAGAATTGCGACTGAAGACATGAACCAGCGTTCTCAATCACGCTCCGCCGCGCGGCTCGCCGCCGTCCAGGCGCTGTACCAGCGTCACATGGAAAAAACGCCGCTCGCCAGGCTGCTCGACGAGTTCCACCAGCATCGCCTCGGGCGCGAGATCGAGGATGGCGAGCACTATGCCGATGCCGAAGTCGATTTCTTCGACGATATCGTGAGCGGCGTCGATGCGCGCAGTGACGAGATCGATGAGCTGGTGACCGCCAAGCTGGCCGCAGGATGGACGCTGGCCCGGCTGGACAAAACCATGGTGCAGATCCTGCGCGCCGGGACCTACGAACTCATCGCCCGTGCCGATGTCCCGAAGGCCGCCGCGATCAGCGAGTATGTCGATGTGGCCAAGGCCTTCTTCGACGATCGCGAAGCGAAGTTCGTCAATGGCCTACTCGACGCGGTCGCCAAACAGGTGCGGTGACCAACGAGTTCGACTTCATCGCGCGATTGCGCGCGCTGGCCACCGATCCGGCGGCGCGGGGCCTCAACGACGACGCGGCGGTGCTGGAAATCGGCGGGCAATTGCTGGTCGTCACGCACGACATGATGATCGAGGGCGTCCACTGGCTGCAGGGTCAGGACATGGCCGATGTCGCGTGGAAACTGGTGGCGGTGAACCTCTCCGATCTCGCGGCAAAGGGTGCGCGGCCGATCGGGATTATTGTGGGCCAAACCATCCCGGACGAGGAAGAGCGCTTTTTGAGCGGCCTCAGGGATGCGCTCAGGGCCTTCAACGTGCCGCTTCTCGGCGGCGATACCGTCAGCGCGGGCCAGGGGCGAACAGCCTTGGGCCTGACTGCGCTCGGGAGTTCCGTCAGCGGGATCGTGCCCGGTCGCGACGGCGCGCAACCCGGCGACCTCCTCTACATCACCGGCCCTGTCGGCGCGGCAATGATGGGCTTCGAAGCGCTGCAAGCCGGCACCGAGGACAACAGCCTCGCGTTTCGCCGCCCGATGCCGCTGCTTGCCGAAGGTGCTGCGCTGGCGCCGCATGTGAGTGCGATGATGGATGTCTCGGACGGGCTGTTGCTCGATGCGTGGCGCCTTGCAACCACCAGCGGCGTAACGCTCGCCATCGACACCGCGGAAGTTCCCCTCGGGGCACCGGAGGAGCGCCGCGACGACGCGCTGCGCTGGGGTGACGATTATCAGCTGCTCTTCACGGCATCGCCGACGGCAGAGCTTCCCGCCAGGGCCATTCCCATCGGAACGGTCGAGGAAGGCGAACCGCCTCTGCTGGTCGATGGTATCGCGATTTTCGAACCCGAGGGGCTCGGCTACCGGCATTGATACTCAGAGTGCCGAGCAATCCACGCCGCGCTTTTCCAGGACCGGTTTCATCTCCTGATACGCCGCCTTGGTCCGGTGGTTCGGAATTCCCGGATACAAGTGATGGATCAGGTGCGTTTCCATGCACATCGAGAAAAAATGCCCGATCCGGCTCTTGAAGATATAGGCCTGATCGTACCGACCGGTATGGCCTTCGCGTGGGTGGTGCGGCGCCCAACTGAGGAAAAAACGGATCCAGCTCAGGCCGAGCTGGCGCGGTAGCCACCAGCATACGGCGGCCGCAATGGCATAACCGTTCCACGCCATGGTGAAGAGTGTCGCCAAATAGAACAGCTGGACATAGACCGTCTGTTTCAAGGCCTTATTCGCTTCCGGCGTGCCGAGGTTCTCGCATGCCCGCTTGTAGCGGTTGATCGTACCGTCGACCCGCGGCTGCCGGTTCCACCAGGTCTTATACCAGGCCGCCCATATATTGGGTGCCTCGTCCGTATAGTCGGGGTCGTTATCGGGGTCGTTGCAATGCTTGTGATGTTCGAGATGCGTCACCTTGCCCATGCTGAAGGGTACCGCAATCGGGATCAGCGAGACCTCGCCGACCCACTGGTTCATCCAGCGGTCCTTGCTTCCGCGCTTGGCGATATTGTCGTGCATCGCCTCGTGACAGGTCACGTATCCGGCCACTGTGATGAAGGTCGAGACGACCAGCGCAATCAGCGGATGCACGACGCCGAACATGGTCAGGGGGAACATCGCCACCCAGACCGCAAAGCCGATAAACGCCGCGACGACATACCCCCACATCGGTCCGCCATGATACTTGGCTGCGATTTCGCGCTCTTGCTTGAGCAACTCGACCCGGGCGTATTTATCCAGGCCCTCGTCGGGGCGCAGAGGGATCGCGGGCGCATCGCCGCTGCGGTCGGTTTCGGGGACGACAACGGGATCGCTGTCGGGCGGACCCAGGTCGAAATCGAAGGGCTTTTCTTCGGTATCGATACGGTCGCTCATACCCAGCGCCCCCTGATCGTCGCATACAGGCCCCAGCCCCCGCCGATCAGCAAGCCGAAACCGATGCGGCTCATCGCCAGTGGTGGCTCCCACCCCCAATAGGCCATGGTTTGCGCAATCAGCGGCGCAATGAAACCGATCCCGAAGAGGAAGGGCATCACCAGAAACATTTTTTGTAGCGCGATCTGCATGCGCGTTTACTTAATCGTAACCATGAAAGTCGGCAAGAGTTCGTGCATCTACGTTCCGGCGCGACCCGATTTGAGACGATCGACGATCCATCGGGGACGAAGGGCGGAAAGACTTGCCTCTCTTTCCAAGCCGCTCTAGCGATACGCGCCACATGGCCCCGTGCGTGCGGGGCTTTTGGGTTTGTACGAATAGACAAAATCTGAGGGGAATTTTCGTGAATCTCGTATTGATCGCGATTGGCCTGGGACTGCTTGCCGTAATCTACGGCTTCGTCACCAGCCGTCAGGTTCTCGGCGCCAGTGCCGGGAACGCAAAAATGCAGGAAATCGCCGGCGCTATCCAGGAAGGGGCGCAGGCTTACCTCAACCGCCAATACACCACCATCGGCATCGTCGGCGTGATCGCCGCTATCGTCCTCGGCCTGCTCCTGGGCGTGGTACCGGCCGTCGGTTTCGTGATCGGCGCGGTGCTTTCGGGTGTCGCCGGCTATATCGGCATGAACATCTCGGTACGCTCTAACGTGCGTACGGCTGCGGCGGCGGAAAAGAGCCTGCAGAGCGGCCTGACCATCGCCTTCCGCGCCGGCGCCATCACCGGCATGCTCGTGGCAGGCCTTGCGCTGCTCGCCATCGCTGTGTTCTTCTACGCGTTGATCGGCCCGATGGGTTACGAAGTGACCAGCCGTACGGTGATCGATGGCCTCGTCGGCCTCGCCTTTGGTGCATCGCTGATCTCGATCTTCGCGCGTCTCGGCGGCGGTATCTTCACCAAGGCTGCTGACGTCGGCGCCGACCTGGTCGGCAAGGTCGAAGCAGGCATCCCGGAAGACGATCCCCGCAACCCGGCGACCATCGCCGATAACGTAGGCGACAACGTCGGCGACTGTGCCGGCATGGCCGCCGACCTGTTCGAGACCTACGTCGTCACCGTCGGTGCGACCATGGTTCTGACCGCCCTGCTGCTGCCTTCTATCGGCGACCTGTTGTTGCCGCTGATGGCGCTGCCGCTGCTGATCGGCGGGGCGTGCATCGTGACCTCGATCATCGGCACCTACTTCGTCCGTCTCGGAGGCGGCACGAATGTCATGGGCGCGATGTACAAGGGCTTTCTTGTCTCGGCTGTCGGCGCGATCCCGCTGATCTATCTCGTCACGCAATACGCGCTGGGCGAGATGGACAGCGTAATCAATGCCGGTACCGGCATGGTCGAGTTTACCGGCATGGACCTGTTTCTGTGCGCGCTGCTCGGTCTTGTCATCACCGGCCTGATCATCTGGATCACCGAATATTACACCGGTACGAACTTCCGTCCGGTGCGGTCGATCGCGAAAGCATCGGAAACGGGCCACGGCACCAATGTGATCCAGGGTCTCGCCATCAGCCTCGAATCGACGGCGCTGCCAACGATCGTCATCGCTGGCGGTATCATCATCGCGTACCAGCTCGCTGGCCTGATGGGCATTGCCTATGGTGCAACCGCCATGCTCGCGCTCGCCGGCATGGTCGTCGCGCTCGACGCCTATGGTCCGGTGACGGATAACGCCGGCGGCATCGCCGAAATGGCCGGTCTCGACGATAGCGTTCGTGAGAAGACCGACCTGCTCGACGCGGTCGGCAACACCACCAAGGCCGTGACCAAGGGGTATGCGATCGGTTCGGCGGGCCTCGGCGCGCTGGTTCTGTTTGCCGCCTACACGACCGACCTTCGCGTGTTCTTCCCGGAATTCCTGGATGGCGACCTTACCAATGGTGAAGTCTCCTTCAGCCTGGAGAACCCCTATGTGATCGTCGGCCTGTTCCTAGGGGCGCTGCTCCCGTACCTGTTCGGTGCGATGGGCATGACCGCTGTGGGTCGCGCAGCCGGTGACGTGGTGAAGGACGTGCGCGAGCAGTTCGCTGCCGACAAGGGCATCATGGCCGGGACCAGCCGTCCCGACTACGCCCGCACGGTCGATCTCGTGACCAAGGCTGCGATCAAGGAAATGATCATCCCGTCGCTGCTGCCGGTGCTGTCGCCGGTAGTCGTGTACTTCGTGATCACCGCGATCGCGGGCCAGGACAACGGCTTCGCCGCGCTTGGCGCGATGCTGCTCGGCGTCATCGTCGGCGGTCTCTTCGTCGCACTTTCCATGACCGCCGGTGGCGGCGCGTGGGATAACGCGAAGAAGTACATCGAAGACGGCAACCATGGCGGCAAGGGTTCGGAAGCGCACAAGGCTGCCGTGACCGGTGACACCGTCGGTGATCCCTACAAGGATACCGCCGGCCCGGCCGTGAACCCGATGATCAAGATCACCAACATCGTCGCGCTGCTGCTGCTGGCGGTGCTGGCAGGTGGACACGCTTAAGCAACGAGAGTTCGCAAGACACCAAGAGGGGGCGCGGGAACTTCGTTTTTCGCGCCCTTTTTGGCAGCAGCGTTAACATCTCTTGAGAAGATCGCGTGTAAACTCAGCCCATGAGTGGAATCTCCGCCACGACAAGGGTTAACGCATGACACGCATTGAGGGTGCCTTGGCGGAGTGCGCAACACTCCAACCCGCGCATTTCGAGGTGCGTCCCTGGGAAGGGCATGAACTGGCCGAGGACCCGCGGCCGTGGCAGGATCTTTCCAGGCTGGCATCTGATCCCAATCCCTTCTTCGAACCATGGGCCCTGATCCCGGCTTTGCGGGAGTTCGCTGCACCCGGTGTCGTTCAACTGGCGACCCTGACTGTGGGCAAGGTGCTGGTCGGGTTGCTACCTTTGTCGCTTACCCGCGATTACTATGGGCGGCCGATCCCGCATATTTCGGTCTGGCTGCACCATAACGCCTTCTGCGGCGCTCCGCTGGTCGCTGCGGGGTATGAAGCGAGCTTCTGGTCGCAGATGTTCCGCTGGGCCGGCGATGCAAGTCCGACGGCACTTTACCTGCATCTCGCCCGCCTGCCCGCCGATGGCTCCCTGCATGCAGCGCTCGGCACTGTGCTGGATCTGGAAAAGCGCGCTGCGGCCGTCGTGCAGCGACATAAGCGCGCCTTTCTGTGTTCGGATCAGGCTCCCGGAGACTATCTCGCTCAATCGCTCAACGCGAAACGGCGCAAGGATTTGCGCCGCCAGTACAAGCGGCTGGCGGAACTGGGCGAACTCGTCTTCGAACGCACTATGGGACAGGAGGACCTGTCCGGCTGGATCGATGCCTACCTCGACCTCGAGCAGAGAAGCTGGAAGGGTGAGCAGAATACTGCGCTGGCCGACTGTCCGAACACAGCGCGGTACTTCCGCGATACGCTGACTGGTGCCGCTGCCGCGGGCAGGTTGGAACGGCTTGCCTATCGGCTGGACGGGAAGCCGATTGCGATGCTCTCCAACTTCCTATCTCCGCCCGGTGCCTTCAGCTTCAAGACTTCATTCGACGATGCCTATGCCAAATATTCGCCAGGGGTCCTGTTGCAACGTGAAAACCTCGATCTTCTTCGCAACGCCGACATCGCGTGGTGCGACAGTTGCGCTGCAGAGGGCCATCCGATGATCGATCGCATCTGGCGCGAGCGACGCGAGATCTTGAGCATCAATATCGCCATCGGCGGCGCGCATCGCAGGTTGGCGATGAAGACATTGACCCGGTTCGAAACGGGCGCCTGGGCGGAGGGTATCTAACCAATGAACTATGTTTCGACCCTTCACGAATCCACCATCGGCGGCATCTCCCATTCCGGCGAGGTGTTTCCGCCAGAGGCTCGCAAGGCATTCGCGGCAAATTATCCCGAAGTTCCGCACAAGCTGCGGCATACGCTCGAAAGTCATCGCCTGCTGACCCTCGATGCCCTGGCCGGGCTGGCCAGCGCGCTTCCGAGTTCGTCCATCGAGTACAACCGGGGCGACCTCCCGATCGGTGTCGACGGCAAGCCCGGCAGCACGGGCATGACGATCGAGGACACTATCCGCCACATTGCCACCAGCAACAGCTGGGCAGTGCTCAAGAATGTCGAACAGGTCCCGGCCTATCGCGACTTGCTGCTGCGGCTGCTCGGCGAGCTGAAGGCCGATGTCGAATCGCGGACCGGGGCCATGCTCCGGCCGCAGGGCTTTGTCTTCATATCCAGCCCCAATGCCGTCACGCCCTATCATTTCGATCCCGAGCACAACATTCTGCTGCAACTGAAGGGCAGCAAGGCGATGACCCAGTTTCCTGCGGGCGATCCGGCCTTTGCCCCGGACGAAATCCACGAAACCTACCACTCCGGCGGCGCGCGCGAGTTGCAGTGGCATGACGCCATGCTGCCGGGCGGCAAGGAATTCCCGCTCGAACCGGGCGAAGCCTTGTTCGTCCCCGTCATGGCGCCGCATTTCGTCCGCAACGGAGCGGACAGTTCGATTTCGCTCAGCATTACCTGGCGCAGCGACTGGAGCTTCGCCGAGGCCGATGCGCGCGGGTTCAACCGCCTGACCCGCAAGCTGGGCATCAGCCCCAAGGCCCCGGGCCGCTGGCCAAAGCAGAACCGCGCCAAGGCCTATGCCTATCGCGCGCTGCGCAAGACGGGCCTGGTTGCCTAAGACCTTGCACAGACCGGATTGACCTCGCCGCGCCTTCCCCGCAGGAGGCGTGGCATGAGTGATACCGTCCCTCCCGAAAAACTCGTCGGCGGCCTGGTCAAGCTGCTGACGGTCGAGAAACGCGCGACCGACGTCTACCAGGGCCGGCCGCAGAAGGGCGGCACGGGCCGGGTCTTCGGCGGGCAGGTCATCGCGCAGGCGCTGCAGGCGGCGCAGGCCACGGTCGGAGGCTCTGGCACCGACGGCAAACAGGCCCACTCGCTCCACGCCTATTTCCTGCGCGGCGGCAAGGAAGGCCCGCCGATCGAATACCGCATCGAGCGCGATTTCGACGGCCGCAGCTTCGCCAACCGCCGCGTCGTCGCAAGCCAGGAGAACGAGGACGGCACCAGCACCCCGATCCTCAACCTCACCGCCAGCTTCCAGGCCCCGGAAGACGGCATGGAGCACGAGGATGCGCCCATGCCCGACGTCCCCGCCCCGGACGACTTGCGCAGCGACATGGAGGTCCGCCGCGAGATCGCCGAGAAGGCCGGCGACAAGCTCTCCGAAGCCCAGCGCAACATGATGCTGCGCCCGCGCCCGATCGACATGCGCACCTGCGACCGGCTGCACTGGATGAACCGCGAACCGAGCGAGCCGCGCGCGCACAGCTGGTTCAGGACGGTCGCCCCGCTGCCGGACGATCCACAGCTGCACCGCGCGATCATCAGCTATGCCAGCGATTACACGCTGCTCGGCACCAGCGCCCTGCCCCACGGCCTCAGCTGGATGCGCGGCGAACTGGTCGGCGCGAGCCTCGACCACGCGCTGTGGTTCCACCGCCCCGCCCGCGCCGACGAATGGCTGCTCTACGCCACGCAAAGCCCGTGGAGCGGATCGGGCCGCGGCATGAACCTCGGGCGCATCTTCAACCAGCGCGGAGAGCTTGTCGCCAGCGTCGCGCAGGAAGGGATGATGCGGAAGCGGAAGTCCAAATAGTTCCGAGTCGCAGCGTGACGATGCCGCTAAGTTTACGAACTTTGCGCATGGAGAGATTCAAAACCCAAAAGTTTGCCCCGCTGCGCGCGGTTTCGGGAGGATCGACGGTATGAAAGAGCCGATGCGAATATAGCCCGCGATGATGATGTAGGAAAACGCGCCGTGCGAGGCACTTAGCGCCCCCGCGCAGGCGGGGGTCCGGCAACGCTTAGCGCTTGCGGGGGTCGCAGGCCGCGCTAGAGTATCCGGCGAAAGGGAAGAAGATGATAGAAGGGCTTCGTCAGGAAGCGATGGCTGCTGTTTACAGGATGAGGACTTTCTCGCTCTGCCGTGAAGTGTGGGGCTCAGCTATCAGTGACATCACGAGAGACATGACCGACCCAAAAGCCATCTACGATCTTGGGTCTAAATTAGCAGAGGTTTTTGCCCTTACTGGATCTGCAGGCCGAGACCAGAGTAGCTTATCTGGCGGCGGCGCAGCTTGGGAAGGCCTCATATGCTGGTATCTCAATACGGTTCTTACAGACACACGCGCGGTCGTCATGAAGCAATCAAAGGCGCTCGTGCCAAACGTGGTGTCAAACGCCATGACCATTACGTATAAGAATGTAAGGACAAACACAGAGTCCGATCTGACCGGTATCGTATTACCACGCAATCAAGAGCTGATTAATGGCATATATGAGCGTGACAGGTTCAATGAACTAATATCACAAAACCTGCGGCTCACCTCGGTCCACAGTATTCAGTGTAAGACGAATTGGAACGACAATGCACAAATCCCTATGCTGTGGGACATGGTTTACCAATTCAGAGACGTGAAATCTCACAGTGTGAAGATTGGGGTTGACGGGGTAGATTTAGATGACTTCGCTGATTTCACCTATAGTTTCGTGACGGTACCTACTGGGAAAAAGGTAGTCAAACCAAATTCCATGCAGGTTCACCGCGTGCATTCGTTGTCTGGGGGCAACTATTGGGGACGACCATCGCAGAATGGCGTAGCCGAAAGCATACCAGAAATCTTCAAACGAGTTTTCAAGCATGCGTTCGATCTTGACGTCCGCACCCATATCAAAAACCTTGTCGATAATGGACGCATCAGAGGCCTGACGCCTTGACAGGCACCGTCTTTGTTCGCGATTTGTGCCCGCATCACATAAAGAGGGTGTGGCATGCTTCTCGAAAAGATCGATGACACTAAGGTATCCAACAAATCCGTCCCGCATGAGCTTGGGGGGCGTTCGATGGTCGACCTGTTTGCGGGTTGCGGCGGCCTCTCACTTGGATTCGAGCAGGCTGGCTTCCGCCCGGTTTTCGTGAACGAATTGAATAATGACGCGCGCGCGACCTACCTTGCGAACCGTGAACATCCAATCGCGGGCATTCCTTTTAATCGTAGGACCGAATTGCACTCAGCCGACGTGCTGGAACTGGACCGTGAGCGGTTAGCAAAGCTAAAGCGACATTTGGAAAGCCTAAACGTCGGACTGAACTTTGGATCGAAAAGCACTCTCGACGTTCTTGCTGGCGGCCCTCCTTGTCAAGGATACTCTGGAATCGGTCATCGAAGAGCGTATTCGGTCGACAAGGCGCAAATTCCGTCGAACAGATTGTACGAGAATATGGCCTCAGTCATCGAAGAATTACGGCCCCGAATTTTTCTCTTCGAGAATGTGAAGGGACTGCTTTCTTCACGGTGGACGTCTGAAGGTCGCAAGGGCGAAATTTGGGACGACGTCTACGGTCGATTTAAGCGGCTGGGACAGCAGCATGGCTACCTTGTGCGATGGAAGCTGGTGCATGCTAAGGATTATGGCGTACCGCAAAACAGGCCTCGAGTATTGATCGTCGGCTTTCGATCCGATTTGGTTGACGCCCTGGGTTCAGCAATAGCGCCGACAGAAGATTGTCAGGATGCAGTGAGGGCACGAATGTTACCTCCTCACGGTGAATCGCCTCCTGACTTGGAAGAGGTATTCGGTGACTTAGAGGATCGAGAAATTTCTCGTCGATTGCTTTCGCAAGATTTCCACGGCGGTCTTGCGACGCATTCTTATCCGAGGGCAGCCAAAGGCAAATGGCAGAATTATTTCAGGCCCGATGATCTCTCTCGAGCGTTCGCCGAGCTTCACGAGCAAGAATTCAGTAAGCATTCCGAAAAGGTTGTGAGAAAATTTTCGGCCATGATCGAGAACGACGGGGAGATTCCCGTCGAATTTCGTACTAAGAAGTTTGCGCAACGGGTCCTGCCAAGACGGTGGAACAATCATGGCCCAACAATAACCGCATGCTCTTTGGCCGACGACTACGTACATTATTCGCAACCTCGGTCTCTCTCTGTCAGAGAATGGGCTCGCCTGCAGACTTTCCCAGACAATTATCAATTCGTTGGAAAGCGCACGACTGGGGGTTTGAGGCGGGCAGGGAACCCGCGCGCCGGTATTTTCGAGCGCGAAGTTCCTAAGTACACCCAGATCGGGAATGCGGTCCCCGTTAAACTTGCCGAGGCGATTGGCGTGCACTTTGACAGCTTGCTTTCCAAAGCGGGGTACTGATAACCGGCCACGTGGCTGATTTTTGTTTCTAAAGAGAAGCGATCACGCATCATGCGTGGTTCGAAGTCGAAAAATACGCGTCCTGAACTTGTGGTAAGGCGTGCTGCTCACAGGATTAGACCTGGCTTCCGCCTTCATCGAGCAGACTTACCAGGGAAACCTGATCTCGCCTACATTGGCCTTCGCAAGGCCATATTTGTTCATGGCTGTTTTTGGCACCAACATCAGGACCCTCATTGCTCAATCGCTAGAAAACCCTCGAGCAATTCTGCGTTTTGGAACGCCAAGTTCGAAATGAATCGGCTACGCGATGAAAAGAATCGAAGCGCGCTGATTAGTGCTGGCTGGGAGGTCTTAGAGATTTGGGAATGCCAGTTGGACGAGCCTGACCTGACAAACCGGCTAAATTCGTTTCTCTTTTCTGCCAATGAGGCGGATGAGAAGAAGTGACGTAGGTAGCGGAGACCTAGCCTCCCTTCCCCTCCCTCCCCCCGCGCGCTACCCTCTTGCCCGAGAGAGGACCCGCCGCGCCATGCCATCATCGCCCACCATCACCCGCCAGCCACCCGTCCGCACGACGCTCGAGCCGTCGAACCATCCCTATCTCTCCGGCGCGTGGACGCCGTTGCATGAAGAGGTCGATGTCGATGCGCTCGACGTGATCGAGGGCGAAATTCCTGCCGACATCGACGGCATCTACCTGCGCAATACCGAGAACCAGGTGCACCAGCCGCTGGGGCGGCATCATCCGTTCGACGGGGATGCGATGATCCACCAGGTCGGCATTTCCGGCGGCATGGCGAGCTATCGCAACCGCTTCGTGCGCACACAGTGTTTCGAGGCGGAGCAGGTGGCGGGGCGCAGCCTGTGGGGCGGGTTGATGGACCCGGCGGGCACCAGCGAGCGGCCCGGTTTCGGGGCGCATGGCGGCCTCAAGGATACCGGCAGCACCGACATCATCGTCCATGCCGGTGTCGCCTATGCCACGCTCTATCAATGCGGCGAGGCGTGGATGCTCGATCCGGAGACGCTGGAGAATCTCGGCAAGGCGCCATGGGGCCCGCTCGACGGGATTTCCGCGCATCCCAAGGTCGACGAAGCGACCGGCGAGCTGATGTTCTTCAACTATTCGAAGCACGCGCCCTACATGCATTACGGCGTGGTCGACCGCGCCGGTCGCCTCGCGCATTACGTGCCGGTGCCGCTGCCCGGTCCGCGCCTGCCGCACGACATGGCGATCACGAAAAACTGGTCGATCCTCAACGACATGCCGCTGTTCTGGGACGAGGACCTGCTGCAGCGCGATATCCATGCGGCGCGGCTGCACGAGGGGCTGCCGACGCGCTTTGCGCTGATCCCGCGGCATGGCGGGCCGGAGGACATCCGCTGGTTCGAGGCCGAGCCGACCTTCGTGCTGCACTGGACCAATGCCTGGGAAGAGACGGCGGAGGACGGCTCCGTCGAAGTGGTGCTGGAGGGCTATCACCAGTCCAACCCGATGCCCCAGCCGCTCGAGGAATTCGGCCAGTATGCGCATATGATGGCCTATGTCGACGAGCACAGTTTCGAGTGCCGCCTGCACCGCTGGCGCTTCAACCTTGCAACCGGGGAGACGCGCGAGGAGCGGCTGAACGAACGGATCGTCGAGTTCGGCACGATCAATCCGCGCTTCGCGATGCGGCCGAGCCGCTATGTCTGGTCGACGACGACCAAGCCGGGCTGGTTCCTGTTCAACGGCTATGTCCGCCACGACACGCAGACCGGCGAGGAGCAGGTCTATGAACTGCCCGAGGGGGTCTATGCGAGCGAGAGCCCGATGGTGCCGCGTCAAGGTGGCACGGACGAGGACGATGGGTACTTGGTGACGCTCCTGATCGACGAGAATAGCGGCTCCAGCGAGTGCGCGATCCTCGATGCCTCGGACATCACCAAGGGGCCTATCTGTCGCCTGGCGCTGCCGCACAAGATCTGCAGCGGGACGCATTCGACCTGGGTCGAGCGCAGCCAGCTCGAGGCCGACCGCGCCTTCCACCGCGCGCGGTTCGCCGCCTAGATTTGCGCGCAAGACTGGCGAAACAGCCCCGCCATTGGCAAGCGCGCAGTTTCGTTTTGCAACCGAGCCGGACCACCCCTAGGCATGGCGCAAGCAGGAAGGGGCGACAGGGTTGATGGATGTTCGGACACGCCTGTTCCTGACCGACCCGCCCGGGCCGCTGCTGGTGCGCATGGCGACACCCAATTCGCTGGCCTTCATGATCCAGTCCTTCGTCAGCCTCGGCGAAGTATGGATCATCGGCCAGCTCGGCACCGTCTCGCTGGCGGCGATCGCGCTGTCCTTCCCGCTGCTGATGCTGACTCAGGCCATGGCCGGCGGCGCGGTCGGCGGGGCGGTGACGTCCTCCATCGCCCGCGCGCTCGGCAGGGGCGACAGCGAGGCGGCGAACCGGCTGATCTGGCACGCGCTGGCGATCTGCGCGGGCGGCTCGGCGCTGTTCCTGCTGCTGTTCCTGGCCGCGGGCGAGAGCCTGCTGCGCTTCCTCGGCGGCAGCGGCATCATCCTCGGCCAGGCGGCGAGCTATTGCCTGATCCTGTTCAGCGGCGGGCTGTTCCTGTGGCTGCTCGGCGTGACCGGCGCGGTGTTTCGCGGGATGGGCGACATGAAGACGCCCGCCGCGCTGATGGTGCTGGGCGCCTTCGTGCAAGTCCCGCTGACCGCCGTGCTGGTGCTCGGCCTGCTCGGCGCGCCGCGCCTGGGCATTGCCGGGGCGGCGGTCTCGGCGGTGGCGACCGGCTTCCTCGTCAGCACCGTCATGCTGTTCCTGCTGACCCGCCCCGGGCGCATCATCCGGCTGGAGCGCGGCGCGCTGGTGTTCGAGCGGCGGCTGTTTCGCGATATCTTCGCGGTCGCCGCGCCCGCCTCGCTCTCGCCGCTCCTGACCATCCTCATCATCCTCAGCCTGACCGCCATGATCGCCCGCTTCGGCGAAGCGGCGCTGGCGGGCTACGGCATCGGCTCGCGGATCGAGTTCCTGCTGATCCCGCTGGTGTTCGGCATCGGCGCGGCGATGACTTCGCTGGTGGGGCTTGCCATCGGCGCTGGCGACATCGCCCGGGCGGAGCGGATCGGCTGGACCGGCGGCGCTATGGCCGCGGCGCTGGCGGGCGTGGTCGGCGCGCTGCTGACGCTGTTCCCCGACCGCTTCATCGGCGCCTTCACGCAGGACCCGGAGGCATTCGCCGCAGCGCGCTCCTACGTCCGCATTGTCGGCCCGTTCTACGCTTTCCAGGGCCTCGGCCTGGCGCTCTATTTCGCCAGCCAGGGCGCGGGCTACATGTTCTGGCCGGTCGCCGCGACGATCGCGCGCGTGGCGCTGGCGCTGGGCGGCGGCTGGTGGCTCGGCTTCCGGCTGGAATGCGGCCTCGACGGCATCTACATCGCCGCCGCCGCCGCGATGGCGATCTACGGCCTGATGATGGCGGGCTCGGTCAAACTGGGGGCGTGGCGGGAGTGAAGCGGCCGTCCCGGACCGACCGGCTGCGAGCATAAAAATCGCGTGGATGCCGAGCGCGCGGAATTTGGCTATCAGCCCACCATGTCTCTCCTTCGCGAAAGCCCGGAACGCAGCAACCTCGCGGTAAGCCTCGCCATCGACTTCGGGGTGTTCTTCATCGCCGCCCTTGTCACATGGCTGGCGCAATATTTCGACCGGCCGATAACCGCCGTTCTGGCGTTTCTCACCGGCGTCATCATGATTGCCGTCCATTCCGGCATGACCCGCGCCGTCATCGGGGCCGTGGCGGCATCGATCGTCTACAATTTCTTCCTCAGCGAACCGGTCTATCAATTCGGCGTCACCACTGCCGACGAAACCATCCCGCTGGTCGCGTTCAATGTCAGCGCTCTCCTCGTCGGATTCGTCGTCGGCAGGCTCAGCGATTATGCCAGTGATGCGCAGACGGCACGCGCAGAGACGCAGTTCCTGCTCACCCTGAGCGACAAGCTGCAATCCGCCATCAGCTTCGAAGATGTCGAACTGGCGATAAACAGGGCTCTGCCGATGCAGGGGCTGGAAAGCGTCAAGGTCTATCTCTCGCGCGGCGATGCCTATGTCCGGCCGACGACCGGCGAGGTCGAGATGGAATCATTCAGCGCCTTGATCGCCGAAAACACCGATCATCCGCCCGGGTCCCGCGCCAAGATTCTCGAACTCCTCGGCGCGCGGGGGTCGCTGGGACTGGTCAAATTCCAGCTTGTCCATACCGCCAAGGGGGAAGATGTCGCCTTGCGCCTGCAGTCGATAACTGCCTTGATTGCGGTCGCCATCGAACGGTGTCTCTTGCTCGACGAACTCGCCGAAGCGCGCACTGCAGCCCGAAGCGAAGAGCTCAAGGACGCAATACTGGCATCGGTGTCTCACGATCTGCGAACGCCGATCACCGTTATCGAAACCGCCGCCAGCGCGCTCAAGTCAAGCGACGTGTCGCTCGATGGAGAACAGCGGCATAAAATGCTGGTTTCCATTGTCGAGCAATGCCACCGGCTGGACCGCTACACCAACCAATTGCTCGATGTCGGCCGCATCCAGGCGGGAATTTCGAAACTTCGCATGGGAACGGTCGACCTCGCCGAAATCGCCCAGCTGGCCATCCGCCACGTTCGCTCTGGCAAGCCCGAAGTGGTGTTCGAACGCAATTTCCCCCGGGAACGATGTCTGGTTTCCGGAAATGAAGGAATGCTGGAGAACGCCCTGTTCAACCTGTTCGACAATGCCGCCAAATTCGGCGGTGCCGACGGCCCGGTCACAGTCGAGATCGCTATCGAGGGACGGTACGCCCGGCTCAGTGTCAGCGATCGCGGGCCGGGCATCCCGGCGCATGAACTGGACACGGTTTTCAAGCGGTTCCACAAGAGCGGACGCAATACTGCCAATGGCGGCGCCGGGCTCGGCCTCTTCATCGCACGCGGCTTTATCGAAGCAGCCAACGGATCGATCGCGATCGAATCGCCCGTCGATGGACAGCACGGCACCCGCGCCACCGTACGGCTCGACCTGGCGCGCGAGCCGGAACTGCGAGAGGCTGCGGCATGAACATCCTCGTTGTGGATGACGAACCTTCGATCCTCGAAGCACTGCGCCCTGTCCTGGCGGCCCGCGGTTACAGCGTACTCACCGCGGGGGACGGCAAGGCCGCGCTCGATGCAATCAAGTCCAACCCGATCGATCTCGTCCTGCTCGACCTCGGCCTGCCCGATGTGGATGGCAGCGAACTGATCGCGCCGATCAAGCGCAGCGCCGATGCCAGTGTCGTCATCCTTTCGGCACGCCATCTCGAAGCCGACAAGGTGCGTGCGCTCGACGAGGGTGCCGACGATTACGTCGACAAGCCGTTTGGAACCGACGAGTTGCTCGCCCGGATCAGGGTCATCGAGCGCCGCCGGGCGATGCTTTCCGGCGCGACACCGACGAAGCTAGTATCCGACGATATCGTCTTCGATATCGAGCGCCGCGAACTGACCCTGATGGGTGAGCCTGTGCATCTCTCGCCCAAGGAGTTCGCATTGTTCGAGGTTCTTGCGCGCAACTCGGGACAGGTGGTGACCCAGCGCCGGTTGATGATTGCCGGATGGGGCAACACCACCGTCGATAACCAGTACCTGCGGAGCTACATCTCGCTGTTGCGCGACAAGCTGGAAATCGATCCGTCGGATCCGGAATTGCTGCTGACCGAGCCGGGCGTTGGCTATCGCCTGGCGGTGCCACTTTCGCCTGCGGAAGGTTAGGCCGGCGGGCACGAAAGTTCTGGGGGAAGGCGTGCCCGCCGGCGCAGGGTGGGTTGTCGGCGGTACAGTGGAAGGGTCGCCGACATCACCTTGATAGCTGCGCGAGGGATAACGCGTTCCTACGGAATTTTCACGCCGATCATAAAAATGCCGTGGGTACTTGTGCGTCTCGCCACCGCTAGATGCGGCCATGCAATTCTTTCGAACACAGTATGGACCGGAGCTTTCCCGATGAAACTTACCCACGTCAGCCCGTTTGCTCTCGCTGCCCTTCTCGCCCTGTCGGCCTGCGGCAAGAAAGATATCGAAGAGCTTCCGATTCCCGGCGATGCGCCGCCCGCCTCGACCGGTCAGACCTCGGGCATCGCTCCCGGCAGCCAGGCCGATTTTATGCAGCAGATGGGCGGCAAGGAAATAATCTATTTCGACACCGATCGATTCAATATCGACGACATCGACGCCGCAGCCCTGCAACAGCAGGCGCAATGGCTGTCGCAATATCCCGGCAAGCGCGCCACCATCGAAGGGCACGCGGATGAACGCGGTACGCGCGAATACAACCTGGCACTGGGCGAACGTCGCGCCAATGCCGCGAAAAACTACCTCGCTTCACTCGGTATCGACACGTCTCGCCTCAGTGTCATCAGCTACGGCGAAGAGCGCCCCGTCGCCCTCGGCAGCGATCAGGCGGCGTGGTCACAGAATCGGCGGGCCGTGACGGTCACGATAGACTGAGCCGCCGCAATGCGGTCCGGGGGTGTGGGACTATGACCAAAACAGCCCTCACCCCCCGGCATGATAAAAATCATACACCTTGCGCGCCACCGCATTGCTGACGCCGGGCGCGCGTTGGAGGTCTTCCAGCGCCGCCGCACGCACCTTGCTGGCGGTGCCGAAATGCAGCAGCAGGGCGCGCTTGCGGGCCGGACCGATGCCGGGGATTTCGTCGAGCGGTGAGGCGGTGATGGCGCGGCTGCGTTTGGCGCGGTGGGCGCCGATGGCGTAGCGGTGGACCTCGTCGCGCAGGCGCTGCAGGTGGAACAGCAGCGGCGAATTGACCGGCAGCGTCTTCTCGCGCCCGTCGGGGAAGTGGAACACTTCGCGCCCCTCGCGCCCGTGGTCCGGCCCCTTGGCGATGGCGACCAGCGGGACGTCCTCGATCCCCATCTCCGCCAGCGTATCGCGCACGCTCGACATCTGCCCCTTGCCGCCGTCGATCAGGACGAGATCGGGCCAGATCGTTTCGTGCGTGTCCTTCTTGCCCCTCGACCCGCGCTCTCGACTGCGCTTCGCTTCGCTCGATCGCTGCTCGGGACGAACGGTGTCAGCCGCCCCATCTCGTTCGTCTCGAGCAGCAGCCGAGGACGCAGTCCGAGCGCGTGTCGAGAGGTCCTCCTCATAGGGTCCCTCGCCCTCCGCCAGCTTGCGGAACCGCCGCCGCATCACTTCGCGCATCATGCCGAAATCGTCGTTCGACTGCGCCTCGCGGATGTTGAACTTGCGGTACTGGTTCTTGATGAAGCCTTCCGGCCCCGCGACCACCATCGCGCCGACCGCTTTCGCGCCCTGGATATGGCTGTTGTCGTAGACCTCGATCCGCTCCGGCGGGGCGTCGAGCTCGAGGAATTCGGCCAGCTCGCGGTTGAGCTTCGCCTGCGTGCCGCGCTCCGCCAGCCGCCGGTCGAGCGCTTCGGTGGCGTTGCGGCTGGCCTGCTGCATCAGCTTGCGCCGGTCGCCGCGCTGCGGGATCGAGAGCTGGACCTTCTTGCCCGCCAGCTCGCTCAGAGCAGCCTCGATCAGCTCGCTTTCGGGCAGTTCGCGATCGACCAGCACGGTCGGCGGCGGCGGGACTTCCTCGTAGAATTGCAGGATGACGTTGGAGAGCACCTGCGGCTCTTCCACGTCCTTGGTGTGGGTCGGGAAGAACGCGCGGTGGCCCCAGTTCTGACCGCCACGGATGAAGAAGGCCTGCACCGCGATCTGCCCGTTCTTGTGCGCCAGCGCGAAGACGTCCGCATCGCCGACCCCGCTGGCGTTGATCGCCTGGCTGCCCTGGATGAAGGTCGCCGCGCGCAGCCGGTCGCGCAGGATCGCGGCGGTCTCGAAGTCGAGATCCTCGGCCGCTCTGGCCATCTGCCGCTCGATCTTGCGCTGCACCGCATCGCTCTTGCCGCCGAGAAAGTCCTTCGCCTCGCGCACCAGCTCGGCATAGCCTTCCTCGTCGATCCGCCCGACGCAGGGCGCGCTGCAGCGCTTGATCTGGTAAAGCAGGCACGGCCGGTCGCGATTGCTGAAAAAGCTGTCGGTACAGGATCTTAGCAGGAACAGTTTCTGCAGCGCGTTAATTGTCGTGTTGACGCTGCCCGCGCTGGCGAAGGGGCCGTAATAATTCCCCTTGGCCCGCCGCGCGCCGCGGTGCTTCATGATCCGCGGAAAGTCATGATCGGCGCGCAGGAGGATGAAGGGGAAACTCTTATCATCGCGCAGCAAGACATTGAAAGGCGGGCGATACCTCTTGATCAGCTGCGCTTCGAGCAGCAGCGCCTCGGCTTCCGAATTGGTGGTGACGATCTCCATCCCGCGCGTCTGGCTGACCATCCGCTGGAGCCGGCCTGAGAGGTTGCTAACCTGGGTATAGTTCGCCACCCGCGCCTTCAGGCTGCGCGCCTTGCCGACATAGAGCACGTCCCCGCGCGCATCGAGCATACGGTAGACGCCCGGCTTGGGCTTGAGCGTCCGCACCACTTCGCGGATCGCCTTGACCCCGCCCTCCAGATCCGGCTTGGCCGACGCGACGGTATAGGCCGCGCGTTCCTCGTTGAAACGCTCGGCCCCGCGCGGATCGTTGGGGCTGCCTGCTTTGGTTCCGGACATGGCAGGCCCCGATTTAGGGAGCCGTCTCGCTGTGGGAAACCCTGTCGTTGCGGAACCTGTTGACGGGGCCGTCAGCTTGACCTTCCCCCCGCGCCTGTTACCCCTCTG
Organism: Erythrobacter litoralis HTCC2594; assembly: GCF_000013005.1. Lineage (GTDB taxonomy): Bacteria > Pseudomonadota > Alphaproteobacteria > Sphingomonadales > Sphingomonadaceae > Parerythrobacter > Parerythrobacter litoralis_A. Next base: position 541,433 of record NC_007722.1, on the reverse strand, counting down.
CGATAGACCCGCAAAAGCGGGCGACCGGCACAGGATGCGTGCCGACACACAGGAGGATGCCTTTGCGACAGCTGCAAGGTATGGATGCGTCGTTCGTGGCGCTCGAAACGCCGACCTCGCCGATGCACATCGGCTCGATCCTGATCTACAATCCGGAGACGGCACCGGGCGGCTTCGTGCGGTTCAAGGATATCCTGAGCTTCTTCGAAAGCCGGATGCAGCTGTCCACCACGATCCGCCAGCGCATGGTGCGGGTGCCGTTCGATCTCGACTATCCCTACTGGATCGAGGACCCGGAATTCGACCTCGAATACCATATCCGCCACATCGCCCTGCCCAAGCCGGGGGACTGGCGGCAATTGTGCATCCAGGCTGCGCGGATCTTCGCCCGGCCGCTCGACCTCGAAAAGCCGCCGTGGGAATTCACCGTGGTCGAGGGGCTGGACAATATCCCCGGCGTCGCGCCCGGCAGCTATGCCATGGTCACCAAGGTCCACCACGCCGCGATCGACGGGATGAGCGGGATCGACCTGATGGAGGCGACGCACACGCTCGACCCCAACGATCCGCCGCCCAACACGCCCGACACCTGGAAGCCGGAGCGAATACCCGGCCCCGCCGAATTGCTCGGCAAGAGCTACGTCAACACGCTGCTCAACCCGGCCAAGCAGCTGGAGGTCGCGGCCAAGGCCGTGCCGGGCATCGCCAAGGCGGTGACGGGGCTGGTGAAGAAGGAATTCTCGCTCAGCAGCGACATGGTCGCCCCGCGCACACGCTTCAATCGCAAGATTTCGCCGCACCGCGTGGTCGAGGGCCGCAGCTTCCCGCTCGAGGACATCAAGGCGATCCGCGCGCTCGCGCCGGGGAGCAAGGTCAACGACGTATTCCTCTCCATCATCGGCGGGGGACTGCGCAAATACCTGGCTGCGAAGGACGACCTGCCCAAGGCGACGCTGACGGCGATGGCCCCGATCTCGGTCCGCTCGAAGGACGAGAAGAACGACATGGGCAACCAGGTCGCGGCAATGATCGCGCCGCTCGGCACGCATATCGAGGATCCGGCCGAGCGCATCGCCTGGGTCCATTCGAAAACGACCAATTCCAAGGCCATGACCGACGCCATGGGCGCGCGCAACATGACCGAGATCAGCAAGGTCAGCCCGGCGCTCTACATGTCGCTCGGGGCGCAGCTCTATACGCGCCTGGGCCTCGCCAATCGCGGCGTCGGCCCGATCTTCTCGACCGTCGTCACCAATGTCCCCGGCCCGCCGGTGCCGATCTATTCCAGCGGCGCGCGGCTTGAAAGCATGATGGGGCTGATCTGCCTGACCGACGGCATGGGGCTCGCGCATACGGTCCAGAGCTATGTCGGCGAAGCGACGATCTGCTTCACCGCCTGCCGCGAATTGCTGCCCGATCCGGATTTCTACATCGAATGCATCGAGGAAAGCTTCGAGGAACTGCGCGATGCGGCAGCCGTTGTCGCAAAAACGCCCACGGACAAACCCGCGAAGAAGGCACCTGCGAAGAAGGCACCTGCGAAGAAGGCTCCGGCAAAAAAGATCGCCGCAAAGCCCAGGACCACCAAATCCAAACCGAAAACAAAACCGAAAACGGCCGCCAAGAGCCCGTCGGGTAGCAAAGGAAAAACCACCGCATGACCGCAGCAACCATCGACCAGGATAGCGACCGGATGCCCGAAGCGCGGCCGCCCAGCCGCCTGCTGGCGCTGGCCGAGCCCGGCCGGGCCATGGGCGAGCTCGCCGCATTCTACGCCTTGACGCCCTTTCGCAGCCTGTTGCCGCGCGGCGACGGGCACGGCGTGCTGGTACTGCCCGGCTTCATGGCGTCGGATTATTCGACCCGCCCGCTGCGCCGCCTGCTGACCGGCCTCGGCTACGACGCGGTCGGCTGGAACCTCGGCCGCAACGTCCGCGTCGACAACAGCCGCGTTGAGGCGATGGCTGGCTGCGTCGAAGAGCTGCATGAACGCAGCGGCGGCAAGGTTTCGATTGTCGGGTGGAGCCTCGGCGGCGTGTTCGCGCGCGAGCTGGCCAAGATGATGCCCGAAAAAGTGCGCTTCGTGATCAGCCTCGGCAGCCCGATCAGCGACGATCGCAACCACACCAATGCTCGCCGCCTGTTCGAATTCCTCAACGGCGAAAGCCCGGAGCCGCTGCGGCAGGGCAAGTTCCAGAACCTGGCCGAAGCGCCGCCGGTACCGACCACCTCGATCCTGACCAAGACCGACGGCGTCGTCCACTGGCGCGGCAGCGTGCAGGCAGAAAGCGAGCAGACCGAGAATATCGAGGTCTATGCAAGTCATTGCGGCATGGGTGCCAACCCCTCGGTCGCCTATGCCATCGCCGACCGGCTGGCACAGGCGGAAGGGCAATGGAAGCCGTTCCGCGCCGAAGGCGTTTATTCCCTCGCCTTCCCGCGCTCTCGCCTCTTTCACTGAGCCGTCCTCCCCAGCGTCGGGGAGGATCAGAAGAGCTTGCGGATATCCACGCCGAGATAGCGGCCCGTCGGGTCGATCAGAAACGGCTGGAAGCGCAGCGGCGTGTCGCCATTCTGGTCGCGCACCACGCGTCGCCCGTCGAAGATATTGTCCGCCCTCAGGCTGATCCGCAGGCCCTTGAGAAAGCCTTCCTCTTCGCCCGCGAGCTCGCCGATATTGGCGAAGACGCGCAGGTCCACTGTCGCGAGATCGTCGATGAACAGGTCGCTGCTGCCCGGCAGGCCCGACCCTTCGACGAAGGCCTTGCCGGTATAGCGCGCCGAGATACGGGTACCGATACCGCCGAAGAACAGGCCGCCTTCGAGCCGCGTCGAATGTCTCGGCAGCCCGAAGGTCGACGTGGCATCGCCCCGAAGCTGGTCAAGCAACGGCACGCCCTGTGCGATCAGGATGGTGTTTTCCAGCTCGACAGTGTGGTTGAGCGACAGGAAGTAGCGCGGCCGCGGATCGCGATTTCCGCGTCCGGTGAAGGGATTGAACCCTCCGCCCCCACGGCCGCCACCGCGCGCCTGCTGCCCGCCCTGTCCTGAGCCTTCCCCGGCGCCGCCAGCCCCGGCGCCGCCAGCCCCGTCGCCGACAGCCCCGTCGCCGCCTTCGCGGTTGCAGACGCGCTGCTTGACGCGTTCGAGCCGCTCGGGATCGATCGTACCGTCCTCGCGCCGCAGCCGCGCGGCCATCTGCGGCGGCAGGGCGTCGAGATCGGGCGTCTCGCCGCACAACGCCGCGCGCATGCGGGCGAAGCGATCATCGGCCTGCTGCTGCCCTTCTTCCGTGCAGAACCGCGCGCGGAGCTGCTTGAGCCGCTCGGGATCGATCTGCCCGTCCTCGCCGCGCAGACGTGCAAGGATCGGTTCGGGCACGCCGGTAAGGTCCGGCGTTTTCCCTTCGGGCGTCGCGCAGAAGCGGTCACGCAGCGCCTGCATCCGCGCCGGGTCGAAGGCACCGCCGCCGCCTCCCCCGCGCGCTTCGGGGCCTCCTGTGCTTGGCGATGCGCCGCGCGCCGCACCGGGAGGCCCACCCTCCGGTCGCTCGGGTCGCTTGCCGATCTGGCCGCGCATGTTGAGGCCGAAGGAAATCCGCTCGGCGCGCGTTTCCTCGAACGTGACGGGCCGCGTATCGAGCGCCACCAGCCGCCCGGCGGCATCGCGCGTCGCGCGCCCCGGAAACGCCGCCTCGATCGCATCGGTCAGCGCCGGGAAACCTTGCGAGACGTCGCTCGAACGGTTGCGCACGTAATCGACATTGAGCCGCACATCGCCATCGACCGGCAATTTCCAGTTGGCGGAGAATTTCCAGTCGCGCTGGCTTTCGGCGAGCAGGTTCGGATTGCCGCCGTCGGTCACGGTGACCAGTTCGGTCCGTCCGGTAGCGAAATCGAACACCGGGACATTGAAGGTCGTGGTGACGGGATTGCCGAGAAATCCGAGCGACGGCGCCGCCTCGTTGTCGACATAGGTCACGCCGAGCTGGAAATCGTCGAACGGTTCCCAGTTCAGCCCGATGCTGAAATCGCGCAGGGTGCCGAAGTCCGAAAGGTGATCGATACCGGCCTGCAGGTTGAGGTCGAAATCGCCGACCGCGCCGAGAAAATTCTCGCGCTTGCTCGTCAGCGGGATACCGAGGTTGACCCCGCCCTCGACGATCGCGCGCGAGAGGTTGGAGCCGACCGCGCTGCGGGTGTCGTCGCTGTCGATATAGCTCCAGTCGTAGCCCGCATCGACGGTCAGGCTCGCCTCGCCAGCGGGCAGCAGAAACGGCGTGCCGCGCAGTGTCGCCTTTCCTGTAGCGCCGGCGGTTTCCGTGATGGCGATGTCGAAGCCGGGATCGGGCTGGCCCGGGATGGGCGCGGTCAGGGCGAGCGAACCGTTGAGCGCCGCCGCCTGCAGCACGGCGGTATCGGCCCGGCGGTCGATTTCGAGACGCGTGTCGCTTACATTACCGCCAGCGGTTACCGTGAACTGCCAGTCGCCGAGGGGCTGGCTGTAGGCCATCTCGATCGAGGCCGCGTCGGTCACGCTGCGCCGTTCGAGCGGGTCGTCGCCATTGAAGGTGCGGAACTCGCTCGCTCCGCCGGGGCCTGTCAGCGTGACGCTGTCCAGCCCGGACAGGCTGCGCGATTTTTGGCGTTCGAGCTGGCCGGTGAGGCTCAGCGAACCACCGCTTTCCTGAAACGCTGACGCCCAGTTGATCGATCCTTCGAAGCCGCGCGAGTCCGCAACCAGGCTGCGTGCGGCCGCCGGATCGGGATCGCCGGCGACGGTCGGGAGGCTGCCCGGCGTCTGCACGATATCGCGCTCCGCCTCGGTCAGCAGCGAGGTGTCGTTGGCTTCGAAATTGAGATTGAGCCTGCCGCCCGCGGCGATGGCGAGATAGCCGAATTCCTGCTCTGTCCGCGTGTAGCCGCCGCGATCGGGCTGTTCGTATTCCAGCTCGACTTCGCGGCTGGAGAAATCGTCCTTGAGGATGAAGTTGATCACCCGCCGGTCGGGCGGGAAACCGAAGCGTTGCGCCACTTCCTCGGGCAGGACCTCCACTTTCTCCAGCGCCTCGGGCGGATAGCGGAAGAATTCGCGGAAGCTGCTGACGCGGATGCCGTTGATAAGGAACACCGGGCGGCCGCCGCCGCGCCCGCGCGCGGACCCGCTGGCCGGCTCGAGCTGGGCGACGAGTTCCTGGATCGATCCGACGCCGAAGCCGGCAATATCCTCGGCATCGAGCTCGACCAGCGGCGCTTGCGGCACGTCGAGCTGGCCGGGCAGGCGGTCGGCGGTGACGACTATCGTCCCGTCGGCCGTGCGCGCGGCTTCGTCATCCGGTGCCGTTTCGGATCCGTCGGGCCCGGATGGCTGCGCCTGTTGCGCGAAGCCCGGACTCGCAAAAACGAGCGCCAAGAGGGGGAGAGCGGCGAAAATGCGCAATGTATTGCACCCTTTGCAGTTTTTCCCGCCCCCGGGCTCTGTGCGGGATGCCGCGGGCTGGGGCAATACAGGAGAAAGTAACGCTTTGTCGCTGGACCGGTCTGGAACGCCCCCGGTCGATAAATTCGATAAAGGTGCCCGGCGACAAAGCGCGGCACCTGCATTTCCGCGAAGGCTTCCCTTTTGCCCTGCGCCCCGCTAAAGCGCCGCCACCTTTTCAACATATTTGGACTGTCGAGACTACATGGCGAAAGAAGAACTCCTCGAAATGCGCGGCAAGGTAGTCGAGCTGCTGCCTAACGCGATGTTCCGGGTCGAGCTCGAGAATGGTCATGAAGTCCTCGGACACACCGCCGGCAAGATGCGCAAGAACCGCATCCGCGTGCTGGTGGGCGACGAAGTGCTGTGCGAATTGACGCCGTACGACCTGACCAAGGCGCGGATCACCTATCGCTTCATGCCGGGCCGTGGCGGCCCCGGCCAGGGTCCCGGCCCGCAATAAGGTACCCATGTCTCGACAGGCCATCTCGACATGCTCGATGGCCGCTCGACACGAACGGAAAACCTTATGAGTGCCGTTCCTCCCGAGCAGCGATCGAGCGCGAGCGAAGCGAGCAGTCGAGAGCGCGGGTCGAGGGAATTCCCACTCACCCTAGCCTCTGCCAGCCCGCGTCGCCGCGAGCTGTTGGCGCGCCTGGGTATCGAACCTGCCGCGATTGTACCGGCTCAGATCGACGAAACGCCTCACAAGGCCGAACTCCCGCGCGATTATGCGCTGCGCATGGCGCGCGAAAAGGCGCAAGCCGTCGATGCGTCGGGGCATGTCCTCGCCGGTGATACCGTTGTCGCTGCCGGGCGCAGGATCCTGCCGAAGGCCGAAGACCAAGCGACCGCGCGGCAATGCCTCGAACTGCTTTCGGGAAGGCGGCACCGCGTCCTTTCCGCGATCGCGCTGAAGTCGCCCGACGGCACGTTGCGCGAAAAGCTGAGCGAGACCGTGGTGCGCTTCAAGCGCCTGTCGGAAGAAGAGATCGCCGCCTATCTCGCGAGCGGCGAATGGGAAGGAAAGGCCGGCGGCTATGCCATCCAGGGTTCGGCCGAAGGGCTGATCGCCTGGATTCAGGGCAGCCACTCCGGCGTCGTCGGACTGCCGCTGTTCGAAACGCGAGCGCTGCTCAAGGCCGCGGGGATGACGATTGGCTGAGTGGCTGGTCGAGCGTGGTATCGGCGAAGACCGCGCCTTGCTGGTCGAAGGCGACCAAACGCTCGCCGCCAAGCTCCATTGGCCGGGAGATCTCTTCGCCGGACAGATATTGCCGGCGAGGCTCACTACCCGCCGTTCAGGCTCCAACCGCGGTGTAGCATCTACGGCGAACGGTCTTGAAATCCTGATCGACAAGTTGCCGCACGATGTCACCGAAGGCAGTAAAGTCTCCGTCACGCTCACCCGGGCCCCGATCGCCGAGCGCGGGCGATTGAAACTTGCGCAAGGCCGAGTGAGCGAAGCCGGGCCATCTCCCGATGCACTCGCATCGCTGGCCGCGCGCGAGGTCCGCCGGTTTCCGGCTGGGCTTTGGGAAGAGGTTTGGGACGGTGCCTCATCGGGCGAAATCGCATTCGTGGGAGGTTCGCTGCTGTTCAGCACGACCCCGGCGATGACGTTGGTCGATATCGACGGCGACGGCAGCCCGCGCGAGCTGGCGCTGGCCGCGATCCCCGCCCTCGCCCGCGCGCTGCGCCAGTTCGATCTCGGCGGCTCGATCGGGATCGATTTCCCCACGATTGCCGACAAGGCCGGGCGGAAGGCGGTCGATGCCGCGCTCGGCGAAGCGCTGGCCGACTGGCCGCACGAGCGCACGGCGATGAACGGTTTCGGCTTCGTCCAGATCGTCGCGCGGCTGGAAGGCCCGAGCCTGCTGCATCGCATGGCCACTTCACGTATCGGCGCTGCTGCCCGCATGGCCCTGCGGCGCGGGGAACTGGTCGAAGGAGCAGGCGTCACGCTCCTGACCGTACATCCCGCGTTGAAGGCAAAATTGAAACCTGAATGGCTAGCAGAACTCGAAAAGCGCACCGGTCGGCCTGCGCGCCTCGAAACCGATCCCGGCCTTGCCATCGAGGCAGCGCAAGCCCAGATCATAGCCGCATGAAAAAGCCCTGTCCCATCTGCAAGAAACCGCGCAGCGAAGATCACAGCCCCTTCTGTTCGACCCGCTGCAAGGATCGCGATCTCGCGCGCTGGTTCACCGATGGCTATTCGGTTCCGGGCCCGCCCGCCGCGCCGGAAGATATTCTGCGCGAGGAGTGATTCCCCCCTTGCCAAGCTAGCGGGCCTTCGCCATAGGCGCGCACTCATTCGCGCACGGGCCATCAGTTCCCGATGCGACGAATAGGCCTCGGTAGCTCAGTTGGTAGAGCACACGACTGAAAATCGTGGTGTCGGTGGTTCGAATCCGCCCCGAGGCACCATTCTTTCCAAAGCTTCAAGCGCCAGCGTTCGCATCCGCTCACTTTGCTTTCCTCGCTCACGCGCCCTTTGGGCGCATTGCTGCGGGCGCGCCTGCAGGTGTGCTCCGCACGTCTGCGCCTTCGGCTTCGACTCCGCGCTGGCGAACTCGTTGAGTTCGTATTTCATCAGTGCTGACAGCTCGCGGTGCTAATGCGATTCCATATGCGCCAGGATACGGTCGCAGACGGCGTCCAGCTGCCCGAAATCGCGCGGACGGGTCAGGCCGTGGATGGGCACGCTGGCGCTGATCTGCGCGGCATAGACCGCCTGCTCGGTCAACCGCCCCATCGCTTCGAGGAAACGCGGGCGATAGGCGGTCTGCGCCAGCAGCATGTGCGCGGCATCGCCACCCATTTCGCGCTCGATCGCGATCTCCCCGCCGAAGCGCAGGGCATAGATCGCCACCAGCGGGACCGGCTGGTCGAGCGGGACGTGCCGCTCTGTCGCGATGTGGAATTTCTCCATCTGCATGTGGTCGCGAACCTTCTCGCGCCCGGTCATGCCGAGGCCGGCGATGGCTTCTTCCCACAGCTTGTGTCGCACGCTGGAGGGATAGAGCATTGTCGGCCGGTCGGCGCGGCCCGGCACCGCGCGGCTGAGGTCGTCGCTCACCAGCGGACAGCCGCGCTCGGCAAGCGCCGCCGCCAGCGTCGACTTGCCCGCTCCCTGCCGTCCGCAAAACAGAACCGCGCCCTTCGGCCCCATCACCGCGCTGCCGTGCAGCATCGGCCAGCCGCGCTGGTAGCCGGTGACACCCCATGCGGTGCCGAGCGTGAACAATCGCACGGCGATCGGATCCGCCCCGGCGAGCGGGTGAACCTCGATCGCGTTTCCTGCGCTTACTTCCCACTTGCCCGTATCGGGCACCGAAAAGCGCACGGTATCGCCCTCGACCTCGGGCAAATGATCGGGCACGGGCGCCGCTTCGAGGGTGTCGCCCAGCCGTATCGCGATGTCGGTCTCGTCGATCGCGGCGTCCGCGCCGGCGAGCGCAAAGGCCTGCCATTCGGGCAATTCCAGCTCGGACACGATGTGGCATCCCGAATGTCGGTAGAAGAAGCGCCCCATGCGCGCTCGTTAGCACAGGCGCGCGGCGTCGCAATCGCCATCGCCGGAATTGCACAAGGCCGCGTTCCGCTGTAAACGCTTCCGTCGCCCCGGTAGCCGAAGCACACGCTTCGCGTGCCGGGGCCATCTGTTTCAAGCCGAGGGACCACCGCCATGTCGCGCCGCCGCCAGATCTACGAAGGCAAGGCCAAGATCCTTTACGAGGGTCCGGAGCCGGGCACCATCATCCAGTATTTCAAGGACGATGCCACTGCTTTCAACGCCGAGAAAAAAGGCACGATCAGCGGCAAGGGGGTGATCAATAACCGCATCAGCGAGCATGTGTTCACGCGGCTCAGCCACATCGGCATCCCGACGCATTTCATCCGCCGCCTCAACATGCGCGAACAGCTGGTCCGCCAGTGCGAGATCATCCCGATCGAAGTCGTGGTGCGCAATGTCGCCGCCGGATCGATCAGCAAGCGGCTGGGCATCCCCGAAGGCGAGCCGCTGCCGCACACGCTGATCGAATATTACTATAAGGACGATTCGCTCGGCGATCCGCTAATTGCTGAAGAACATATCGCCTGTTTCAACTGGGCGAGCCCTGAGGAAATGCAGGACATCGCCAGCATGGCGATCCGCATCAACGATTTCATGGCCGGCATGTTCGCGGCGATCGACATCCGGCTGGTCGATTTCAAGCTGGAATTCGGACGCATCTATGATGGTGACTTCAGCCGCGTGATCCTGGCCGACGAGATCAGTCCCGACGGCTGCCGCCTGTGGGACATGAATTCGGGCGAGAAGCTCGACAAGGATCGCTTCCGCCGCGATCTCGGCGGGGAGAGCGAGGCTTACCAGGAAGTCGCGCGGCGGCTCGGCCTGCTCGACGAGGACAGGAACAACGGCGAAGGCGGTCCCGGCGAAGTCTTCGACATGTCGGCCCATCGCAGCCGTCTGCGCGGCACGCCGACCCCGCCGAAAAAATAGGGGCTAGACCACGTAGGTAAGCGTGATGCCGCTCGGCTCGATGGCGAAGGCGCAATCGGGCATGTGGTCGCCGTCGACCTGCACCGGCGTGATGCAGCGGTCGAAGGCGATCCGGCGCGCGCTGCGGATTTGCGCGAAACCGAAGCGCTCGACCGGCAGGCGCAGCATGGCCGCCGCGATGAAGGCCAGCATCCCCAGCCTGCCGCAGCGGCGCAGAGTAATGAGCTCGACCGAATCCTCCGCCAGCGCGGCACGCGGGCTGAGCTGGAACGGACCCGCATAGAGCCGCGCGTGCGACACGATCGCCGCCTCCGCCTCGCAGGCGAACGGCGTGCCGTCGGCCAGCGTGCCCGCGATCGTCATCGCTTGGCGCGGCCACGTCCGCAGCAGGCGCAGCATGGCAACGGCGTAGGCCAGCCGCCCGATGCGCCGCTTCAGCGCACCGGAGACATGCGCCACCGCCACGCTGTCTGGCCCGATGCTCAGGCAGGATACGATCGGCATTTCGCCCAGCCGGAAAAGGGGTGAGCGCACCCAGCCCGACGGCCCGCGTGCCCACGCCGCCGCGAGATCGCGCGCGAAATCCTTCGGCCTGGCGGAATAGCCCAGCTCGCGCGCCACCAGGTTGATCGTCCCCGAGCGCGCGATGCAGAGCGGCGTATCCCCCGCCCCCTCGCCCATGGCCTGCACCGTATCGCGCAAGGTGCCGTCGCCGCCATGCACGCAGATCAGGTCGGCCCTGCCCGACAGGCGGACCCCGTCGGCCTGCGTCGACAGCAGCTCGACCGCGAAACCCTCGCTCTCCAACGCAGCCACAAGCGCCGCCAACCCCTGCTCGCGGAAGCTGCCGGAAACAGGATTGTAGACAAGATCGATCCGCGCCATGCGGCGCGCTTAGCGCAGGAAGGTTGAATTTGTCCTCCCCGGGCGGTTGCGAAGCGGGAAAAAGCCCGCCACACCAAGGGCATGAAGGGTCCTCTTTTCGCAGCGCCGATGGCGCTGGTCATCGCCGTTCCGCTCGCCGCCCAGCCCACCACGGAAGCCCTCGTCCCCGCTGCCGCGGCGCAGACCGCGGACGAAGCTGTCTGGGCGTATGAGGAAAGCGATCTCGTGCCCGAGCAAGGCTACGTCTTCGGCGTGCTCGACAATGGCATGCGCTACGTCATCCGCCAGAACGACACGCCCGAGGGCACGGCCCTCGTGCGGATGGAGGTCGCCGCCGGACGGCTCGACGAGCGCGACGACGAGCGGGGCCTGACACATTATATCGAGCACATGGCTTTCAACGGCTCGACCAACGTGCCCGAAGGCGAGATGATCAAGCTGCTCGAACGGCTGGGCCTCGCCTTCGGGGCCGACACCAATGCCTCGAATACGTTCGGTTACACCAATTACCGGCTCGACCTGCCCAACAACGATCCCGCATTGCTCGATACCGCGCTGTTCCTGATGCGCGAGACGGCGAGCGAGCTGCTGTTCGACGAGGAAGCCGTCGAGCGCGAGCGCGGGGTCATTTTGGCCGAGCAGCGCGACCGGACGAATTACGCCCAGCTCAATGCGCTCGACCAGATCGAATTCCTGGTGCCGGGTTCGCTGCTCACCAAACGCTTCCCCGGTGCCGGGCGCGAGGATGTCGATACCGCCGATGCCGCAACGCTGCGGGCGCTGTGGGAACGGGTCTATGTGCCCGGCAAGACGACGCTGATCGTGGTCGGCGATTTCCCGGTCGATGTCATGCGCGAGGCGATCGTCAAGCATTTCTCCAGCTGGCAGGGGCCGGACGGTGCCGACCAGCCGGATGCCGGCCCGGTCGATCCGGGGCGGCAGGGCGAAACCGATATCTACACCGATCCGGCGCTGACCGAAGCGATCACCTTTGCGCGCAATGCCGCGTGGATCGACCGCCCGGACACCATGGCCGACCGCCGCGCCTCGATCCTGCGCGCGCTCGGCTACTCCATCCTGCGCCGCCGCCTGACCAAGCTGGCGCGCGCGGAAGATCCGCCGTTCCGCTCGGTCGGCGTCGGCACGTCGGACATCTTCGAGGCCGGACGGCAGACGACGCTGACCGTGGCCCCGATCGAAGGCCAGCGCGAGCGCGGCGTGATGGAAGCGGTGACGACGTTTCGCCAGTTCGTGGAGTTCGGCGTCAGCGCCGCCGAAATCGCCGAGCAGGTCGCCAATCGCCGGACTGGGCTGGAGAACGCCGTCGCCGGACAGGCCACGCGCAGCCACGGGACATTCGCCGGCCGTGCGACCGCCCTGGTGCGCAACGACCGCATCCCGACCTCGCCGGAATTCGACCTCGCCTTGTTCGAGGAAGTCGCCGCGACCGCAACGCCGGAAACCGTCATGGCGGCGATCCGCGCCGACATCGTGCCGCTCGACAACCCGCTCATCCGCTTCCAGGGACCGAACGCCCCAGAAGGCGGTGCGGAGGCGTTGAGGGCGCTGTGGGACGCCGCAGTCGGCGCACCGGTCGACGCGCCTCAGGAAAGCGCCATCGCCGCATGGACCTATACCGATTTCGGCGCGCCGGGAGAGGTGGTGTCCGATACGGTCGACGAGCGGCTGGATATCCGAACCATCACCTTCGACAACGGCGTACGGCTCAACCTCAAACCGACCGACCTGGCCGAAGACCGCATCAGCCTGGCGGTGACCATCGACGGCGGCAATTTCATCGAAAGCCGCGAAGAGCCGCTCAAGGTCGATCTGACCGCACTGTTCGCAGCGGGTGGTCTCGGCGCATACACGCAGGACGAGTTGCAGACCGTGCTGGCGGGGCGCAGCGTCGGATTTTCGCTTGGCGCGAGCACCGACAGTTTTCGCTTCAGCCGCACCACCACGCCGCGCGATCTCGAATTGCAGCTGCAGCTGATCGCCGCCTACCTGACCGATCCGGGCTACCGCCCCGAGCCGATCAAGCGATTCCGCAACGGTCTGGGTGATTTCTACGCGCGGCTGACGGCGACACCGGGCGCCGCCTATTCCAGCGCATCGGGCGCGATCCTGTCCGACGACGATCCGCGCTTCAGCCTGCCCGAGCGGGGGGCGCTGGAGGCCCTGACGTTCGACGACTTGCGCGAGGCGATCTCCGACCGGCTGGCAAACGGCGCGATGGAAGTGGCGCTGGTGGGCGATTTCGACCCCGGGCGGGCGATCGACCTGGTCGCCCGCACGCTCGGCGCGCTGCCCCCGCGCGAGGCCGCATTCCGCGACTATCCCGACAGCCGGCAGCGCAGCTTCACCGCGACGCGCGAAAGGCAGACGATCTATCACGACGGCGAGGACAACCAGGCGAGCCTGCGCTTCGTCTGGCCGACGCGCGATTATTCCGACCAGCAGGCCTTTTCGGAACTGGCGATGCTGCGCTCGGTCCTCACCCTGAAGCTTACCGAGACCTTGCGCGAGGATCTGGGCAAGGCCTATTCACCCAGCGTCGGCAGCTCGCTCTCGCGCTATTATCCCGGCTACGGCACCTTCCAGGTCGTCGCCAATATCGATGTCGGCGAAGTCGAGGCCACCCGTGCGGCGATCCTCGAAACGCTGAATCGGTTGCGCAACGAGCCGGTCGACGACGACACGCTGCAACGCGCGCGCCAGCCGATCCTCGAGACGATCGACAATGCACTCAAGACCAATGGCAGCTGGATGCGCTACGTGCGACGGGCGCAGTCGGAACCGGACCGGATCGACCGCTTCCTCGCCTCGCGCGGTATCTACGAGGCGATCACTGCCGAGCAATTGCAGGAAACGGCGGCGCAATACCTGACCGAAGGCGGCGCGGTCGAATTCCTCGTCCTGCCCCGGCCCGAGGACCAGGCCGACACCGCAGCGCAATAGGAAGTGCGCGTCGCCCCGCGTGTGGTTGCGTGGCGGTATCGTGCCTTTCACACCTGTAGCAGCGGGGTAATACCTGCCGGATGGGGAAGCAGCGCGGTGCGGGATTGCGGGAGCGCGGCGGATCGCTATAGGCACTCGCGATCATTCCCCGCGCGCTAGCGAACCGGAGTAGCCCGATGAAAGTCCGCATCCATGTCAGCCTCAAGCCCGGGGTTCTCGATCCGCAAGGGCGCGCGGTCCACCACGCGCTCGAAGGGCTGGGCTTTGCCGGGGTCGAGAACGTGCGGATCGGGCGACTGATCGAACTCGACGTCGCCGACGACACCAGCGATGCTTCGCTCACCGAGATGTGCGAGAAACTGCTCGCCAACACGGTGATCGAGAACTACCGCATCGAGAAGGCGGACTGACGGCCATGCGCACCGCCGTTATCACCTTTCCCGGCTCCAATTGCGATCGCGACATGGCGGTCGCGCTTGAACGGGCCAGCGGTAAGGCCCCCTTGCGCGTCTGGCACGCCGACAAGGACCTGCCCGAACGGCTGGATTTCATCGCCCTGCCCGGCGGCTTTTCCTATGGCGACTACCTGCGCTCGGGCGCGATGGCGGCCAACAGCCCGATCATGCGCGCGGTCAAGCGAGAGGCCGATCGCGGCGTTGCGGTGCTCGGCGTGTGCAACGGTTTTCAGGTTCTGGCCGAAAGCGGTCTGCTGCCCGGCGCCCTGATGCGCAACGCGGCCCAGACCTTTATCTGCCGCACTGCGGCGCTCGAAGTGGTGACCAACCGGTCGCTGTTTACCTCGGGCTACGAAGCGGGCCGGACCATTCACATTCCGGTCGCCCATCACGACGGCAATTATTTCGCCGATGCCGAAACGCTCGATCGGCTGGAGGGCGAAGGCCGCGTGGCGTTCCGCTATCACGAGAATCCCAACGGCTCGCAGCGCGACATCGCCGGTATCCTCAATGCTGCCGGCAACGTGCTGGGCATGATGCCGCACCCCGAACGCGCGGTGGATGCCGCGCATGGCGGCACCGACGGCCTGCCACTATTCAAGGCGGCGCTGGAGCGGCTCGCGGCCGCCTGACCGGGGGATTTGCAGCAGCCTGCCGCGTCAGGCGCGCAGACGGCCCGGCACGTCGAACAGCTTGCGGGCTTCGGCTTTGACCATGGGGCGCCCGAAGTAATATCCCTGGATCTTGGTGCAGCCGAGCTCGCGGATCAACTCCGCCTCCTCGAAGCTTTCGACCCCTTCGGCGGTCGTCGTCATATCTAGGCTGTCCGCCATGGCGACCACGGCCCTGATGATGGCAAGGCTTTCCTTGCTGCCCTGCGCAGCCCCTTGCACGAACATGCGGTCGACCTTGATGGTCGAGAAGCTGAGCTGGCGCAGGTAGCCGAGCGAGCTGTAGCCGGTGCCGAAGTCGTCGAGCGCGACCTGGCAGCCGAGGTGCATGACTTCCTTGAGCGCCTTTCCCGCCACCAGCGCATCGCGCACGAAGATGCTTTCCGTCACCTCCAGCTCAAGCCGGTTGGCCGGCAGCCCGCTGGTCGACAGAGCGCGCACGACAGTCGCTACGAAATCCGGCTCGACCAATTGTTCGGGTGAGACGTTGACATTGACTTTTACCGGGTCGGGCCAGTTGGCCGCCTCGATACAGGCCTGTTCCAGTACCCAGGAGCCGATCGGCACGATCAGCCGCGTGTCCTCGGCCAGAGGGATGAACTTGGCGGGGCTGACGAAGCCGTGTTCGGCGCTGTTCCAGCGCAGCAATGCTTCGAAGCTGATGATCGTCTCGTCATTGGCATCGACGACCGGCTGGTAGGCCAGCTCGAACTCTTGCCGATCCAGCGCCATGCGGAGCGAGAATTCGAGCTGCCGCCGCTCTTCGGCGGATTTGTGCAGCGATGGTTCGTACTGGAAGTGCTCGCCGCCGCCGAGATCCTTGGCGCGGTAGAGCGCGAGATCGGCATTGCGCATGAGCTCTTCGACGCTTCGCCCGTCGCGCGGGGCGATGGCGGAACCGACGCTGGCCCCGACATAGAGCATGTGGTGATTGACCTCGTAGGGCTGCGAAAGATGCTCGATGACCCTGCGGGCGACGGTGTCGACATAATCCCTGTCCTTCACGTCGCGGATCACGATGGCGAATTCGTCGCCGCCGAGCCGCCCGCACATCTCGTTTTCGGACAGGATGCTCTTGAGCCGTCCCGACACTTCGGCCAGCAACTCGTCGCCGGTTTGGTGGCCGAGCGAATCGTTGACCGCCTTGAAGCGGTCGAGATCGATCATCATGAAAGCGCAGCGCGAGCGCCACTGCTTGGCATATTTCATCGCTTCGCCGAGCGATTCGTTGACCATCAAGCGGTTGGGCAATTCCGTGAGCGTATCGTAGCGCGCGAGATAGGCGATCTTTTCCGAGGATTCGCGCTGTTCGGTGACGTCCGATCCGACCCCGCGATAACCGACATATTTGCCTTCCTCGTCCAGCATCGGCGTGCCCGACAGTTCCCACCAACGGGTGACTCCATCGATCGAAACCTTGACCAGCAGGTTGGAGAAGCTCTCCTTGCGTTTCAGACGCTCGGCCAGATCGTGCAGGCTGGTGGGGAATTGACCTGTTTTCCAGGCATCGCCCGCTATCAGTTGCAGGAAAGGCATGCCATCCGCCTCTCCGGGCTCGAGCCCGAGCGCAAAGGCGAAACGCGGCGAGACCGAGCGCACCTTGCGCTGGGTATCGATCTGCCACAGCCAGTCGGCCTCGTTCTCTTCGAATTCGCGCAGCAGGAGCGAGACGACTTCGTTGCGTTCGTTCATCCCCGCCTCTGCGGCGCTCTGTCGCAGAAAGGCCTCGGCCCGCTGGTAGACGCCCCATAGGATGACGAGCATGTAGAGAAGCGCCGCGACCGCCGGCGGGTACTGGCCGGCAAGGCCGAAAACGACGATTGCCGTCATCGATGTCGTCGCGATATATATGATCGCACCCAGCGGTGCGGCCGCCAGTGCCAGGCTCGACCCGAGCGTGACGACCATGACGATGAGCCAGGCCTGCAGCATGCTGGTTGGCGTCCCGTAGAGCCAGTGCAAAACCGGCTGCGCCGCCCAAGCGATCGCAACCAGGGCGGAGCCCGACGCGTGGCGAAAGGCCTCGCGCTGCGAAAGCGTGCGCCCGTCGGCCTTGCGCAAAAGCCAGTCCTGGCTGGTGAAGATCGAGAGGGTCAGCGCCAAGCCGATAGCCCAGCCAAGTACCGTCAGCCACGCGAGATGTTGCAGGGAAATCCAGCAGGAGATGGCAGCGCAGGCGAAATGCGCGCCGAGGCGGAAGCGCGTGTGCTGCGCAACACGGGCGTATTGCAATGCACGCAGGCGCGGCCAGTCCGCGCTGTCGCATTCCTTGATGCCAAGGATAGCAAGCAGGGGTAATGTCGCCGGCAGGCTCAGCGCGTCGGATCGGTTCTCGCTCACGGACGCGAGAATTAGGTGCGAAAGGTTATTTCGCGGTAAAGGATATCGCCGAAAATACGGGTTCGACGATGAAAATTATTTTGCTAAATCAATCTATTCGACCGTGACCGACTTGGCCAGATTGCGCGGCTGATCGACATCCGTGCCCTTGACCACGGCCACGTGGTAGGCGAGCAACTGGACCGGCACCGCATAAACCAGCGGCGCGATAAGCGGGTGGACCTTGGGCATCTCTATCGTGGCGAGGCACCCGTCGCCCGCTTCGGCGAGCCCTTCGGCATCGGAGATCAGCACGATCTTGCCGCCGCGGGCGCTGACTTCTTGCATGTTGGAGACGGTCTTTTCGAACAGCGGGCCCGATGGCGCGAGCACGATCACCGGCACCGCTTCGTCGATGAGCGCGATCGGCCCGTGCTTCATCTCGCCCGAGGCATAGCCTTCGGCATGGATATAGCTGATCTCCTTGAGTTTGAGCGCGCCCTCCATCGCCAGCGGGTAATCCTGCCCGCGACCGAGGTAGAGCACGTCGCGCGCAGGCGCGATCAGCGGCGCCATGGCCGCAATGTCGTCGTCGTGATCGAGCGCGGCATTGAGGCACGCGGGCGCTTCGAGCAAATGCCGCACTACTTCCTGCTCTTCCTCGCGCGACATCTTGCCTTTCTTGACCGCCATATGCGCTGCCACCGCTGCCAATACGGCCAGCTGGCAGGTGAAGGCCTTGGTCGAAGCGACCCCGATTTCCGGGCCGGCATGCGTCGGCAGCAGCAGGTCGGCTTCGCGCGCCATGGTGCTGGTTGGGACATTGACGACGGCCGCGATGGTCTGGCCGTTTTCCTTGCAATGGCGCAGCGCCGCAAGCGTGTCCGCCGTCTCGCCGCTCTGCGAGATGAAGATGGCGAGGCCGCCATCTTCGAGCACCGGCTCGCGATAGCGGAACTCGCTGGCGACATCGATATCCACCGGCACGCGGGCGAAGGTTTCGAACCAGTATTTCGCGACCATGCCAGCATAGAACGACGTGCCGCAGGCGACGATGGTAATGCGCTTGATCGCCGTCAGGTCGAAGTCGATCTGCGGCAGCGCTACGCTTTCATCGGCCTGCCGGACATAGGAATTGAGAGTCTGGGCGACGACGGTCGGCTGCTCGAAAATCTCCTTTTGCATGAAATGGCGATAATTGCCCTTTTCGACAGCAGCGGCGGAGGCGCCGGACGTGACGGTCTCACGCTCGACCGGGGTGTTTTCGGCATCGTAAATCTGCGCTCCGTCGCGCGTGATCACGACCCAGTCGCCTTCCTCGAGATAGGCGATCTTTTGCGTCAGCGGAGCGAGGGCAAGGGCGTCAGAACCGAGATAGGTCTCGCCCTCACCGTAGCCCACCACCAGCGGCGAACCGAGCCGGGCACCGATCAGCATGTCGGGACGCTGGCGGAACGCGATCGCCAGTGCGAAGGCACCGCGCAGCCGCGGCAGGACAGTTTTTATTGCCTCTTCCGGGCTTGCGCCGCGTTCCACCTCGGCCGAGACGAGATGCGCGACCACCTCGGAGTCCGTATCGCTCGTGAGCGAGCGGCCGCCCTCCGTGAGTTCGGCCTTCAGCGGCTTGAAGTTCTCGATGATCCCGTTGTGCACCAGCGCCACTTCATCGGTGGCGTGGGGATGGGCATTCTCGGCCGTCGGCGCACCGTGGGTGGCCCAGCGCGTATGAGCGATGCCGATATCGCCCGGCGCCGGCGCCTTGGCCAATTCGGCGACGAGGTTCTGCAGCTTGCCCTGGGCCCTGCGGCGGATCAGTGTGCCGTCCGCAATCGTGCAGACACCGGCGCTGTCATAGCCGCGATATTCCATGCGACGCAGGCCGTCGACCAGGCGGTCCGCCACCTCTTCCTTGCCGACAATGCCAATGATTCCGCACATGTTTTCAGATCCTTCGGGCTAGAGCGTGTAGGGAACGCGGATTCCCGGCATGGCGGCCGGGAAATCCTCTGTGTTTCGGGTAATCAGGATCGCCCCGCTGCACTGCGCGGTGGCGAGGATTATCGCGCGGGTCAAGCCAAGACCGGAACGGCGCACGATATCGGCCGCCGCCGCCCCGATCCGGGCGTCGAGCTCGATCACCTGGAACGGGGTGAGCAACGCTTCCAGCGCGTCGCGACTCTCGAGGGGTTCGGCCGCCAGCAGTTCCATCCAGCTCAAGCGACTCGTCCGGTGTTTGCGATAGCGCGCGAGTTCCGCGGCCGCCTGCGGCACCCCGCGCAACCAGTCACCGATGATGTCGGTATCGAACACCGGGTCGGACATGCCTAGCCGCCTTCCCCGCCGCCGGTTTTGGTGTCCGCAGCGTCCTTGTCGGCCCAATAGCCGGAGCCCTGCGCGATCCAGTTGCCATCGGCCTGTCGGCGCAGATACAGCGCCACCGCCTCACGCATTTCCGCCGCGCGCGACCGGCCGTTCGCCCGCGCCATGGCATCGAGCGAGCGGATGTCGTCATCGGGCAGATCGATCAGGATACGGCTCACGGATATTGTGATATCATACTATGATATCGTGTCAATGAATTAGCGTTCTCGCAGAGATGATCGATGAAGCGGCAGCCAGCTCCGACCCCGACCGATCCGCCCGAAAACACCCATCGATCGGCGCTACCGGAGGTTTCGGACCTTAGGAAAAAAATAAGGTTTCCGAATTATTCACCACATTCAGGAATAACCTCTTCGTCGTTGGGCGGAGAGAGCGGGTCGCGCGCTGTGATTTATCATAGGGGACAGTGAATGAGTGCTTTTGGACGCAAAAACGGGCCTGGTGGCATGGCATCCGGCAGCCGTCCTGCATTCGGCGTCGCGCGCCCCATGAAAGGCGGCGCAAAGGCCAAGGCCGATCCCGGTGGCGAGCAATTCCCGCCGCTACCGGGCGAAACCGAGGGCAAGGAAGACAGCGCATCGGCACCCACCCCAAGGGCAGGTGCCGACGACGCGCTGACGCGGCTGGCCGATCGTGCCAACCATATCCACGAAAAAACGGAAATCGGCGGGTTCGAAGCCAGCGTCCACAAGATCAAGGAGCAGGTCCTCCCCCGCCTGCTCGAACGTGTCGATCCGGAAGCCGCCGCTACGCTGTCCAAGGAAGAGCTGTCGGAAGAGTTCCGGCCGATCATCATGGAAGTGCTGGCCGAGCTGAAGGTCACGCTCAACCGCCGCGAGCAATTCGCGCTCGAGAAGGTCCTGATCGACGAGCTGCTCGGCTTCGGGCCGCTGGAAGAGCTGCTGCAGGATCCCGACGTGTCGGACATCATGGTCAATGGTCCGGACCAGACCTACATCGAGAAAAAGGGCAAGCTGGTGCTCGCCCCGATCCAGTTCCGCGACGAGAGCCACCTGTTCCAGATCGCACAGCGCATCGTGAACCAGGTCGGCCGCCGCGTCGACCAGACCACGCCTCTGGCAGACGCCCGCCTCAAGGACGGCAGCCGTGTGAACGTCATCGTGCCGCCGCTTTCGCTGCGCGGTACCGCGATCTCGATCCGTAAATTCTCCGAAAAGCCGATTACATTGGACATGCTCAAGGACTTCGGTTCGATGAGCGACAAGATGTGCACCGCACTCAAGATCGCGGGCGCCTGCCGCATGAACATCGTCATCTCGGGCGGTACCGGTTCGGGTAAGACGACCATGCTCAACGCCCTGTCGAAGATGATCGACCCGGGCGAGCGCGTGCTGACGATCGAGGATGCCGCCGAGCTTCGTCTGCAGCAGCCGCACTGGCTGCCGCTCGAAACGCGTCCGCCGAACCTCGAAGGACAGGGCGCGATCACCATCGGCGATCTCGTGAAGAACGCCCTGCGTATGCGCCCCGACCGGATCATCCTGGGTGAGATTCGCGGCGCGGAATGTTTCGACCTTCTCGCCGCCATGAACACCGGTCACGACGGCTCGATGTGTACGCTTCACGCCAACAGCCCGCGCGAGTGCCTCGGTCGTATGGAAAACATGATCCTGATGGGCGACATCAAGATCCCGAAGGAAGCCATCTCGCGCCAGATCGCCGAATCGGTCGACCTCATCGTGCAGGTCAAGCGCCTCCGCGACGGTTCGCGTCGCACCACCGACATCACCGAGGTGATCGGGATGGAAGGCGACGTGATCGTGACGCAGAACCTGTTCAAGTTCGAATACCTGGACGAAAGCGAGGACGGCAAAATCCTCGGCGAATTCCGTTCCTCGGGCCTGCGTCCGTATACGCTCGAGAAAGCCCGTCAGTTCGGGTTCGACCAGGCTTACTTGGAGGCTTGTCTCTAGGGTCCTCGTTTTTCGCACCCACATCCGTGCGTGCGTCCTCGCTAGATGTGCGGCAAGCCGCACCCGCTGCGGGCGGGCGGTCGCCCTTGCGGCCCCTCCGCCGGGGCCGTGCTCCGCGACCAGGACGCGAGCTTTCGATTGGACCAGCTAGCTACCGGGTGGCGGAGCACGGTCGGCGACCCGCCGACCGCAAGCGCGACTGCGCGCCCGGAGGGGTGGCCCCGCAGGGGTCGGGCCCCCGGAGGACAGCCAAGTGCGCGGATGCGCACGCCGGCGCCTGAGGCCACACAAATAAACGCGAGGAAACCGCACCCACGGATGTGGGTGCGAAAAGCAACAATTCCCCTAGCCCCTCAGCATCCCCGGCACGGCCAGCGCCAGCAGCCCGCCGCCGAAAATCACGCTGACGAAGAAAATTCCGAACCACGGCACCCAGCCGACCCGGTCAAACTCGGTGCGCCTGGTGCGGCGCTTTTCCATATAGGTGGCAAAGGCCGCCAGCAGCAGGAATCCCGCGCCCCAAAGCGCGAGCAATTCCGCGTCGCTGGCGAAGATCAGGGCCCGAAGAAATTCCATCGCGCGGCCATATGGGCATGATCGCAGCTTTGCACTAGGGGCTGCCGGATGGATGGATCCGTCGCCCGCCCCCGCCCGCTCTTGGCGCTGGGCCTGCGCCTGCTGACCGCGCTGAGCCTGGCGACGATGGCGATGCTGGTGAAACTGGGCGAGCAGCGCGGCGTCCACCTGCTGGAGATGATCTTCTGGCGGCAGGCCATTACGCTCGTCGTCATCACCGGCCTGCTGGCATGGCTCGGGCGGCTGGCAGATATCCGTACCCGGCGGTTCGGCGCCCATGCCCGCCGCGCGATCTACGGGATCACCGGGATGATGTTCGTATATGGCGCGGTGATCCTGCTGCCGCTGGCGGAAGCGACCACCATCAGTTTCACCACGCCGATGTTCGCCGTGCTGCTGGCGCTGTTGCTGTTTCGCGAGAAGATCGGCCTCTATCGCTGGGGCGCGGTGCTCGTCGGTTTCGCCGGTGTCGCGATCGTAATGCAGCCGGGGAGCGGCGGCGCGGTCGATCCCTTCGGCATCGCGATCGGGCTGGTCGCGGCTTTCATGGTCGCGCTGATCTCGTTCCAGATCCAAGACCTCAATACCACGGAAACGCCCTATTCGATCATCTTCTGGTTCACCGCGCTCACCGCCCCGCTCGCCGCGTTGTCCCTGCCCTTCGTCCTGACCGCGCACGATCCGGTGACCTGGGGAATCGTGCTGGCGATGGCACTATGCGGTGCCGCGGCGCAGATCCTGTTGACGACCTCGCTGCGCTTCGGCTCGGCCGCCACGATTATCGTGATGGACTACACATCGCTGATCTGGGCGGTCACCTATGGCTGGACCGTCTTCGACCGCGTGCCGCCGCCCACCCTGTGGCTCGGCGCTCCACTCATCATATGTGCCGGGCTGCTGGTCGCATGGCGCGAACATCGCCTCAAGCAGCATGCGCGGATCGAGGAACTTACGCGAAGCACAGCGGTTTAGTCGGCATAAGCACGTAGATCGGAGAAGAACAATGGTTCGCAAGACCCTAGTCGCCCTCGGCATTGCCGCGCTCTCGCTTACCGCGACGGCCTGCAATACCGTGAAGGGCGTCGGACAGGATATCGAATCGGTCGGTGAAGCGGGTGACAGGGTCATCTAGGCAATCCGGCGGATAGCAAAGGAAGGCCGGACGGCGCGTCGAACCACCAAGAGTCGCCCCGTCCGGCCTTTTTGCTGCGCCAAGCAAGCGGATTGCGCCGTGCCAAGGATAGGTTCATATCCATTGCGCTCTAGCTGTCTGGCTAGTTTCAGAAGGAAACGCCCATGGCGCGCAAAACGCTTCTCGCTCTCGGCATCGTCGCCCTCTCATTGACGGCGACCGCCTGCAACACCGTCAAGGGCCTCGGCCGCGATATCCAGTCGGTCGGCGAAGCCGGTGAAGAGGTCATCGATTAATCCGCCCGGCGCGGGGCCCGTCGCGTCTCGCGCAGGACCAGCCAGATCAGCAGGCCGAGCGGCCCTGCCATGAAGGTCGCCAGCAGGATCGGCGCTTGGATCCAGCGGGAGACGTTCTTCGCATCGGCATCGCGGGCGATCCACAGCCCCGCAAAAAGATCGAACGCCAGATAGTGGGTCCAGCCGACCGTGACTCCGCCGCGCGAGGCGAAGATCGTCTGCACACCGTCGATGGTGGTAAAGTCGACCGCCGCATCAGCCGGGCCGACGGGGTCGAACAGCCCTGTCACTATCCCGACCAGCCCGACCGAATAGACCAAACACAGCAGAGCCACGCCGAGATAGAGGACGACCGTCATCGGCAATTCGCGGCGCGGCGCGAACAGCAGGATCGCCCAGCCGATCATGGCGATCGCCGTGTTGATGCTGAAAATCGTGTCCCACATCGCGCCTGTTCCCCTCTAATCCTCCACCAGCGGCGCGGGCAGCATTCTGGCCGCGCGCTGGATCGCGTCGTAATCATGGACGAAGCGACCCTGCGTCTTGCGCATCGCCAGCGCCAATGCGGCCTCCGCCACCTGGCTCGCTCTGACCGAACGATAGCGGCGGGCATTGCCGTGCAGGAACAGGTCGACCAGCGGACTGGCGAGCATGCCCAGCTTTTCGGCAGGACGCATGTCACCGTTGCGCGCACCGCGAAGCAGGCCCGGCCGCAGGATATCGAGCCGCTTGAAGCCGACCTTGGTCAGATCCGCTTCTGTTTCGCCCTTGACCGACAGGTAGAAGTTCTTCGAATGCCGGTCCGCGCCGACTGACGATACGGAAAGAAACCGCTCCACTCCCGCGTCGACCGCAGCGCGCGCGGTGTCGAGCACGAGATCATGGTCGACCGCGCGAAAAGCCTGTTTGTCGCCGCCGACCTTGCGGATCGTGGTCCCCAGCGCGCAGATCACTGCATCGGGGCGGACGGCTTCGAAAACCTCGCCCCACTTGGCCGGTTCGGCCACGAACACTTCCATGCGCGCGCCTTCCGGCAACGGCACCTCGCGCCGCGCAACGCCGACGATGCGCAAGTCTTCGCGCCCGACCGAAAGCTGCAGGATTTCCTGGCCGATCAGACCGGTCGCGCCGACCAGGGCGATGCGGGTGCGTGTGGACATGCGACGTGTTCTACCCTCTGCGTGCCACGCTGTTAGGGGGCTTGGACAACCGAATCCATGGGCGCAGGGCAGCTTTGTGCCGAATATGCGCTGGCCGGAGGCTAGACGGTGCCAAGGCCGCTCGGCGCCTTGCCGTAGATCTGGCGGCATTGCTCGAGCGCGAAGTGATCGGTCATCCCGGCGATGTAGTCGACGATGTGGCGACTGCGCTCGGCCGCTTGTTGCGGAATGTCGGAAGACCAGCCTCCGCCCATCAGTTCAGGATCCTGGTCGTAGGCGGCGTAGAGCCGCGAGATTACTTCCCTCGCCTTCTCTCCCGCCGCGACCTGCTGCGGATGGTAATACAGCCGGTCGTACATGAATTTTTTGAGCGCGCGCTCCTGCTCGAACATTTCGGGCGAAAAGCCGCCCAGCATGCGCGCCGCGCCGCGCACGTCGTCGATGCTCTCCATTCCCTCGGTCGAAGACCGGGTATGCATAATGACATCGTTGACCATCAACCCGATCTGGCTGCGCACCAGTTCACGCCGCAGCCGCTCGTGCGGCACGCCGGGATACCGCTCTTCGATGTCGCGCCACAGGTCGGCGAGAAAATCGAGCGTCAGGAGATCGTCGAAATCGAGGATGCCGGCACGCAGGCCGTCGTCGATATCGTGATTGTCGTAGGCGATGTCGTCCGCCACCGCCGCGACTTGCGCTTCGAGCGAACCCCATTGCCCGAGATCGAGCGGAAACGCCGTATCGAGCTCGCCCAGCGCGGGATGCGGCTCGGCAACCGGGCCGTTGTGCTTGGCGAGGCCTTCGAGAACCTCCCAGCTCAGGTTGAGGCCGTCATGCGAGGGATAGGGGCTCTCCAGCCGCATCAGCGTGCGCAGGGTCTGGGCATTGTGGTCGAACCCGCCCTGACGCGAGCTGGCATCGTGGAGCGCTCTTTCCCCGGCATGGCCGAAGGGCGGGTGGCCGATATCATGCGCGAGGCACAGCGCTTCGGTCAGGTCCTCGTCCAGCCCCAGCGCGCGGGCGATGACGCGGCCGATCTGCGCCACCTCGAGGCTGTGCGTCAGCCGGGTGCGATAATGGTCGCCGTCGGGCGCGACGAAGACCTGCGTCTTCGACTTGAGCCGCCGGAACGCAATCGAATGGATGATCCGGTCGCGGTCGCGCTGGAAGGCGCTGCGCGGACCGCGCGTCTCGCTCTGCTGGTGCGCGAATTCACGTCCGCGACTGGCGGCCGGATCCGATGCGAGGTGGGAGCGCGACATATGCCGGAAGGCTTAGAAGCGCCCGCAAACGGCGACAACGGGAACAATCGGGCAACACGGAGAAAGTGCAGTGGTCGATCCGGATCCCGGTGTCAGCTGCAATCGATCCACTCGATCGCCGCTTCGCAATGGATGCGCGCCGTGTCGTAGATCGGCAGCACGTTCGCATCGATGTCGACGACCAGCTCCAGCTCGGTACAGGCGAGCACGATCGCCTTGGCGCCATGCTGTTCGTACCAGGTAATCATCGACTTGAGCGTGCGCTCGGCATCGCGGGTCTTCTTGCCGAGTTTCAGCTCTTGGGAAATTAGCCGTTCGAGCTGTTCGGCATGGGCCATCTCGGGCGGGAGCAGGTCGACGCCGTGCGAAACCAGCCGCTTGCGAAAGAAGCTTTCCGTCATCACCGCCTTGGTGCCGAGGATCGCGGCATCGCTGGCCCCCTTGGCCTGCATGCGCTCGCCGGTGGAATCGGCGATGTGCAGCACCTCGATCGACACGGCGTCGACAAGCTTGTCGTACACCCGGTGCATCGCATTGGCGGTGATCACGATACCCTCGGCCCCGGCCTGTTCGAGGCGCCTGGCGGAATCGATCAGCAGGCCGGTCGCACGATCCCAGTCGGCCTCTGTGTCCAGAGCGGTGAAGTCGCGATAATCGAGACTGTCGATCAATAGCGGCGCGCTCGCCTTGGGTCCGCAGCGTTTCTGCATCAGCTGGTTGATGTATTCGTAATAGGTACGGGTCGAGATCCAGCTCATCCCCCCGATCATTCCCAGCTTGCGCACCGCATCACCCCCAATGGCCTCGCTCCAAACGAGAGCGTGTTCCGGCCGTTTCTAGAGGCGGCGCCAAGTTTCGCAAGCGCGTGAGCGGGTTATCCGCCAGCCTCTAAGCGGGCTCGATCGCTGGTTCGTTGCCCGCTATACCTGCGAGCCATGCCTTCAGGTCGGCCACCGACCGCTCGGGCGCTTCCTCCTGCGGCAGATGACCTATCCCCGGATAGTTGGCGAGCGTCGCATTGGGCAGGTGCTCCATGAACCATCCGGCGGCGGTATAGGGGATCAGGCTGTCTTCCTCGCCCCACATGACCAGCGTCGGGACAGTGACCCTGGCTACCTGCTCGGCTTCGAAGGGCACCCGCTCCTGCGAGAAACGTGCGCGGGTGGCGGCGCGATTGCCGGGATAGCGTGCCATGTCGAAATAGCGATCGACCATGGCGTCATCGACGATTTCGGTCTTGCTGACGCTTTGCTTCAGGCTGCGCTCGACGATCGAGCGGGGCAGCATTGCACTCATCACGTTGCCGACCACCGGCATCTGCGCCAGCGTGAAGGCGAGATTGCCCCCGCCCTCGCGCCGGATCGGGGCACCGCCGGCATCGACCAGCACGAGGCCCGAAAGCCGCTCCGGATGGCGCATGGCGAAGCCCATGGCGATCCCGCCGCCCATCGAATTGCCCGCCAGCACGAACCGGTCGAGGTCCAGCCTGTCGGCCACCAGATGCACGCTTTCGATGAAACGGTCGCCCGAATAATCCTCGTCGAAGGCCGCGCCGGTCAGACCGTGGCCGATCTGGTCGAAGCGGATCACGCGATAATCATTGCGCAGCGCCTCTGCCCATGGCTGCCAGGTCGACATATCGGCGTTGGAGCCGTGCAGCAGCACGATCGGCATCGCGTCGCGCGGCCCCTCGTCGCGCAGATGCAGTTCCTGCCCGTTGGCGAGCGTGACGAATTGCGACGGCGCGGTGCCGTATTTCGCCCGCATCTCTTCCGGATCGGTATCGGGCGTGCGCAGGATGAAGAATGCGATGACCAGCAGCGCGACGATCACCGCGAGGATCTTCAGCAGTCGCTTCATGGTGCTTCCATCTGCGCGATCCAGCGCTCGATCACTTCCAGCGCCTCTTCATCGACGGTCGACTTGCCCAGTTCCGGCATCGCCACGCCGGGCTCGGTGCTGCCCATGCGATGAACCAGGATCGAACGTTCGGGATGGCCCGGCGCAATGTCGAATTCATGCCCTCCGGAGCCGCGCCCGGCAGCCACGGGCCGCTTGAGAATGCCGATCTTGATCGGATCGCGCTGTTCGAGCCGCAGGTCGAGGCCCGAATTGGAAGCCGAGCCGCCGGGGCGATGGCAATGGGCGCAGTTCACATCGAGATAGGCGCGCGCCATCTGCGCGGCGGGCATGGTGTCGCGCGAGGCCCAGTTGGGCATCATATCCATCCCGTCGTTGACCTCGTCGAGCAGGCCGGCTTCGTAAATCTCGCCCAGCCACTCGCCGGAGAGATTGCGCCCCTTCGGCCCGATCGGCACGATCGCGCCATCGACCGAATGGCATTCCTTGCACTGGTTCTTGTTCGGGATGCGGTAACTTATTTCCTCGCCATCCGGCCGCGTGATCGCCAGCCGCCCGCCCGCCAGCGCCAGCCGCGCTTCGGTCTGCTCCTCGTTCCACCTGTAGGGCAGGGCGAGCCAGCCATCGGCGCGATGCAGCAGGACCCGCGTTTCGATCAGTCGTCGCTCCGTGCCCTCCCCGAAAGCAAATGTCTTGATCAGCGCGCTGCCGACCGGGAACTGCAGCAATCCCTCGCCATTGGCACCGATCTGCTGGCCGGTGGGGACATACAGGAAGCGCAGCTTCTCGGCCCCGTCGGAATAGAGCGGGACATTGAGTCCGTAAGGCACGACGCCCGCGTTGGGGGCCTGTGCGCGGACATCGGCGAAGAAGGCGAAATCGTCGAGCGATTTCGGCAGCTCGTCGCCGAGGATCAGCGATATATCGACCATTTCGGCCGGCGGCGTGGCGCGGGCGACGATCGAGCCCGCCAAGACCAGCGTCGCCGCGCCGAGCAAGGCGAGCCGGTGCCTCACGGGACGATCCGCTGCAATAGGGCTGCGGGCGCGCCGATCGACGTATCGTCCCGCGTATCGCCGAGCGGCTCGGGCACATCGAGCGGGGCGGGCGATCCGCTTGCGAGATCCTGTCCCGGCTCGCTCAGGCCGAGCGTCCAGCCGCCGGTGCGCGGCGCAACGCGAAGGCCCGTGTCGCCCTCGGCGATCCCGTCCCACAGGACCGGCGGCAGCGCGCCACCGAAGGCTGCGAGCAATTGCTCGGCAGCGTCGAGCTGCGGGTCCGTGCCGTTGTCGGCGAAGACATTGCTGCCGATCACGACGTTGCGGGCATAAGGATTATAGCGTTCGTCCTCGAAGGGCTGGGTGTAGGCGATCACCATCGCGCCCGCGGTGGGATTGTTGGTCACGATATTGCCTTCGATGAGGACATCCTCGTTCGCCATTACGAGGATCCCCGTGCCGCGGCGTACGCTGGCGACGATATTGCCCGGCGGGGCGAAATTCGGCTCGTCATTGGCGACGACGAGATTGCGCCGGATGATGACGTTGCCGCCGCCCATCACCGGCAGGTCCGGCAGGTCGAACACCAGGATGCCGCCGGTATTGCGGGTGGTAATGTTGTTCTCGACGATCGCGTCGCGGCTGTTCTCGATCTCGATCCCTGCGACGTTGGCCTCGGCGATGGAATTGCGCACCGTGATCTTGGAGGACTGGCCCACGTATATCCCGGCATCGGATGCGCCCGAAACCTTCACCCCATCGACCAGCACGCCGGTGCTCTCCACCGGGTAGATGCCATAGGCTCCGTTGCTGGCCTTTGGCCCGTCGGTCCAGGTTACGCGGACGCGGTAATAGACGATATTGTCCGCCCCCTTGGACTTGACCCCGTCGCCCTTCGGGTTCTCGAGCGCGAAGTCGCGCACCGTTACGTCATCGGAGGTGATGAGGAAGCCTTCGCCCGATCCCTGCTGGCCGCCGAAATCGAGGACGGTCGCGTCCATTCCTGCGCCGCGCACGGTCACACCGTCGACATCGAGGCTGAGCCCGTCGGTCAGCATGAAGCGCCCGACACCCAGCACGATCTCGTCGCCCGGCTCGGCGAGGATCAGCGCTTCCTGCAGGCGTTCCTGCGCGCCCTCGCCCGCTTCCACGGTGATGGTTTCGGCCCAGGCCGGTGTCGCAAGCGCCAGCGACGCAGCGCCGATCAGGAAACGCGTCATGAATTCCTCTCCCTTTTCGCCGTGCATAGTGCCGTGCGCGGGAGGGAATGCAAGCGCTCAGTCGCGCCGCGCTTCGTTGGCCAGCCCGGTCGCGCACAGCGCCGCCGAGGTGGAGGTCACCGCCAACACTTCATTATCGCCGACGGCGCGCACCCGGTCGACGAACTGGCGCAGGGTGCGCGGCTTGATCGGCTCCCCCGGCTTGCCGCGCAACGCCTCGAGCTTGCGCAATTGCGCAATCGTCAGCCGGTCGACCATACGCTCGGCCATGCAGGCGGAATTGCGCTGCGACAGACCGGCCTTGAGCAAGGCGTTCTCGACACGGTTCTCGGCGATTTTCTCGACGCAGCCTGTGAGGAGCAGCGCGGCGCAAATCGCCGCCGCGAAGCTGCGCACTAGTCGAGCGCCTTGTTGATTTCCTCGACCATCTTTTTGGCGTCGGACAGCAACATCATGGTCTGGTCCATGTAGAAGACGTCGTTATCGACCCCGGCATAGCCGACCCCGCCCATGCTGCGCTTGATGAAAAAGACCTGCTTGGCCTTGTCGACGTCGAACACGGGCATGCCGTAGATCGGCGAGCTCTTGTCGGTTTTGGCCGCCGGGTTCACCACGTCGTTCGCGCCGATGATAAAGGCTACATCGGCCTGCGCGAATTCCGAGTTGATGTCCTCCAATTCGAACACGTTTTCGTAGGGCACGCTGGCTTCGGCCAAAAGCACGTTCATGTGGCCGGGCATGCGGCCCGCGACGGGGTGGATGGCGTATTTGACCTCGACGCCCTTGGCCTCCAGCAGGTCGGCCATTTCGCGCAGGGCGTGCTGCGCCTGCGCCACCGCCATGCCGTAGCCGGGGATGATGATGACCTTCTCGGCCTGTTCGAGCATGAAAGCGGCGTCGTCCGCGCTGCCCTGCTTGTAAGGCCGCTGCTCGCGCGCTTCGCTGCCACCCGCGCTGTCGTCCGCACCGAAGCCGCCCGCGATGACGCTGATGAAGCTGCGGTTCATAGCGCGGCACATGATGTAGCTGAGGATCGCGCCCGAAGAGCCAACCAGCGCCCCGGTGATGATCATCGCCGTATTGCCGAGCGTGAAGCCCATCGCCGCCGCGGCCCAGCCCGAATAGCTGTTCAGCATCGACACCACGACCGGCATGTCCGCCCCGCCGATCGGGATGATCAGCAGGAAGCCGATGGCGAAAGCCAGCACGGTGATGGCGACGATATAGGGCAGCGTCTCCGCCGGACCCTGCGCCATCGCGAAGAGCCCCGTCAGTATGATGATGGCCGCAAGGACGCCAAGGTTGATGACATGCCGCGCAGGCAGCAGGATCGGCGCGCCGCTCATCTTGCCGGATAGCTTGGCGAAAGCGATGACCGAACCCGAGAAGGTGATCGCGCCGATGCCGATGCCCAGCCCCATCTCGATCTTGCTGACCGCGCCTATGCTGTCACCCACCAGCAACCCGAAGGCGCCGGGGTTGAGATAGGCCGCCCAGCCGACCAGTACCGCCGCCATGCCGACCAGCGAGTGGAAGGCCGCGACCAGTTCCGGCATCGCGGTCATGGCGATGCGACGAGCGATGGTGAAGCCGACGATCCCGCCAATCAGGATCGCAATGCCGATCTCGACGATATTGGCGATGTCGTGTGTGACGAGCGTCGTCACCACCGCCAGCAGCATCCCGACCATGCCGAAACGATTGCCCGCGCGGCTCGTCGCAGGGCTGGACAGCCCGCGCAGCGCGAGAATGAAGAACACGCCCGCAACGAGGTATGCCAGCGCGACCCAGGGGTTCACCGCCTCGCCGGTTGCGGCGTGGGCGGGGGTGGCGCCAAAACCAGTCAAAAGAAGAGCCGTCACCCCGGACTTGATCCGGGGTCCCGCTGCCTTGAGCGTTGCGCCGGAAAGAAGCGGGGCCCCGGTTCGATGTCCGGGGCGACGCAGGAGACAGGGGGTGCCGCGCATCCTCACTTCTCCTTCTTCTTGTACATCGCCAACATCCGCTCGGTGACGGCAAAGCCGCCGAAGATGTTCACGCTAGCCAGCACCACGCCCGCCAGCCCTAGCCACTTCGCGACCGCACTCCCCGCCTCGGCACTGGCGATCAGCGCGCCGACGATGATGACCGAGGAGATTGCGTTGGTCACCGCCATCAGCGGCGTGTGCAGCGCGGGCGTGACCGACCAGACGACGTAATAGCCGACGAAACACGCCAGCACGAAGATCGACAGGATGCTGATGAAGTCCAAGCGTTACCCCCTTCGGTGTCGGGCAGCTTATTGCAAGCACGCGTCCCGCTGTCGAGCGCGGATAGCAGCAGGGCCGCTCGCCACGAGGGAAGATGGCGAACGGCCCCGATTGGACGATTGCTAGTGCGCTGGTGTGACTACATGCCCGGCAGGAGCACGCCGTCGACGACATGGATCACGCCGTTCGACTGCATTACATCGGCCTGTGAAACGTGAGCCATGCTGCCGTTCTTGCCGCGAAGCATTACGCGGTTGCCCATCATCGAAACCGTAAGCTGCTCGCCCTGGACTGTAGCGATCATGGCGGTGCCATTGCCGGCACGAATGCGCTGCATCAGGTCGGCAGCCGTAACGCGGCCAGGCACGACGTGATAGGTCAGCACTCCCTGCAGCATCGCGCGGTTTTCGTCCATCATCAGGGAACTGACCGTCGCTTCGGGGACCTTCGCAAAGGCCGCGTCGGTCGGAGCGAACACCGTGAAAGGACCCGGGCCCATGAGCGTGTCGACCAGCTGCGCCTGCTTGACCGCGGCAACCAGCGTGGTGTGAATCGGCGAGTTGACCGCATTCTCGATGATGTTCTTGCTCGGATACATGGCGGCTCCATCGACATAGGCGATGTCATCGTCAGCCATGGTATCCGCAGTGCCGCCGTAGGTTGTGCAGCCGGCCACGGTCAGTCCGAATGCAAGCGCGGCAGTGGTGATCTTGAGCTTATTGCGCATGGTGGTTCTCCTGTTGCGTATGCAGGAGTTACCCGGCGGACCCGTTTCCGGATGCACCATTGGTCGCGTGAGCCGACCCGACTAGCGCAAAAGCCTCTCGTTTACGACCTTGCCGCCATGCGTCAGCCGCACCGCGTCGCCGATCTCTTCGTCAAGCACCGGCCTGCCCGCGTCCTCGTCCCAGAAGGCGGAGAGGAAATTGTAGAGGTTGCGCGCGAACAGGGCCGAGGCATCGGGGCCCAATGTTGCCGGGGTATTGGAGAAGCCCATGATCGAAACGCCGTGGCGCTCGACAACCTCGTCGGGTTTCGACCCCTCGACATTGCCGCCTTGCGCAACGGCCAGATCGAATATCACGCTGCCCGGCTTCATCGTCGCGATCTGGTCGTCGCTGACCAGACGCGGTGCGGCGCGGCCCGGAATCAGAGCGGTGGTGATGACGATATCCTGTTTGGCGATATGGCCGGAGACGAGCTCGGCCTGCGCGGCCTTCTGTTCGTCTGATAGTTCAGCCGCATAACCGCCATCGCCCGAGGCTTCGAGACCCTCGGCAAAGACTGGCTTGCCGCCCAGGCTCTTGATCTGCTCGGCAGTCTCGGGGCGCACGTCGGTCGCCGAGACCTGTGCGCCCAGCCTCCGGGCGGTCGCGATCGCCTGCAGGCCGGCGACTCCCACGCCCATCACGAAGCAGCGTGCCGCCTGCACGGTGCCGGCGGCGGTCATCATCATCGGGAAGGCGCGGCCGTACTGGTCCGCTGCGGCGATCACGGCTTTGTAGCCAGCCAAATTGGCCTGGCTGGACAGCACGTCCATGCTCTGCGCACGCGTAATGCGCGGCATAAATTCCATGCTCAACGCTTCAAGGCCCGCCGCGGCATAGGCTTCGACCCGATCGCGCTGCTGGAACGGATCGAAAGTCGCCGCGACCCACGCGCCCGGCTTCGCCCCTCCGAGCAGATCGACATCCGGAGCCTGTACCCCGAGCACGATATCGGCGCCTTTCAGCACCGCCTCGGCAGTGCCGACGCTCGCGCCCGCCTCTTCGTAAGCCGCATCGGGGATCGCAGCCCTGGCGCCCGCCCCTGCCTCGACCGCGACCTTTGCACCCAGCGCGATGAATTTCTTCGCCGTCTCCGGCGTCAGCGCGACGCGGGTCTCCCCGGCCGCGCGTTCCCTCAGGGCTACGATCCGCAAGGGCGCTCAGTCGGCGATCAGGATGACGACGATCAGCGTAATCACCGCGATGATCGGAATGGCGACCTTGGTAGCGGAGATGAATCCCGAATATGTCTCTTTGGCCGACTTCATGTCGTTGGCAGCCATGGTGGTAAGTCCCTTGCTTGGTGTTTTGTGTTGCTCCGGGTCCTATCGCCGCCCCGCGCGCTTGCCAAGGGTGAAGCGCGGCGAACGATTAGGCTTAATCGGAACTTTACCCCTTCCCGCTAATCCGGGGTGCTGTGCCGCACTGGGACGGTTTGGGGAACCATGGCCGAAGACGAAACGCGCCTCTTGATGTTGATCGACGACGAACCGGCGCAGAGCCGGTTGAT
The DNA here is from genome assembly GCF_000013005.1 of Erythrobacter litoralis HTCC2594. GTDB lineage: Bacteria > Pseudomonadota > Alphaproteobacteria > Sphingomonadales > Sphingomonadaceae > Parerythrobacter > Parerythrobacter litoralis_A. The sequence continues at coordinate 506,808 of NC_007722.1, read as the reverse complement.
CGGCGCGCTCGCCGCCCGCGAGGGCTGGCGCACGCTGGTCGTCGCCGACGCCGAGACCGCGATTGCGACACTCGGCACGCGTCAGGGCATGCAGCTTTCCGCCATCATCCTTGACCAGTGGGTCCCGGGCGACGATGCCTGCCAGCTGATCGGGGAATTGAAGAGCCGCCGCCCGGCCCTGCCGATCCTGATGCTCACGCAAAGCGCCAGTCCGCTGCTCGCCGTCGAAGCGATGCGGGCCGGGGCGACCGACTATCTCATCAAGCCCGTCGCACCCGAACGGCTGATGCGCGCGCTGCGCAGCGCCACCAAGCGCGAGGCACCGAAGGACGAACTCCAGCCGCTGACGGAAAAGATGCCCGCGGTGCTCGATTTCGATGCCATGATCGGCACCGAGCCCGCCTTCCGCACCGCGCTCGCCCGCGCCGCCAAGATCGCGCGCGGCCATGGCCACGTGCTGATCGAAGGCGAAAGCGGCACCGGCAAGGAAATGCTTTTACGCGCCATGCATGCGGCCAGCCCGCGTGCCAAGGCGCCGTTCCGCATGATCAATATCGGCGGCATTCCCGCCAATTCGATCGAATCCGCGCTGTTCGGGCATGAGCAAAACGCTTTCCCGGGCGCTTTCGACCGCCAGGTCGGCGCGCTCCAGTTCTGCGACGGCGGCACGCTCATCATCGACGAGATCGATCGCCTGAGCGGCGAACTGCAACAGCGGCTTTCGGCCACGCTGGCAGAAGGTATCGTGCGCCCGATCGGGGCCAAGCACGGCTTCAAGATCGACATTCGCCTGCTCACGGCAAGCAATCTGCCGCTCGAAGACCTGGTCGAAGCCGGCCATTTCGAAGCGGACCTGCTGGAACAGATCGCCGCGACCAAGATCTGCCTGCCGCCCTTGCGCGAGCGGCCGGGTGACATCCCGGCGCTGGCCCGCCACTTCCTCGGCCGCATCGGCGAACAGCCGGGTCTCAAGCACCTGTCGCTCGCCGACAGTGCGCTCGGCCTGCTCGGTGCCTATGACTGGCCGGGCAACGTCCGCCAGTTGCAGGCCGTGCTGTTCCGCGCCGCTGTGTTCTGCGAAGGCGAAGCGTTGACCTCGCGAGATTTCCCGCAGCTGTCCGAGATCGTCGGCGAACTCGCCGAGACCGGTGCCAGCCTGCCCGAGGCCGTCGGCGTCATGCTCTACACCGAAGATGGCAATCTGCGCCCGCTCGACGAGATCGAAGCCGACGTGATCCGTCTAGCCATCGGCCACTATCGCGGCCGCATGACCGAAGTCGCCCGTCGACTTGGGATCGGGCGTTCGACGCTCTATCGCAAGCTGAGCGATCTCGGCATCGACAACGCGGCCTAGGAACACATCGCAATGCCTGATGGCCCCGCACCCAAGCTCGAAGCAGCCGAAAGCGCTGCCCCGGCAGATGATAGTTTCCGCGACGCTCTCGATCGCCTGTCGCGCAAGGTCGATGCCGACAATTTCGAACGGATGCGCTGGGGGCGGGACGAAGCGCCCAAGCTCGTGCGGCTTGTCCAGCTCGTCAAAGGCGCGGTGGACGATCGCAGCGATATCGACATCAACGAGGAAGGCGGCGAAGGCAACACCAAGCGCTTCGTCGTCAAGGTCCACGGCCAACGCGTCGCCGCGCTGGCCATCGCGCTCGACAAGGGCCGCGCCATCGCTTCGATAGGCACCATCGAACGCAGCGACTTCACCGTCGCCAAGGGCGATCCGGTCCACACCCGTTACGAGAATGTCGACGAGGCCTGGATTGCCACAGCGCTTGCTTCGCTGATGGAGCGCATCGGCGGCTAGCGCGATTGCGCGCGGCCTTTCGCTCCCATATGCGGGGGCGATGGCGAAACTCGACGACAAGCTCTGTGTGGTGACCGGCGGTGCGCGCGGGATTGGCTTTGCGACCTGCAAGGCCTTTCTCGCCGCAGGTGCGGACGTCATCCTCACCGATATCGACGAAGAGGCCGGACAGGCCGCTGCCAACGAACTCCGTTGCCGTTTCCACAAGCTCGACGTCCAGCACGAGAGCGACTGGGAGGATCTGGCTGATGCGGCTCCCGCCATCGATGTCCTGTTCAACAATGCCGGTATCACCGGTTTCGAGGATAGCCCCGGCCCGCATGACCCGGAGAACGCTTCGCTGGCCGAATGGCGGCGGGTCCATGCGGTCAATAGCGACGGGACCTTCCTTGGCTGCCGCTATGCGATCCGTGCCATGAAGGCGAAGGGCAGCGGCTCGATCATCAACATGTCCTCCCGCTCGGGCCTTGTCGGCATACCCGGCGCGGCGGCCTATGCGGCGAGCAAGGCGGCGATCCGCAACCACACCAAGTCGGTCGCGCTTTATTGCGCGCAGCAAGGTTGGGCGATCCGTTGCAATTCGATCCACCCGGCCGCGATCCTGACCGAGATCTGGGAACCGATGCTGGGCGACGGGCCGGACCGCGAGGCCAAGATGGCGGCGCTGGTCGCAGACACGCCGCTGAAGCGTTTCGGCACGGTCGAGGAAGTCGCGGCGCTCTGCGTCTATGTCGCCAGCGACGAGAGCGGCTACATGACCGGTGCCGAGCTCACGCTCGACGGCGGGTTGCTGGCGGGCTCGGCAGCCTCACCCGGCTCCTGAGCCGCTTTCCTCCATGATCATCGGAGCATCGCTGACGGGCGCGCCCCAATTCATCGTTTCGCTCACCCGCACTTCGCCTTCGCTGCCGCGCAGGCTGAGCGTGACGGTTTCCGCGTCCCAGTCGATCTCGACCAGGCCGAAATTCTCTTCCGAGATGAAATCGGTGAGGCGGCGCGGGTCGGGTTCGCGCGCGGTGTTCGCTTCGGTCGAGCTGAAGGAATAGTTGAGCGAGGAACTGGTCAGCTCCCACAATTGCTCGCCGGCGCTCAGCGGGGTGTCGGCATAAATGCCCCCCGCGTGGCGATCGCCGCTGAGGAAGACGACGCCGCTGTCCTCCCGCTGCCCGACCATTTCGTAGAGCTTGCGCCGTTCCAGCGGCAGCGCTTCCCAGCTTTCGTAATCATGCGCATCGGTCAGCACCTGGATCGAGGAGACGATGATGCGCAGGTCGGCGGGCTTGGCCAGCTCCTGCTCAAGCCATGCCCATTGCGCCTCGCCCAGCATGGTCTTAGACGGGTCATCGCTCTGCACATAGGGCCCGAGCGGCGGGCGCTCGTCCTGATATTCCATGCGCTCGAGCTCCGAACGGAAGAAGCGGGTATCGAGCATGATGATCTGCGTGCGGCGATCGGAGGGCCCGAATATCCGGCTCTCATAGATGCCGGGGCGCGATTTCACTTCGGCCGTACTGTCCCAGAAGGTCTCGAACAGCGTCTCCGACCAGGTCTTGAACGCAAAGCTGCCGCCGCCGTCGTTGAAGCCGTAGTCGTGATCGTCCCAGGTCACCATCATCGGGACCTGCCCGCGAAATGCCGCCAGTTCGGGTGTCTCGGCCTGCACCGCATAGGCCTCGCGCAGGGTCGTCAGCGCGGCATCGCCCGCCCAACCCTGGTCGCCGTAATTGTTGTCGCCGATGAACAGGAACAGGTCCGGATCGGTCGCCGCAATCTGCGCCCACATATGCTGGCTGCGCGACTGGTGGTTGCAACTGCCGAAGGCGATGCGGGTCAGCGTCGCGGCGGTCGATGGCAGCGGCACACCGACCGGCGCGGCCGGGAGCGTGATGTCCTGACGGAGCTTGGCGTAATAGCCTTCGAGGAAGTCGCTCGGCGCGGCGTCGACGGTGGCGCCTTGTGCCGCAAGCGGTGCGGCAAGAGCGAGGGGGATGGCGGCGAGTAGCGAGCGCATTGTGTGTCCTTTGTCCTTCATCAGGTCGCGCATTGCAGCGCAGCGTTTCAATTCCTTGACCAACCGCCTCTATCCGTTCGCCCTGAGCTTGTCGAAGGGCCGTACTTTCTTCTGGTGCCGCGCTTGCCAGAAGAAGGACAGTGCTTCGACAAGCTCAGCACGAACGGCATCGGGTGTTCGGAGATTTCATCATCACATCGCCAGGTCGCTAAAGTCGGTCAGCGCCGCATCCCGCAGGCCGCGCCACACATTGCGCGCCTGCACCGTCTCCGCGACATCGTGGACCCGCAGCATATGCGCCCCGGCATCCATCCCCGCCACCGCCAGCGCGATAGAACCGCCAAGCCGCTGCTCGACCGGCGCTTCGTTGCTCAGCGCCCCGATCATCCTCTTGCGGCTCGCGCCGAGCAGGATCGGGTGGCCGAGTGCGTGGAACAGCGGCAGCGCGTTGATCAGCGCGGTGTTGTCCGACAGCTTCTTGCCGAAGCCCAGCCCGGGATCGAGCATGATCCTATCCGCCGAAATCCCCGCCGCCACCGCCGTATCGCGCCGCGCCTTGAGCTGGTCGAACACGTCGAACACTACGCTTTCGTAGTCCCCGCCTTCATGCAGGTCCTGCCCGCTTCCCGGCGCATGCATCAGGATCACCGGGCACCCGCGTGCGGCGACCAGTTCGGCGCTGCGCGGATCATATTGCAGGCCCGAAACATCGTTGACGATGCTCGCCCCCGCATCGAGCGCCGCCGCCATCACCCCGGCGCGGCGGGTGTCCACGCTGATCGCCGCGCCCATCGCGGCGCAATATTCGACTGCGGGCAGCACGCGTTCGATCTCGTGGTCTTCGATCACCACCTCGGCACCGGGCCGCGTGCTCTCGCCGCCGATGTCGATGATCGACGCGCCCGCCTCCAGCATCGCCGCAGCCTGCGCCTTGCCGGCTTCGGGCCAAGAACCATCAGCACCGAGGAACTTGCCGCCGTCGGAAAAACTGTCGGGCGTGACATTGAGGATGCCCATCACCTGCGGCTGGTCGAGCCGCACCGTGCGCTCGCCCAGCGACAGCGGCGGATGCGTGATGGTGAGATTGGCCCACTGCGTCTCCGCCTCCGCCCCGACGCTGTCGGGCAGCTCGCCCAGCACCTGCGCGATATGCTCGGGCGAGCAGGTCCAACGCTCCGCCACTTGGCCATCCCGGCGCAGGATCACCGCAAAGCGATGCGCATAGACCATGCTCCCCGCCAACCGGATCGCATCCCCCTCCTCCGCCTGCGGACCCGGCACAAAGCCGATGGGGCGGATGTAGACGGTCTCGGTCATATCGAAGGCTTACCTCGCGCAATCCAACAGGATGGAACACATGGAACACGGTCCTGAAGCAAAAAAGCTGGAGGGTGCATTTCGCCTTTCGGCGTGCGGATGGAAAGGGGCGTGGTTGCGCATTTGCACGGATGTATCGCGGGTGGCGGGTGTAGGACAGTGCGTCTGCCTTTATACCCACTCTGCGTTGCCCCGGAATTGAGCCGAGGTCCGGCCTTATAACCGCGGCTGCACTAAGCCGTTCGAGAGTGAGACCCAAGAGCAAGTCAAAGGAGACCGATTCAGGCTCGTCTTGAAACGACCCCAATATCGGACTTCCGAAGCTACTAACGAGGCTGCCGACAGCAGCCGTCCGAATCGTTAGGGGCGAGGGCAGCTAACGGCGTAAGTTTCTCAAGCTGATGCCACCAATATTTTGTACGCAGGGAATTTGGGGCATGAACGCGCTTCTTTGGACGCTACGGAAAAATTTCGGGAGAGAGGTAGGATGAAATTGGTAGGGCTGCTTGGCTGTTCGTTGCTGACCTGCATGTCCGCAAATGTCGCGGCCGAGCCGGCCGCCAGCCATTTCGAGAAATGGCTCACCGCCTTCAATTCAGGTGATAAAGCGACAATCCAGAAGTTCTATGAAGAACATCTGGGAGACGCCGATGCAGTGACCGCTCGGAATTTGCGCGCTGAGACGTGTGGGTTCCACCTGGCGCGAATTGAAGACGAAAGCGACAAATCCTTTCGCGCCCTTCTGAGCCAGCGGTGCTTTCCTGCACTTTTCCGAGTGAGCTTCGGAGTAGCGGATGACGGGGAGACACTCGAGGAATTCAAGCTCCAACCGTTCGCCATGTCCGAGGCGCGGACGCTAGCGGCCACTCGGGACATTGCGGACCGGTTGGCGGGATTGGACAGCTTCACTGGATCGATGATCGTGGTACGCGACGGGAAGGAGCCGTGGACCTATACGGCAGGAACCTTCAGCAAAGACGATGAACGACCAATTACTCTAGAGACACCGATGTTTCTGGCATCCGCCGGCAAGATGTTCACCGCGGTGGGTATTCTACAGCTTGTCGAGAAAGGCCAAGTTGAACTGGACGCTTCGCTTTCCCGCTACCTGTCAGATTATCCGAACAGTGAAATGGCGAAAGTTACAATCAGGCAGTTGCTGGGCCATCGCGGCGGGACTGGCGAGGATGGCATCCTTCAGCGCGAAGACGGTGCCAACCGGGCGTGGGTCCGGACCATCGACGATCTGATCAAGCTAAACGGCAGCCGTGCGCCTGCCTTTCCACCGGGCAGCAAGTTCGATTATTCAAATTATGGGTTCATTCTGCTCGGCGCGGTGATTGAGCGAGTGTCGGGGCAGTCCTACCAGAATTTTATCCAGCAGAACGTATTCGACCCTGCCGGAATGACGCATGCGTCGTTTCCGGACTTGGAACATATCGCGGATATTCCCGTCGGCTATACGACCTTCTTTGAAAGCGAGCCTGAGCCCATTGCGGCAACCGATGTGCTCCCATGGAGAGGAACGGCTGCCGGGGGCGGAGTTGCCAGCGCGATCGACCTGTTGCGATTTTTTAACGCCCTCAGGTCGGACATTCTCCTGTCCAGCGACACGCTTGCGATAGCTACCGAAGCCAGTGAGACGGGCTGGTACGGCCTCGGGTTTGTCACCCAGGGCGGCAAGCATCCGCTTTGGGGGCATGGCGGATTCGGATATGGAATGAACGTCGCGGCACAGAGATTTCCGGAGGATGAAGTCACATTCATCTGCGTTGCTACGCGCGATATGGCCTGCGACCGGATGATCTACGCGTGGTCTGATCGTCTATTTGGTGCAGTAGAGTAGCGTTTGGCTTTTCCGCTTTGCGATTAGCACATTGCTATATCTTGAAACCGGACAGGCTACTCGCGGAGTTCTTCGCAACAAATGCGGCCTGTCAGCAAACCACCCATAAGGAGCCTTTAATCTGCCAAGTTCAATTCAATCCTCCACCGCCAGCAGATACAGCTGCCGCGCGGCGTCCAGCGGCTTCGCCACGCCCTCATCCTCGTAATGCCAGAAGGTCCAGCCGTTGCAGCTGGGGGCGCCTTGCAGCTCCTTGCCGAGGCCGTGGATTGAGCCGGTCTGCTTCCCGCATTCCAGCGAGCCATCCGCGCGCACCGTCGCGACCCAGCGGCGTTTTGTGTCGAACACTTCGGTGCCGGGCTTGAGGAACCCTGCCTCCACAAGCGCGCCGAAGGCCACCTTGGGCGCGGCGCGCTTCGATTGCATCACCTTGAGCGCGCTTTCGTCGAGCGGCAGTTCTTTCTCGATCCGCTTCATCGCCACGCCGCGATAGACATCCTCGCGCTCGCAGCCGATCCACTCGCGGCCCAGCCGCTTGGCAACCGCGCCGGTGGTGCCGGTGCCGAAGAACGGGTCGACCACCACGTCGCCCTTCTCCGTCGTCGCCAGCAGCACGCGATAGAGCAGCGCCTCGGGCTTTTGCGTCGGGTGCGCCTTGGTGCCGTTTTCCTTGAGCCGCTCGGCCCCGTTGCAGATCGGGATCACCCAGTCGCTGCGCATCTGCAGCTCGTCATTGAGCGTCTTCATGGCGGTGTAGTTGAAGTGGTACTTCGCCTTCTCGCCCTGGCTCGCCCACAGCAGCGTCTCATGCGCATTGGTGAAGCGGGTGCCGCGGAAATTGGGCATCGGGTTGGTCTTGCGCCAGACGATGTCATTGAGGATCCAGAAGCCCAAATCCTGCAGGATCGCGCCGACGCGGTAGATGTTGTGATAGCTGCCGATCACCCACAGCGCGCCGTCGGGCTTGAGGATGCGCTTGGCCTCGGTCAGCCACTCGCGGGTGAATTGGTCGTAGATGGCAAAGCTGTCGAACTGGTCCCAATGATCGGTGACGGCATCGACATGGCTACCATCGGGGCGGTTGAGATCGCCGCCGAGTTGCAGGTTGTAAGGCGGATCGGCGAAGACGAGATCGACGCTGGCGTCGGGCAGTGAGCGCATGGCCTCGACGCAATCGCCGGAGAGGATCTGCCCCAACGGGAGCGTTTCCTTCGGCACTGCGACCAGCTTGCTCGCACGGCGCACGCGCTGTTTCGTGGTCTCCACGACCCCCATCATCTTCCCCCGTCACTCCAGTTATCCACAGGGTGAGTCCAAGCGGACTCCGCGTCAAGACCGAAGTTTCGCAGACTATGGTTAACGTCGCGTCAACCTCAGCGAGAACAGAAGGTGTCCGGCACAAGATATTGAGTCCGGTGGGCTTTTGCGGACTCGATATGGAGGGGTGTGGCCGAAAAGGCTCGCCTGTGCAGCGAGGTCTAGAGAAACTGCAGCGCGGTGTTGGCGGCGAACCCCGCCAGCAGCAGCGCGCCGGTGATCCGCCCGATCCGCTGGCCGTAGGCGAGCAGCGCCCAGATCAGCACGGCAGAACCGATGACCAGCGGGATCTGCACCAGTGCCAGCTCGGCCGGGATCGGGAACGGCGCGAGCAGCATCGTCGCGCCGCCGATCAGCAGGATGTTGTAGATGTTGGAGCCGACGACATTGCCGATCGCGAGGCCGGGCTTGCCGCGAAACGCGGCGGCGGCGGAGGCGGCCAGTTCCGGCAGCGAGGTGCCGACGGCGACGATGGTGAGGCCGATCACGGTCTCGCTGATGCCCGCCATGCGCGCGATATCGATCGCGCCGCCGACCAGCCAGGTGCCGCCCAGGACCAGCACGCCTACCCCGCCCAAAGTGAGCGCCAGCGCGGGTCCGAGACCCAGGTCGCCGCCCTCGCCCACGTCCTCGTCCGCCAGAACCCGCGGGTGCGAATAGCGCCAGGCGATATAGAGCCCGAGCAACGCCAGCAGGGCAACGCCCAGCCATATGGTTCCCGTTTGCCACCACGCCAGCACCCACATCAGCGCCGATGCGCCCACGGCCACCGCCGCATCGCGCTTCCCGATGCCGGTGATGGCGATCGGTGCGATCAGCGCGGTCGCACCGAGGATCAGCAGCGAGTTGGCGATGTTGGAGCCGGCGATGTTGCCCCAGGCGATCTCGGGCGAGCCGATCAGCGCGGCCTGAACGCTCGCGACCATCTCGGGCATCGATGTCGCCGCACCCACGATCACGAGGCCGGTCAGCAGGTTCGATATGCCGAGCCGCCGCGCCAGCGCGACCGCGCCGCGCACCAGCAACTCGCCGCCGATGGCGAGCGCGATGAGCCCGCCGATGATTGCCAGTATTGCTGTGGTCATGCCGGAGCTTGCACCCGCTCGTCAGCCGACTTCGCGGCAGGCGCCTTCGCGCCGAGGACGAGGATCGCGATACCGACCAGCGCGGCGATGAGCGAGCCCGACAGCACGCCGATCTTGACGGCATTGATCTGCGCCGGATCGGCGAAGGCGAGGTTGCCGATGAACAGGCTCATGGTGAAGCCGATACCGGCGACCAGCGACAGGCCCCAGACCTGTAACCAGCCGACGCTGGACGGTAGCTGCGCGAAGCCCGTTTTGACCGCGAGCCAGGCAAAGCCGAAGATACCGACCTGCTTGCCGACGATTAGGCCGAGCGCGATGCCAAGCGGCAACGGTGCGAACAGGGCGGACAGTTCCACGCCTTCGAACGAGACCCCGGCGTTGGCGAGCGCGAAGATCGGCACGACCAGGAAGGCGACCCAGCTGTGCAGCGCATGCTCCATATGTTCGAGCATGTGGTTGCCCTTGCGATCGATCAGCGGGACCGTCATCGCCAGCGCGACACCGGCCAAGGTGGCATGGACGCCCGACTTGAGGACGAAGTACCACAGCACGATCCCAAGCACGATATAGGGGATGCTGGAGCCGGCCTTGGCCCGCCCGAAGGCGCTCAGGATCAATAGCGTGATTGCCGCAGCCCCCAACATCGCGAGCTCGACACCCGGCGTGTAAAAGATCGCGATGATGGCGATGGCGGCGATGTCGTCGATCACCGCGATGGCGAGCAACAGCGCCTTGAGCGCGACCGGCACGCGCTTGCCGAGAAGCGCCAGTATGCCCAGCGCGAAGGCGATATCGGTCGCCGCCGGGATCGCCCAGCCGGAGAGATTTTCCGGAGTGCCCGAATTGATACCGTAGAACACCAGCGCGGGCAGCACGATGCCGCCGAACGCCGCGATCAGCGGCAACGAGGCCTGCTTCCAGCTCGACAGCTGGCCCGTCAGCACTTCGCGCTTCACTTCCAGTCCGACGAGAAAGAAAAAGACCGCCATCAGACCATCGTTGATCCACAACAGCGCAGGCTTCTCGATGCCGCCGCCGCCGACTGTCACCGCGATCTCGGTCGCCAGCACCGAGAAGTAGGTATCGGCCAGCGCAGTATTGGCGAAGATCAACGCCAGCACAGCCGCAAACATCAACACGATGCCCCCGGCGCTCTCCTGTTTCAAGAAGTCGCGCAGGGCCGTAGCGGCGGTGTAAAACATCGGGTTGCTCCGTCTTTCTCAGGAGATCGGTCAGTGCGTTAACGCGCGCATAGCGAAAAAGGGGGCGGCACGCGAACGAGGGGGGGGGGATGGGAAGGGTTGCGTTCGCGCGCCGCTAAGGTCACCCGCCTTGGGGATGGCGGGATCGAGCGGTGAAGGCGGCGATCTGGTCTTTCAGTCGCAGCCTGATCCGTTTGAGGGCTTTCAGCTCCTCCTGCTTGCCAAGCGCCTTCGACGTATCGATCAGCCGATCGAGCCTGCGATGGCGGCGGCGAAGGCGGTCGAGATAGTCTTGCATGGCGCTCTCCAAGAGGTGGACATCACCCCGACAACGGCGAAATGGCGGATTGGTGCCGATAAACCCGATTGAAAGAATACCCCTTATTCGATAGTCAGAAACTATCATGCCCACGCTTCGCCAATTGGAATATCTGGTCGCACTCGACGAGCTTGCCCATTTCGGCCGAGCTGCGGCCCGCTGTCACGTAAGCCAGCCAACGCTGAGCCAGCAATTGAAACAATTGGAGGAGCGGCTCGGCGTCACATTGGTCGAACGCGGCACCCCTCCGGCGATGACGCCAACCGGCCGCGAACTCGCGCGGCGCGCGCGGCAGGTGCTCACCGAAGTCGAGGAAATCCGCCGTCTGGCGGAGCAGAGCCGTTGCGGGATGGCCGGCACGATCCGTTTCGGCGTGACGCCGACGCTGGGCCCGTACCTGATGCCTTCAGCGATCCTGCACCTGCACCGCGATTTTCCCGATCTGAAGCTCTACATCCGCGAAGGCATTCCGGACCAGCAGCTGGCGGAGCTGGCTCGCGGCGAGCTCGACATGATGCTGGCACCCCTGCCCGTCGCCGAGCCGGGCCTGCATATCGAGCCGCTGTTTCGCGAACCTCTGCAACTGGTCGGCCCGCCCGATCACAAGCTGGCGACAATGAAGGTGCGCGAGCCCGAGGACCTTGCAGGGGAAGCCGTTCTCAGCATCGATCCGGCGCACCACCTGCACCGGCAAACCGAAGCCATGTGCGGCGAACTCGGCGCTTATCTCTTGCGCGACTACCAGGGCACCAGTCTCGACAGCGTGCGGCAGATGGCCGGGTCAGGCCTTGGACTGGCTTTCCTGCCCGAGCTTTACCTGCGGGCCGAGACCGGCGGCGAGGACATGGTCACGCGGCTCGATATCGAAGGTTGGTCGGCCACCCGCTCGATCGCCGCCGTCTGGCGCGAGCGCACGGCGTTAAGCGAGACCTATGCCGAGATCGCACAGCTCATCGCGGATCATGCGCGCAGGCTTCTGGCCTGACCGACGCCTGTGTAGCGTAGCGCTCAAATATCCTGCTCGACGTCGTCGGCCGGGAGGCCGGGGTCTACCCCGGTCAATTCGACCGAAATCTCCCACAAACGCGCAGCCAGCAGGGGATCGCGCGCGGTGCGGCTGGCGATCGCCCGCCCGGATCGCGGACCACTGATCTCGCCGAGGCCGTAGGGCCCGTAATAGCCGCCCGGCTCGGCATCGGGCCATGTCGCTGCCTGAAGCGCGGGCAAGGCTCCGTCCTTGGCGCTGTTGAGAAACACACCGACGACTTTGCCCATCAACGCCAGCGGGCCGAGATGGCGCATGAGCTCGGTCTCGGCGATACCGGGGTGTGCGGCATAGGCCGAAACCGGCGATTGCGCCGCCCGCAAACGCCGGTCGAGTTCGAAGGTAAAGAGCAGGTTGGCAAGCTTGCTCTGTCCGTAGAAGCGCTGGCGCGAATATCCTTTGGCCCCGTCGAGATTGTCGAAACCGATCTTCGCGCCGCGATGCGCGATGCTGGACTGATTGACGATCCGGGCACCGCCATTTTGCGCCAGCTTGTCGAGCAACAGACCCGTCAGGGCGAAATGGCCCAAGTGGTTGGTGGCAAATTGCGATTCGACGCCCATCGCCAGCTTCAAGGGCGGGACCATGATGCCGGCATTGTTGACGAGAATATCGAGCCGCGCTTGACTTTGCGCTGCTTTTGCCGCGCCACGGATCGAGTCCATGTCCTGCAGATCGAGTTCGAGAAATTCGGTGTCCGCACCCAGCACGGCTTCGGCGATGCGATCCATCGCTTCGCGCGCCTTGTCTTCGCTGCGACAGGCGAGCAGCACCTTGGCTTTGCTGCGGGCCAGCGCTTCGGCGATACAATAGCCCAATCCGGTATTGGCACCGGTTACGATGGCGGTCTTGCCGGACTGGTCGGGAATGTCGGAATAGGCGAAAGCGCTCATCGAAATAGCTCCTGCTGCGCGACCGGCGCAAAGCTGCGGCGGTGCAGCGGCGTCGGTCCATGCAGTCTTAGCGCTTCGAGGTGCTGCGCGGTTCCGTAACCCTTGTTCGAAAGCCAGCCGTATTCGGGATAGTCCTGCGCCGCCTCGGTCATGATCCGGTCGCGCCACTCCTTGGCGACGATGCTGGCAGCGGAGATCGCCGGCTCGATCCCGTCACCGCCGATGATCGCCTGCGCCTCCCATTGCCAGAGGTCGCAGCGGCCATGCGGGGTCAGGTTGCCATCGATCAACACCATATCGGGATCGCCACCAAGCTTGGCTGCAAGTCCCTGTACCGCGAGGCTCATCGCCCGCATGGTCGCGCCGAGGATATTGAGCGTATCGATCTCTTCGACATCGACCACGCCGACCCCCCAGCCGCATGTCTTGCGGATATCTTCGTCGAGCACCGCGCGTCGTTTGGCGGTCAGCTTCTTGGAATCGTCGAGCCCCTTGGGGTAGGCATCTCCCAGCACCACTGCGGCGGCGACGACCGGACCGGCCAAGGGCCCGCGCCCGGCCTCGTCGACGCCGAACACGCATCCTTGCGCTTCGGGCCGGGAAACGATTGCATCTTCGGGAGTTTCAGAAACCATGATCCAGACACGCTTCACATCGCTCGCCCTTCTGTCGCTCCCGGCCATCGCCCTCGCAAGCTGCGGCAGCGCCTATTCGGGGGATAGCGCCGAAGCGCAGTCGACCCCTAGTCCGACCGCGATGGAAGCCGATGCGCAAATAGGCCCCTTCGCCGTCAGCGACATGGGAACGTTCGCCGAGCCCTGGGCCGCCGCTTTTGCGCCGGGCACGCACACGCTGTTCATTACCGAAAAGGCCGGGACGATGAAATTCGTCGACACCCGCACCGGTCGTCTCGGGACGGTCACCGGCGTGCCGGAAGTGGACTATGGCGGTCAGGGCGGTCTAGGCGATATCGCCTTTTTGCCCTCCGAAGCCGCCAACACGATCGACAGCCGCACGATCTATCTCAGCTGGGCCGAAGCCGGCGCTGGCGACACGCGCGGTGCGGTCGTGGGCCGCGGCCAGCTTGCCTGCCAGCAAGCCGACGCCTGCACGATCGAAGATCTCGCCGTCATCTGGCGTCAGGCTCCGAAGGTCACCGGGCGCGGGCACTATTCGCACCGCATCGCCTTCTCGCCCGACGAGCGATATATGTATGTCGCGAGCGGCGACCGGCAGAAGCAGGATCCGGCGCAGGACACCTCGAACACGCTGGGGACGATCGTGCGGCTCAATCTCGACGGCAGCCCGGCGGCCAACAACCCGGTCGGCAGCGAGATCTGGTCCTACGGCCATCGCAACATTCTCGGCCTCGCTTTCGACGACGCGGGCCGCCTGTGGGATTTGGAACATGGGCCGGCCGGCGGTGACGAACTCAATCTCGTCGAGCGCGGCGTCAATTACGGCTGGCCGGTGGTTTCGAATGGCGACAATTACAACGGCACGCCAATCCCGGACAACGATACCCGTCCGGACCTGCGCGCGCCCGTATTCGGCTGGACACCGGTGATCGCGCCGGGTGATATGATCTTCTATTCGGGGTCGATGTTCGGCGACTGGAGCGGCGACCTGTTGATCGCCGGGCTCAAGACGCAGGCCATCATCCACCTCGACATGGAAGGCACGTCGGCCGAAGAGATCGCGCGCTACGACTTCGGCGAGCGGCTGCGCGAAATCGTGCAGGGGCCGGACGGCGCGATCTACGTGCTGGAAGACGGCGACGACGGGCGATTGCGCAAGCTGACGCCGAGCGCCAGCTAGGCTCGCACAAACCCGATCTTGCTCGACAGCGCCGCTTCGCGGCCTTAACCGGCGCGCCCGATGGCGACGATCATCCCCTTGTCTGCGGTCGAACCCGCATTGGTCGAGCAATTACTCGACGAGGCTTTCGGTGAAGACCGCATGGCGCGCACCGCCTATCGCGTCCGCGAGGGCAGCCCCTGGCTCGAAGCGCTGAGTTTCGCCGCGCTCGACGACGGCGACTTTCTCGCCGGGAGCATCCAGCTCTGGCCGGTCGCGCTCGCAACCCCCGATGTCAAGGGCCATCCGCTGATCATGGTCGGTCCGGTCGCCGTGCTGCCTGCGCTGCAGGGCGAAGGCTATGGCAAGGCGCTGATGGGCGCGGCGCTGGGCGCGGTCGAAGCGATGGCAGCCGACGGGACATCTGCGCTGCCGCAGGTCATGATCGGCGACGCGGAGTATTACGGGCAATGGGGTTTTTCCGCCGACCACACCGGCAACTGGCATTGCCCGGGACCATACGACCCCGCTCGCCTGCTGCTGCGCTGCGACAATCCCGGCATCCTGCCCGATGAGGGCATGCTCGGTCCCTGGGCTGGATAGCGACACTCGGGATACATTGAGCGTGCTCGCGCATTCTGCCATGCGAGAGCCATGCCGTACCAACCCCCTCCCGAACTGGCCGACCTGACGCTCGATCAAATTGCCGAGCAGGTCGCGGCGCGAAAGCTGCCGCCGGTCGAACACTGGGCGCCCGAGCGGACGGGCGACAGCCGCATGCGCATCGCGGCGGACGGCACCTGGTATCATGACGGCAGCCCGATAACGCGCCCGGCAATGGTGCGCGCCTTCTCCGGCCTGCTGGTCCGCGACGAGGACGGCAGCCACCACCTGCTCTCGCCGTTCGAGAAGCTGGCGATCCAGGTCGAGGACGCAGCCTTCGTGGCAACCGACATGGTCGAGCGCGACGGGGCGCTGGCCTTCCGGCTCAATACCGACGAATTGATCGTCGCCGGACCCGACCACCCGCTCGTCGCGCGCGGCGATGCCGAAACGCCGGCGATTTATCTCAACGTGCGTGGCGGGCTGGAGGCCCGGCTCAATCGCAGCACCTACGAGCAATTGGCCGAGCATGCGCTCGCGCTGGGCGACGACTGGACCGTGACCAGCCAAGGCGAGACCTTTTCGCTGCTGCCCGCATGAGCACTTTCTTCGAACGGCTCCAGCGCGTGTTCGACGACGGCCATGGCTATCCGCATCCCGACCTGATCACCGACGAGCGCTTCGCGGAAGGCAGACCCAAACCTGCCGCCGTCCTGATCCCGGTCGTCGAGCGCGCCGAGCCCGGTGTGATCCTGACCCAACGCCCGACCGGGCTGCGCAGCCACCCCGGCCAGGTCGCCTTTCCCGGCGGCAAGATCGACGAGGGCGAAACGCCGCTCGAGGCCGCCTTGCGCGAAGCGGAGGAAGAGCTTGCCATGCCGCGCGAGAAGGTGCGCGTGATCGGCGCGACCGACAATTACATCACCGGCACCGGGTTCGACGTGACGCCCGTCCTCGGCGTTGTCCCGCCCGACCTGCCGCTGGTGCCCAATCCCGGCGAGGTCGAAAGCTGGTTCGAAGTGCCACTCGCAACCCTGTTCGACCGGTCGAACTACACCGCCAACACGGTGCTATGGCGCGGGGCCGAGCGGACCTATTACGAGATGCATTACGAAGGCTATCGCATCTGGGGCGTGACCGCGGCGATCATCGCCAATCTCGCCCACCGGCTGGAACTGACCGAACTGTTCGATTGAGGTTCCTTATCCCGTCTCCGTTCACCCTGAGCTTGTCGAAGGGTCGTACTTTCTTATAGCGCAGGGTTATTAGTGAAGGACGGGGCTTGGACAGGCGCAGCCCGAACGGATGTTGGATGCAGCAAATCTTGCCATCAGCCCCATGGACCCAGCGCGACGACCTCGCGTCGCTGGTCGGTGTGCTGGGCGCCGACAATCTGCGCTGGGTGGGAGGCGCGGTGCGCGACACGCTGCTGGGCGATGCTGTCAAGGATGTCGATGCGGCGACGCCGCTGTTGCCTGAGGATGTGATGGAGCGCTTGGCCGCTGCCGACATCCGCACCGTCCCGACAGGCATCGATCACGGCACCGTCACCGCCATCCTGCCGGGCGGGCCGGTCGAGATCACGACCCTGCGCAAGGATGTCAGTACCGATGGGCGCCGCGCCACCGTCGCCTTTGCAGGCGAGTGGCGCGATGACGCGGCGCGGCGCGATTTCACCATCAACGCGCTGTACGCTGACCCGAAGACCTTGGCGATCAGCGATTTTTTCGGCGGCCTCGAGGACCTTGAGGCGCGCCGTGTCCGCTTTATCGGCGACGCGCGTGAACGTATCCGTGAAGACCACCTGCGTATTCTCCGCTATTTCCGCTTCCAGGCGCGGTTCGGCGCGGAGCTGGACGAAGAGGCCGAGGAAGCCTGCGCCGAGCTTGCCGAAACGCTCAAGGGCCTGAGCCGCGAGCGCGTGGCGATGGAATTGCTGAGCCTGCTCGCCCTGCCCGATCCGGCGCCTACGATCGCGCGGATGCGCGAGCGCGGGGTGCTGCCCGTCATCTTGTCCGAAGCCGGCAAGGCGGAAGTCGCGCGGCTGCAAGCCCTGATTGCCAGCGAGGCTCGATACTCCATCGCGCCCGATCCCTTGCGGCGGCTCGCCGCGCTTCTGCCTCCGGTGGCGACGCTGGCCGAAAGCGTCGCGGCGCGGCTGCGCCTGTCGCGAGCCCAACGCGACCGGCTGGTCTCCTTGGCCCGGCGACAGCCCGAAGACGAGACGCGCGCACGACCGCTGGCCTATGAAGAAGGTCTCGATAATGCACGGGACAGGCTGCTGCTGGCGGGCGCAGACCCCGCGCCCCTGCAAGACTGGCATGTCCCGCAATTCCCACTCAAGGGCGGTGCGATCGTCGCGCGCGGGGTCGGGGCCGGCCCGGAGGTTGCGCGGATCCTGCAGGGCATAGAGGCGCGGTGGGTCGAAGAGGGGTTCCCGCCCGAAGCGCGGGTTGCCGAGCTGCTCGACGAAGCCCTGAACGCCCGCGATTTGCCTTAAGCCGAGCTTCAGGTGCGATAAGCTACCTATCCAAATGTTGTCATGCGGGAACCGATCCCGTTATGGCGCGCTCTTCCGGTGACCCCGGAATCCAATCAGGCCGCGCCTGCCCTTTCGCGAGCAGCGGTTGAATTCACAAGCTCCGCCAACCGGGTCGTGAGCATCGTTCGCCCAAGTGGACGGTGCCGAGGATGTCGGAGCACGAGGACAAACGGAGTTTTGCAATGAAGTTCACCAAGATCGTCGGCGCCGCCGCTGCTCTTGCATTCGCCACCGCTGCCCAGGCCGCACCTGCTGTCGGCGACACCGTCTACGGACCGGAAGGCAACGAAGTCGGAACCATCACCACCGCCGACGCGACCACTGTCGTGATCGCCACCGGCGAGCACGATGCGCCGGTTCCGGCCAATGTGCTGGCAGAAGGCCCCGACGGCCCGGTCATCTCGGTCACCAAGGCCCAACTCAACGAAATCATGGCCGCTCAGAAGGCCGAAGCCGCTGCCAAGCGCGATGCCGCACTCGTCGAAGGTGCCATGGTGCACTCGGCCGACGACGTCATGCTCGGCACCGTCGCGTCGATCGAAGGCGACAATGTGGTCGTCGATCTGACCGAAGGGTCGGTCGCGCTGCTGCGCGAGCACTTCACCCTTCCCGCCAATGGCATCCTGACCGCGCGCTTCACCGCCGAGCAGGTCGCCGAAACCGTGGCTGCTGCACAGGAAGCCGCCACCGCCGGATAAGGCCGCCAGAGCCTTCGGGTCGAAAAGGGGCCGGGCACTCGACGCAGTGCCCGGCCCTTTCTGTGTCGCAAACAGGCAGCCTGGCTGAACTATGCGCAGCACCACCCTTCAGCCGTGGTTCATTGGCTTACCTTTACGTAAGCGTCATACCGAAATTTCGGTAACGGAGCCCCCTCCGCCAGTTCCTCCTCTTAGCGGACGGAGAGTTCCTGCCTCGTCTCGTGCGGCTGTGCTCTTGCGCCTCCCTGCAAGGGTTAGCCCTCGGGTCGCATCGGAAGGGTCGTCGCGCCTCTGGCGTCGGCGGCCCTTCTTGATTCTCGGTCAGGAGAGGGGGTCGTCAGAACCGGTTGTCTCTGGGGAAGCCCTGCGGCGGCAAGCGCCCGGCTCCGCCGCGCGCGACCTTCCATTGCCAGATATCGGTCTCGGT
This sequence comes from Erythrobacter litoralis HTCC2594, assembly GCF_000013005.1. Classification (GTDB taxonomy): domain Bacteria; phylum Pseudomonadota; class Alphaproteobacteria; order Sphingomonadales; family Sphingomonadaceae; genus Parerythrobacter; species Parerythrobacter litoralis_A. Next base: position 487,890 of record NC_007722.1, on the reverse strand, counting down.
CCGGGTCCGGTCGCCCTTGCCGCCCATCTGCCAGCTCAGGCCCTGGTCGAGCACGAAGGTCTTGGCATCGGACAATCCGCCGTCGCGATAGCGCTGTAATTGCACGCCCTGCCCGCGGGCGAGCACCGGTAGCTCCTCGAGATTGAACACGACCAGCTTGCGGTTTTCGCCCACCACGGCGACGTGATCGTCGCAATCTGCAATCGGGCGGACGACGCGCAGCTTCGCATCGCCCTTGAGGTTGACGACCTGCTTGCCCTTGCGGGTCTCGGCGACCAGTTCGCCCATCTCCGCCGCGAAACCCTTGCCAGTATCCGCTGCCAGCAGCAGCCGGCCCCTGGGATTGCTCACCAGCATGGCCACGATCTGCGCTTCGGCATCGATGTCGAGCGTGTTGCGCACCGGCTCGCCGAAGCCGCGCGCACCGGGGAGCTTGTCCGCGCCCAGCGTGAAGAAGCGCCCGTTGTCGGCGGCGAGCAGCACCTTGTCGGTGGTCTGGCAATGGACGGCAAAGGCCGGGCCATCGCCTTCCTTGTACTTGAAATCGCCGCACCCGTCCTTGCTGCCTTCCAGGTCGACATGGCCCTTGGCGGCGCGGACCCAGCCTTTCTGGCTCAGCACTACGGTGACCGGCTCCTTCTCGATCATCGCGTCCATGCTGAATTCTACGGTCGGCTCGGCCTCGGCGATGGTCGTGCGGCGTGCGCCCAATTCTGTGTCGAGCCCGTATTCCTTCTGCAGCGCCTTCAGGTCGCGCTTCAGTCGCGTGCGCTGGCGCGCAGGCGAGCCGAGCAGCTTCTCCAGCTCTTCCTGCTCGGCCAGCAGGTCGGTCTTCTCCTGCTTGAGCTCCATCTCCTCCAGCTTGCGCAAGCTGCGCAGCCGCATGTTGAGGATCGCTTCGGCCTGCCGGTCGGTGAGGCTGAATTCCGCCATCATCACCTGCTTCGGCTCGTCCTCGTAGCGGATGATCTCGATCACCCGGTCGAGATTGAGGAAGGCGATGATATAGCCTTCGACCAGCTCCAGCCGCCGCGCGATCTGGTCGAGCCGGTGCTGCGTGCGCCGCTGCAGGATCTCGATCTGGCTGCGGACCCAGTTTTCCAGCAGCTCCTTCAGCCCCATCACCATCGGCGTGCGGGTGGCATCGAGCACGTTCAAGTTGAGCCCGAAACGGGTTTCCATGTCGGTCAGCTTGTAGATTGATTCCTTGAGCAGTTCGGGATCGATATTGCGACTGCGCGGCACCAGCACGATGCGGATCTGCTCGTCGCTTTCGTCGCGGACATCGTCGAGGATCGGCAGCTTCTTGTCGGCGATCGCCTGCGCGATCTGCTCGATCAGCTTGCCCTTCTGCACCTGGTAGGGGATTTCGGAGATGACGAGCTGCCATTGCCCGCCGCCGAGCCGCTCGATCCCGGCGCCTTGGTCCGCCTGTTTCTCCGCCTCCGCCGCATGGAACCGCCCACGGATGCGGAAAGACCCGCGCCCGGTTTCATAGGCGTTGGAGATTACCTCCGGGCTATCGACAATCAAGCCGCCGGTCGGCAGGTCCGGCCCCTGGAATAGCTCCATCAGCCGCGCGTGCTCGACATGAGGGTTGTCGATCAGCTCCAGCGTTGCGTCGATGATTTCATGGACATTGTGGCTGGGGATATTGGTCGCCATCCCCACCGCGATCCCGCTTGCGCCATTGGCCAGCAGGTTGGGGAACAGGCCCGGCATCAGTTCCGGCTCCTCCTCCTCGCCATTATAGGTCGGGATGAAATCGACCGTGCCTTCGTCCAGACCGGCCATCAGCGCCATGGCGGTGCGGGTCAGCCGCGCTTCGGTGTAGCGATAGGCAGCGGCGTTATCGCCATCGATATTGCCGAAATTCCCCTGCCCCTCGACCAGCGGATAACGCAGCGCGAAATCCTGCGCGAGGCGGACCATGGCATCATAGGCCGCGGTATCGCCATGCGGGTGGTACTTACCGATCACCTCGCCGACGACGCGGGCGCTTTTCTTGAAGGTGTTGGTCGGGTCCAGCTTCAACTGCCGCATGGTCCACAGCAAGCGGCGATGGACCGGCTTCAACCCGTCGCGCAGATCGGGCAGCGAGCGCGCCGTGATGGTCGAGAGCGCATAGACAAGATAGCGCTCTTCCAGCGCAGAATCGAATGGCGCATCGACGATGGCATCGAAGGGATCGGGTTCAGTGATTTCGGTCGGGTCGGACATTGGCCGCCCGTCTAGCAAGGCGGCGCGCAGCTAGGGAGAGGGGTTTCCACAGGATTGGGAGAGCATGAATTGCTGACCTCGATTTCTCGCAGACGCTCTAGCGATCGGTGATCATTTCGATTGGTGCGTCAAAATAAGCGCGTATGGCATCTGTACAGCAGGTTGCTGCGAGGACTTCGATAATGGCGAGATATCTTTTCCTGCTTGTTCCAGTGTCATTGGCACTTTCGGGATGCGCAAGTGTCGCCGATCATCAGATGATTGGCGATAGAGAACAAGTACTCCTAGCTCAAATGCGCAAAGCTTGCGGTGGAGATGCATGGGACAGGGTCGAGGGGTGGCATGAGACTGGCAAGGTCGAGTTGCCAAATGGATTGGAAGCTACCTACGACGCGTGGAGCGCGATGCGCGATCTGGCAACAGCAGCCAGGGCTAGCGCAGGGGAGATGCAACTTCGACACGTCGGCTTTGATGGCACGGAATTCTGGTCGGTCGGCCAAGATGGAAGTGTGTCAATCGACAGACGCGATGAAACCCTTCGAAAACAGCGGCGAGATGCATATATAAGTTCCCACGCATATTTTTTGCCAGATCGCTTCCCGGCTGATTTTCAGGTTGTAGGCGAAAAGGAGCATGAGGGCTTCAGTTTCGTCGTTCTGCAGGTCACGCCAACAGGGGCAGGCAGTGTCGACTTATGGATCGATCCGGCCAGCTTTCTTGTTCGTCGCATGGTCGCAGATCAAGAGTCTGTTGAACTCAGTGACTACGCATTTTTTCATGGCGTATGCACGGCAACCACCGGATTGCAGCGAGGCAAAGAAGCTGCTGACACGCTCACATTGAAAATTGAGACAGTATCCATAGAAGCGCAATCGTCTGAAATTTTCATTGCCCCGGAATGAGTTATCAATCGACGCAGAGGCGGTCGCAGAGCTTCCGCCTTGGCAAGGGCCGCAATCTCGAGGGAGTATGTCCATCGCCAATTTTATTACGGGTCCTCTTACTTTCCTGGCAAACCCACCACCGCAATCCGCTTTCCATCCGGGCTGACCGCGATGCGGTTAGCTGAGGTTATGCCGGGTTCGGAGAGGTCGCCAACCTCCGCCCAGCCCGCGCCATCCTCGCGCCAGCGATGCACCTTGCCATCCTCGATCTGCAGGATCGCGCCGTCGGGGGTCCAGGTGTAGTTGGCGTTGGTGCCGACCAGCGGGGTCAGCGGGCGGATCGCCCTGGTCTCGGGGTCGAAGGCCTTGATCCAGACCTGCTCGTTGGTCTGGCGGTGGACGAAGCTGATCTCTGCGCTGCCCGGGATCACATGCGGGGTCGCGGGAACGGCGTGGCCGCTGATGAAGTGGTAGGCGGGTTTCTCGGCGCTGGTCAGCGCGACGTTGAAGCCATAGCGTGACCAGTAGAGGATATCGCCGCTCGCATAATTGCGCGCGAAATAGCCGACCGGTTCGGGGACCCCGGCGGCCTCCAGCGCCCAGGTCGGCGCATCGGGTGCGCTGCGCTCGATCTGCCAGATCGAATTGTTGCGCTCGAACACCATCGAGATCGTCTTGTCGTCCGGCGAAGGCGTGGGCGAGAATTCGGATTCGGGCGTGCGCGTGATCTGCCGGTGCGTGCCGCTGGCGATATCGTATTCCCAGATATCGGTCTGCGTCCCGTCATCGCGCGCATAGAGGAACGTCGCGCTGCCCGGCGTGAAATAGGGCTGGTTGTCGTACCCGGGCCGCTGGGTGACGTTCCGTCCGTTCGACAGCGCATCGCCCTCCGCGCTCGCGTCATAGTCGAACAGGAAAATCTCGGTCTCGGGGAAAGCCGGGGGCGGCGTTTCCTCGGCGGCATCCTGTGCCTGTGCGCTGGCCACCAGGGCCATGGCTCCGATTATGGGCAGGATGGTTCGACGTGTCGGCATGGCTTTCCCTCTCGATAGGCGCGTTGCAGCAGACATTGCGGGTGGGTCCGTTCGGGTCAACCGTCACCCTCTGTCCCGCTTGCCGCATCGAGGCCTCAACCCGTCGCCGCCTTGGAACGATTTGCGCCTTCATGCATTGGAAGAACAACAGCAAATCAAGGAGTTACCCTTATGAAACGCGTCCTAATCATCGCCACCGACGGTTTCGAGCAATCGGAACTGATGAAACCCAAGAAGCGCCTGGAAGAAGCCGGCATCGACACCACCGTCGCCAGCCTCGAGGAAGGTGAGATCACCGGGTGGAAGGACAAGAACTGGGGTGACAGCGTGAAGGTCGATCTGACCGTCGAGGAAGTCTCCGCCGACGATTATGGCGCGCTGCTGCTGCCGGGCGGGCAGATCAACCCCGACGCCCTGCGCATGAATGACACCGTGATCGGCCTGATCCGCGAATTCAACGAAGCGAACAAGCCGATCGCCGCAATCTGTCACGCACCGTGGTTGCTCGCAGAAGCCAACATCATTCGCGATCGCACCGTCACCGGTTGGCCGTCGATCCGCACCGACCTCAGCAATGCAGGCGCAAATGTGATCGACTCGGAGGCAGCAGTGGACGGAAATCTGATCACCGCGCGCAATCCGGACGACATCCCGGCCTTTTCGAATGCCCTGATCGAACAGGTGCAGCAACGGGTCCCGGAGAACGCATAAACACTTATAACATAATACCTTTTTCCGGCCTCGCTGCTTCGTGCAGCGGGGCCTTTTTCATTCTCCCTCTTGCCAATTACTCAATTGTGGCACAAATATGGCAACAACATGGCGCAAATGAGGCACAAGCTAACAGCCATGTGTGAGAGAGGAGAATGAGGATGCGGAAATTCGTGATTACGGGCGCGGCGGTATCACTGCTGGCGCTCACAGCCTGCAGCGAACAAGTGGACTACGAAGAGGCCACGGTCGATGCCGCCGACTATGTTGAAGCCGAAGCCGCCGCGGATGCGATGGAGGCAGCCAGTGAGGAAGCGGCGGCAGGCTCGGCCATACCCTCGCTCGCCGAACTCCCCGTAAGCCTGCCCAAGCTCGCCTATCTCTACGATTATCGCTGGCGCATGCCTGCCGACGAAATCGGCCCGCTGCAGCGCCGCCACGCCAACCTGTGCGAACAGCAGGGCCCGGCCAGCTGCCAGATCCTCGGCATGAGCAAGTCCGGCGAAGAGGCCGACGAAGTCTATGGCGAATTGCAGATGGCCGTTGCCAGCCGCCAGGCCCGCGCCTTCGGAGCGCTGCTCGAAGACGAAGCCGAAGATGCCGGGGCCGAGCAGGTGTCGGCCGAGATCGGTTCGCAGGAACTCAGTAAGCAAATGGTCGACACCGAGGCGCGCATCGCCGCCCGCACCGAATTGCGCGACCGGCTGATGGCCGTGCTCAAGACCCGCCGCGGCACGGTCGAGGAACTGGTCGAAGCCGAACGCAGCGTCGCCCGCGTCAATGAAGAGATCGACCAGGCCCGCAGCTGGCTGAAGGAAATGGAAGGCCGCGTCGCCTACAGCCGCGTGACCGTGCGGTACGAGACCGGCGTGCCGGTGACCAACGACTTCCTCGCCCCGGTCGCAGGTGCGGTGGGGTCGCTGGGGACCGTTCTCGGATATCTCGTCGCCTTCCTCATCCTCGCAGGCGCAGTGGCCCTGCCGATTGGCGGGCTCGTGTGGGCCGGACGCAGCATCAACCGGCGCTTTGAACGCGCCGCTGTAGAAGGTTGAGCAGCGCACCCCCCCTCTCTCATCACAGAGGGGGAGTTGTTGCCCGATGCCGTCAATGGGCGAAGCATCGCATACAGCGAGCCTTTTTTAGACCATCACAGTCGGCGCAAGAATTTGACGCGATTTACCAACCGACCGTACTTCCCTTGGCATCGATCGAGCCATAATCGTCGAAGGATGCAAGATATAACCGGCGTCGAAAAGCTGACCGAGCGCGAGAAGGTCTGCCTGCGAGAATGGTTGCAGCACAAATCGGCCAAGGAGATCGCGATCGATCTCGGAATCACGCATCATGCGGTCGAAAAGCGGCTCAAGATGGCGCGCCTCAAGCTCAACGTTGGCTCGTCGCTCGAGGCTGCGCGGATACTCGCAGCTTACGAAGACTACGGTCGGACCACATCCCATTCGCCGGACCTGTCGCCCAACCCCGCCCAGCGACCATCATTGGTCTCACGACTAATTGCATGGAGAGCTATTGCCGTGGGATGTCTTGCTGCTGCGCTGCTTATTCTCGCATTCACATCAGAGGATCCGGCCGGATTGGGCACCGAGGCGAATCGCATCGAGAAAGTTTACGATGAGCAGCTCACCGCGCATCTCGATGCTCTCATTGCCGCTGCAGAAATCGGACCGGATGGCGAGATATTCCTCACCCGCCCGATGGGCGACAGCCGGTTCATCGAGCCGGGTAGCGGGTTCTATTGGCAGATCAGCGCAGACGATCGCGAGGATTTTACGTCGCGTTCGCTCAGGAGTCGTACCCTCGACGTGCTTCCAAATGGAGGAAAACACGAAGCGGTGATCTCCGACTCGTCGCAATTCGCGGATGAAAAACTAAGGATGATCCAACGCACCGTTCGCATGCCCGGCAGCAATGCGGACTGGACCTTCATTGTGGCTCGGCACATCGACGAGCCAGATTAAACCCCGCTCATGTCGCGGCTGTCGGAGGGGATGCGCACGGTCAGGCCGTCCATCTTTTCCGTCAGCTCGATCTGGCAGCTGAGGCGGCTGGTGGCGCTGACACCGTAGGCAAGGTCGAGCATGTCCTCCTCCTCCTCGCTCGCTTCGGGCAGCTGGGCGAACCATTCCTTCGCCACGATCACGTGGCAGGTCGAGCAGGCCATCTGTCCTTCGCAGGTTCCCTCGAGCGGCAGGCCCGCGCCTTGGGCTATCGCGAGCAGGGTGTCGCCTGGGGCGGCCTCGGCCTCGACCGCCGCTCCTTCGGCGGTTTCGAACACGATTTTCACAGCTGCGCTTCCGCCGCCTGGTTGATGGTGGTGGCGGCCTGCTCGATCTCGTCCATCGTGGTGTAGCGGCCGAAGCCCAATCGGATCGAGCTTTTAGCCTGTTTCTTGGACAGTCCGATCGCTTCCAGCACATGGCTGGTGCGGCCCGAGCCGCTGGCGCAGGCGCTGCCGGCGCTGAACATGACGTCGCGACATTCGCTCATCAGGCGGTTCACATCCAGGCCCTTCCGGCGAATATTGAGATTACCGAAATAGCGCGCCTCGGCGCTGCCATTGAGATCCCAGTCCGCGAAGATCTCGCGAGCCCGATGCCACAGATTGCCGACATGATCCGCGTCGCGCTCCATGCGGTCGCTCGCCTCTGCCGCCGCCGCACCCATCCCGGCGATCAGCGCCGGAGACAAGGTGCCGGAACGCAGGCCGAATTCCTGCCCGCCGCCGGTCTGAACCTCGTGCAAATCGACCCCGTCGCGCACCCACAGTGCGCCAACGCCTTTGGGCCCGTGAAACTTGTGCGCACTGATGGCGATCATGTCTGCGCCCGTCACTTCCATCTTGCCATAGGCCTGCACCGCGTCGCACAGATAGAGCGCATTGTTGCCCTTGGCCTTGCGATGCCAGTCGACCGTCGGTTGGATCACGCCGATTTCGTTGTTGACCTGCATCAGGCAGACAAGGCGGCAGTCATTGGGCAGGTCCTGCTTGGTATTGCACTGCCCGTCCCTGGCGACATTGAGCACATGCGCCTGCCCCAGATCGCGCGCGGTATCGAGCACGGCGGCATGCTCGATGGCGGAGACCGAGACGCTGCCGCCCAGATGCGCGGTGCCGCGAATAGCGAGATTGACCGCCTCGGTCGCGCCGCCCGTGAAGATCACCCGGCCCCCAGCTGGGAACAAGGCCGCCACCCGGTCGCGCGCCAGTTCGATCGCCGCCGCCGCCTGTCGCCCCATCCGGTGCGGCGAGTGCGGATTGCCGAAGCCGGTGCCGTCCGGCCCGTCGAGCCAGCGCAGCATTTCGTCCCGCGCTTCCGGCGCGAGCGGACTGGTGGCCTGATAGTCGAGGTAGATCATCGTGCCTTGCCCTCTATCCGTTCGGGCTGAGCTTGTCGAAGCCCTGTTCTTCCTTTTGGCGGACGCGGAACAGCAAGAAAGTACAGCCGTCGACGCTGCGCGTCAGCTTCGCTTCCGACAAGCTCAGGGCGAACGGGCTAAGCCAGGCTGCGCCAGGCCTCGGCAAAGCGTTCGAGTTCCTCGCTCGTCGTATTCCAACCAATGCTGACACGGATGGTGCGGCTGGCGGTGTCATCATCGACACCAAAGGCATCAAGCACTCGACTCTTCTTGAGCGTTCCAGAGGAACACGCGCTGCCCGCCGATACAGCAAAGCCCATTGCGTCGAGCCGAATGAGCAAGGCCTGAGCGCTCATTGTCGGGTGGGCGAGCGCGAAGATGTAGTCTGCCTGCTCGCCGAACGAAAGCACTGGGTTTCCGAGGCTGAGGGCGAAATTTTTCCGTTCTTTCGAGCTGGTGTTCCATGGCCCGGCCTCGAGCGCAGCCGCCATCCCTATAGCGCCCGCCACGTTCTCCGTACCCTGCCGATAGCCTCGCTCGTGCCCTCCCATCGGCTCCAGCAGCGCAAAATCCCGCACCAGCAGTGCGCCGATACCGATAGGCCCGCCGAATTTGTGCGCCGATATCACGAGCATGTCGGCATTCGGCAAATCGCGCTTACCCGCCGATTGGGAGCAATCGGACAGTACAAGCGCTCCTGTCGGCCTGATCGTCTCGATCATCTGCCCGACCGGGTTGACTACGCCCGTTTCCGAATTGACGTGTTGGATGGCCAGAATGTCATCGGCGCCGATTGTGATATCATCCGAATAGACCTGCGCATCCGGCGCCGCGCGGAATACCGCATCATGCTCGACTGCGCTGACGATCCGGCGCTTCGCCTTGCAGCGCTGCAGGCCGAGCGCCAGCGCCTCGCTCGCCCCGCTGGTGAAGATCACTTCGCCGTCCCAGCCGAGCGCGCGCTTCACCCGCTCGCGCGCATCTTCCAGCGCAGCCTTGGCCTTGCGCCCTTCGGCATGCGGGCTCGAAGGGTTGGCCCAGATGCGGAAGCCTTCCTCCATCGCCGCCTTCGCTTCTGGGCGCAGCGGGGTGGTGGCTGCGTGGTCGAGATAGATGCGGTCGGGAATGGGCTATGACCCCATGGTTACGATGATTGCGATTTTTCGAACGAACACTATATAGCGCGCACTTCCGGCGCGTCACCCGCGCCGTGCCAGCGCTAACAGGTATACCGTCCATGCCCACCGTGATCTTTCCCGGCCCCGAAGGCCGCCTCGAAGGCCGTTTCTCCCCGCCGCCGCGCCCGCGAGCGCCGGTGGCGATGATCCTGCACCCGCATCCGCAGGGCGGCGGGACCATGAACGAACAGATCACGCAGAAGCTCTACAAGACCTTCGTCGATCGCGGCTTTGCGACCCTGCGCTTCAACTTCCGCGGCGTCGGCCGCAGCCAGGGCAGCTTCGACAACGGGATCGGCGAGCTCTCCGATGCTGCCGCTGCGCTCGATTGGGTGCAGTCGATCCACGAGGAAGCGCAGGTAACCTGGGTCGCCGGCGTCAGCTTTGGCGCGCTGATCGGCATGCAATTGCTGATGCGCCGCCCGGAAATCCGCGGCTGGATCAGCATCGGGGCACCGGCCAGCATGTACGACTTTTCCTTCCTCGCCCCCTGCCCCGCCAGCGGCATCTTCATCCACGGCGCGCAGGATACGGTGGTGCAGCCGAGCAGCGTGACCAAGCTGGTCGAGAAACTGCGTACGCAGAAGCACATCACCGTGCACCACGAGGAAATCCCGCGCGCCAATCACTTCTTCCAGAACGAGCAGGACGAACTGATGGCCTCGGTCGACAATTACCTCGATTTCCGGCTCGATCCGGCCTGCCCGATCACCTGATCGGCAGGGCGCAAGCCCCTCGACTACAGACCCCGTCCGAGTAAGCGCCTGAAACAGGTGGCGATTTGCCACGCGATGACGCTTGACCATTAGATGTTATGTTGTCACATTACTCTCAGGGTCGCGTGGCCCTCTCGACGAAACCCGGACCACGCGAGAGGAAGGAGAGAGCCATATGGCCTATACAGATACTCGCAACACATCCGCCCGCGCGCCGGCCGTCATCGGCGTCGCCATCATCCACGCCGCGATCGGCGTGGTGCTCGTGACCGGTCTCGCCAGCACGATCTCGGAGACGTTCACACCGCCGCCGCTGATCGGCGGTCAGATCGAACTGCCGCCACCCCCGCCGCCCGAACCCACGCCGGAACCCCGTGTGGAGCCCGAGCCGAACGCCGCGCCGCCGGTCTATACGCCGGCCCCGCCGTTTCAGCTCGACCCCCAGCCTCCGGTGCTGGACACTACCGACCTGTTACCGCCGCCGACGCCGCTGCCGATCCCGAAGGCGATCCCCGGGCCCTCGCCGCGACCGTCCGTCACGCCTTCGCCCAGCAAGCTCTTCGATCCCGTCGCGCCCAAACCGCGCAACGGCGACTGGGTGACCGATAACGATTACCGCAGCAGCTGGATCAACCGCGGCTGGGAAGGCACCGCCGGATTCCGGCTCGAAATCGGCAAGAGCGGACGGGTCGAGAACTGCACCATCACCCGATCGACCGGGCACGGCGCGCTCGACGATGCGACCTGCGCGCTGGTCAAGCGCCGCGCCCGCTTCGAAGCAGCGCGCAACGATCAGGGCGACGTCGTGAGCGGCAGGTTCTCCAGCGCCGTTCGCTGGCAAATCCCCGAGTAGGAGCGGCCCGGCACGTCCTCAATCGGCCTGCTCGAGACGGTCCGTCGGCGCGGTGCCATCCGCGTCGGGGACCGTCCATATCAGCACATTGCCGACCGCGATGATCGCCAGCACCACCATCAGCCCCGCCTGTTTCCGCACCCCCTTGCGCCAAAGCGCAAAGGCCCCGAGCAGCAGCGCGAAGGCCGCCAGCATCAATACCGAGAGAACCACGTCCGTCATGATGCCGGGCGCGATAGCAGGGCGGGTTTGACTTGCCCACTCCCCCGCGCCACACCCCGTCGCCATGAGCGAAACACAATTCCAGATCACCCGTCGCCAGATGCTGGCCGGAACCGGCGCATCCGCAGCAGCCCTAACCCTGCCCGGCTGCGCAGCCGCAGGTCAGGCCGTTACCGAAAGCGCCAATGCGGCCACCGGCGCGGGCGGTCAGGCCGCTGCCGAAGCGCTGCTGGAACAGGTCGCGTGGAACTTGCTCGAATTGCAGCCCGAACGCGCGACAGGTCTGGGCGTCGATACCGGCGAGTATGCCTATCTGCGCGGCCAGCTGGAGGATACTTCGCCCGCCGGAAAGGCAAAGCTGAGGGATCAGCTTTTCATCGACCGCCAACGCGTCCGCAGTTTCCCGCGCGAAGGCCTCGATATCGATACGGTGACCAATCTCGATGTGGTCGAGAGCGGGTACGATGTCGCGCTGGCCGGGCTGGACCTGCCCTATGGCGACATCCCCGTCGGCAGTTGGCGCACCGCGCCCTATGTCGTCATCCAGAATGCCGGGGCCTATCTCGACCTGCCGCGATTTATGGATGCGACCCATCCCTTGCGCGATGCAGCGGATGTGGAGGCCTATCTTTCGCGCCTTTCGCAGGTTCCTTCGGTCCTCGAGGGCGAGCGCATCCGGATAGCGAACGCTCGCCTCCAGAGCGTCGTCCCGCCTGATTTCCTGCTGGCCAAGGCCACCGGCCAGATGCGCACCACGCTGCTCGACGCGCAAGAGGGTGGCGCGCTGCTCGAACCGCTGCTCAAGTCGGAGCTACCCGCTGCAACCACTGCCTCGCGCCAGGCCAAGGACATCATTACCAGTCGGATCGCGCCCGCCCTGGAGGCGCAACTCGCCGAGCTGTTCGCGCAGCAAAAGGTCGCGACCGGCGCGCCCGGCATCAGCACACGGCCCGGCGGCGAGGAATGGTATCAGTGGGCGCTGCGTTCCAGCACCACGACAAATCTCACCGCCGATGAGATCCATCGCCAGGGCTTGGAAGAATTGCGGCTGCTGCATGACCGCATGGACCCGATCCTGCGCGAGATCGGCTATACGTCGGGCACGGTCGGCGAACGCATGCAGGCACTGGGTGCCGATCCGCGTTACAAATTCTCCGAAGGCGACGAGGGGCGCGAGGAAATCTTTGCCTTCATCGACGAGCGGATCGACTGGATCAGGGCGCAGATGCCGCGCGCCTTCAACACGCTGGTCGATCCCAATCTCGAGGTGCGGCGCATCCCGCCAGCCGAGGAAGTCGGCGCGCCAGGCGCCTATGGCGGTGCGGGCAGCAAAGACGGTACGATTCCGGGCCGTTTCTGGATCAACCTGCGAACGACCGACCTGCATCGCAAATACGATCTCGCCGACCTGACCTATCACGAAACCATTCCCGGCCATGTTTGGGAGGGCGAATATTCCAACCGGCTGCCGCTGATCCGCTCGATCCTGGCGTTCAACCCCTTCAGCGAAGGCTGGGCGCTCTACGGCGAGCAATTGGCGGACGAGCTCGGCGCTTACGACGATTTCAAGGTCGGGCGGCTTGGCTATCTCCAATCGCTCGCCTTCCGCGCCTGCCGCATGGTGGTCGACACGGGCCTGCATTCGAAGGGCTGGAGCCGCGAACGCGCGGTCAATTTCTTCGTCGAGCGCAACGGCTCGAAGGCGCAGGAAGTCGCCAGCGAAGTCGATCGCTATTGCAGCTGGCCGGGTCAGGCGACCGGCTACAAGCTCGGCCATAGCCGAATCGTGGACCTGCGCGACAGGACCCAGCGCGAGCTGGGCAAGGCCTATGATCTCAAGGCTTTCAACGATGCCGTTATCCTCGGCGGCAACGCCCCGATGGACGTGCTCGCCAAGAATGTGGAGCGCTACATCGCCAGCGCGCGCGGCTGATCAGCGGCCCGAGAGCCCGCCAACGATTGCGCCGAGAATCCCGCCGAGCGGGCTTCCGCCTCCGCCCACACCCGAACCGACAGCTTGCGAGCCGCCTTTGGCGAGATAGCCCGCCACGGCCATCGCCAGCAGCGGCAGCATCTTCTTGAGCAGACCCTCGTCCAGCCCGGTGATCCCGGCCACTTCGCCGGCGACCGAACGACTGACATCCTTGCTGCCGAAGATCGTGCCGAGAATATCGTTGCCCTGCCGGGTCGGGGTTGGCTTTGGCGCGAGCACGCTTTCAAGCAGCCCGCCGCCACCCCCGCCAAGGATGGCTCCGGCGAGACCGCCCAAGCCGCCGAGCGCGTCGCCACCGCCTCCGCCTGTGGCGCTGCGCCCCATACCCGCCACGATTGCCGGGAGCAAAGCGCCCGCCGCCGTTCTGGCCACGCCCTCGTCGACGCCCAGCTCCTGCGCCATACTCGCGATGGCGCCGCTCTCGTTCAGCATCCGACCCAGATTCATGCTACGTCTCCCGTGTTGGAACTTCGCCGGTCCTTATCAGTCAATTCACCACACGCCAAAAAATGGCGTGCGCGCAGGCCCGCGCGAACCAGCGAGGAAGGACACGGACATGGGAATTTTTTCAAGCATCAAGAATGCGATCTTCGGTGACGATGAAGACGAGAAGAAGGCACCCCCGCCGCAGCCTCGCCCCGTGCCGACACCTGCCGCCTCGCCGACCCCGCAAGCCAAGGCCATGAATGCGATCGACGTCGTCGCAAGGCTCTCGGCGAAGCCGGGCGCGGACAGGCTCAACTGGAAGACCTCGATCGTCGACCTGTTCAAGCTGCTCGACCTCGACCCCAGCTACGAGAATCGCAAGGAGCTGGCGCAGGAGCTCGGTCGCACGGACTATTCCGGTAGCGCCGAGGACAATATCTGGTTGCACCGTGCGACCATGGCGGAAATCGCCAAGAACGGCGGCAAAGTCCCGCCGGAGATGCTGAACTAGCAACGGACCAAACAACAGTCGAAAAAGAGGGGCGGCTTCGGTCGCCCCTTTTTGTGACTCGCCCCCGACCCTATCTGGGTCGGATATCGCGAAGACCACGCACCAGTGTCAAAGGACGACCATGGAAAATTTCGGCGACGAACTCGAAACCATGAAGCGGGTGCCGCTGGCTGACGATCATGTTGCCGCAATCCGCAAGATTTCCGTCGAGCGCAGCTACGAGCCGGGCGAGATGGTCAGCGAGGTCGGCGAGCCGATGGATACCTTCATCTACTGCCTCGAAGGCGAGATAGAGGTGGTCGATCCGTATACGCGAGAACGGCTCATGGACGCATCGGTCGGTCCGACCCAGTTCGTGGGCGAAATCGGTTTCCTCAATCGCGGCACATGGTTCCTGCCGATGCGCGCGGCTAAGCCGACGAAGACCATCGAAGCCCCGCGCGAGGCCATGCTCGACCTGATGAGCCGGGTACCCGAACTCTCCGACCACATTATTACCGTCTTCGCAGCGCGCCGCCGCAAACAGTTCGAGCTCAAGAGCAGCTCCATCAAAGTGATCGGGGCCGATCGCGATCCAGCCGTGCAGCGCGTCGAACGCTTCCTCGCGCGCAACCGGATCCCCTTCCAGAGCTACGATCTCGACGGATCGGACAAGGAAACGGTCGAGGTCTGCACGCTTACCGACCATTCGCCCTCGGTGATCGTCGACAAAGACGAAGTGCTGGAAGATCCGACCCCGCGCAAGGTGGCGCAGCACCTCAATCTCGACCTCGACATCTGCAGCCAGCGCGTGTTCGACGTGCTGATCGTCGGCGGCGGGCCGGCGGGCGTGGCGGCCGCGGTCTATACCGGCGCCGAAGGTCTTTGTGCGCTGGTGGTGGAAGATACCGCCATCGGGGGGCAGGCCGGCACGAGCAGCCGGATCGAGAACTACATGGGGTTTCCGACCGGGATCAGCGGCACCGACCTCGTCTATCGCGGGCAAATCCAGGCGCTGAAGTTCGGCACGCGTTTCGCCATGCCGCGCCGGGTGGAGCATCTCGAACGGCGGGACGACGGCCTGTTTTGTGCGACACTCGACGATGGCGACGAGGTCTGCGCCAAGGTCGTGTTGGTCAGCACCGGCGTGCAGTATCGCCGCCTGCCGCTGGAACGGCTGGAGGAATTCGAAGGAGCCGGTGTGTTCTACGCCGCCACAGACATGGAAGCGCGCTTCTGCAACAATACCGAGGCGGTAGTGATCGGCGGCGGCAATTCTGCTGGACAGGCGGCAATGTACCTCAGTCGCACGGCGGGCCACGTTCATCTGGTCGTGCGCGGCGATTCGCTCGCAGAGTCCATGTCGAGCTATCTTACCCAGCGGCTCGAGGCAGACGAGCGGGTGACCATCCACTACAACACGCAAGTCACCGCACTGCATGGCGAAGGACACCTCAAAGCAGTGTCGTTTGAAAGCGGGGGCAAAGAGCGCAGGATCGACACCCGCGCGCTGTTCATAATGATTGGCGCGGCGCCCAATACCGGCTGGCTCAGCAACCTCGTCGAAACCGACGACAAGGGCTTCGTGTGCACGGGAAGTTCGGTTGGAAAGCGCTCGCCGTTCGAGACATCCTGCGACGGCATCTACGCGGTCGGGGACGTCCGCGCAGACTCGGTCAAGCGCGTCGCCAGCGCCGTCGGCGAGGGATCGGTCGTAGTGTCCGAGCTGTGGAGCTACATCGACGCACAGGAACGCGAAGTGGCATGATAGCCTCCCGCGCGGGTCAGGCTACTTCTTGCCGAACAAGCCCTTGGCCATTCCCAACACATCGTTGAGCGGATTGCCGTCACCGTCGCGGTCGAGCATGTCGAGAATGCCGGCTGCCTGCGGATTCTTTTTCAACTCGTCGGCATACTGGCCGAGCGATCCCTCGCCGCCGATCTGATCGACGATCCGGCTGAGCACCCCGGTATCGAGCCCGGTCTTTGCCGCCGCCCCTTCGACCGTATCGCCTGGTTCGCCGTGGGACTGGCCAAGCGCAGCGATCGCCTTTTCCGCGACCTCAGGATCGATGCCGAGTTTTTCCGCCATATTGGCGACGTCGGCATAGTCGCTGGCCTGACCGAGAATGGAGTTGAACAATCCCATATTTGCGCGTCCCTTCCTGAAGGTGGATCAAGGGGCTGACGGTAAATCACTTTGCCAGAAATGCGAAGCCCCGCTCTTTCGAGCGGGGCCAAGCCGATCAGGAATGCCGATCAGAGCTTCTGGTCAGGGGCTGACCGGATCGTCATCATTGTCCATGCTCTCGGAGATGAAGAAAGTGGCCACCAGCAATGCGAGGCCGAAACCGATAGCAATGCCGGCACCCGAGCCGCCGACTTCGCTCTCGCCTTCGATGGGGGCGCTTGTCGGCAGGGTTTGCGCGACGACGGGGCTTGCGGCCAGAGCGACAGCTCCGAGCGACAGAAATGCGTTCTTTATTTTCATTGATAAAACTCCGGTTTGTTTTTTTATCGGGTCAACCTCATCAACGTGCCGAAGGCTATAAAGTTTCAATGGGTTAATCGGTTGACCGCAGATAGCGACCGCTTCGGCCACCGAACGCTCCACCTGCGAAAAAAGGCCCCGCCCGCATATGATCGCAGTGCGGGGCCCTCCTCTCCAACTGGGAAAGCGCGGCTCTAGGCGGCCTGCGGCTCGCTGCTCGGCGCCGCCTGCCGGACGCCTTCATCGACATGCGCCGCGAACGGCTCGAAATTGTCGACGAACAGCTGCACCAGCTTCTGCGCAGTCGCGTCGTATTCTTCCTTGTCCGCCCAGGTGCTGCGCGGATCGAGGATCGTCTGGTCGATGCCGGCTTCTGCAAGCGCCGGAACGCTGACCGGCACGTCGAAGCCGAAGTTCGGGTCCTTGCGGAACTCGACATCGTCCATCTTGCCATCGAGCGCGGCATTGAGCAGCGCGCGGGTGGCCTTGATCGGCATGCGGTTGCCAACGCCGTACTTGCCGCCGGTCCAGCCGGTGTTGAGCAGCCAGCACTGCACCCCGCCCTTGGCGATGCGTTCTTTCAGGAGGTTACCGTAAACGCTCGGATGGCGCGGCATGAACGGTGCGCCGAAGCAGGTGCTGAAGGTGGCTTCCGGCTCGGTCACGCCGATCTCGGTCCCGGCGACCTTGGCGGTGTAGCCGGAAAGGAAGTGATACATCGCCTGGTCGGGCGTCAGCCGAGCGATCGGAGGCAACACGCCGAAGGCATCGGCGGTCAGCATCACGACATTGCTCGGCACCGGGCCGAGGTTTTCCTCGCTGGTGTTCGGGATATAGTCGATCGGATAGGCGCCGCGGGTGTTTTCGGCGAGCGTATTGTCGTCGAAATCGAGCTCGCGGGTTTCCTCGTCCATCACAACGTTTTCCAGCACCGTGCCGAACATGCGCGTGGTGGCGTAGATTTCCGGCTCGGCCTCTTCGCTGAGGCGGATCATCTTGGCGTAGCAGCCGCCTTCGAAATTGAAGACCGCCGTATCAGACCAGCCGTGCTCGTCGTCGCCGATCAGCGTGCGGCTGGCATCGGCGGAAAGCGTGGTCTTGCCGGTGCCGGAAAGACCGAAGAAAACCGCTGTTTTGCCATCGGGGCCGATATTCGCGCTGCAATGCATCGGCATCACGCCCTTGGCCGGCAGCAGGTAATTGAGAATGCCGAAGACGCTTTTCTTCATCTCGCCGGCATATTTGGTGCCGCCGATCAGGATCAGCTTCTCGCTGAGATTGACGGCGATCACGGTCTCGCTGCGCGTACCGTGGCGCTCCGGATCGGCCTGGAAGCTCGGCAGGTCGATGATGGTGTATTCCGGCGCGAACCCGTCCAGCTCGCTTGCCATCGGGCGGCACAATAGCGTGCGGATAAACAGATTGTGCCATGCGAATTCGTTGATCACGCGCACCTTCACGCGGTGCTCGGGCTGCGAACCGCCGAACAGGTCGGCGACGTAGAGCGTGTCCTTTTCGGCCACGGCCTTGAGGAAATCTTCCTTCAGCGCGGCGAAATGCTCTGGATCGATCGAAGCATTGTTGTCCCACCACACGGTATCTTCGGTTTCGCTATCGCGGACAATGAACTTGTCTTTCGCGCTGCGGCCGGTGTGCTTGCCCGTTTCCACCACCAGGCTGCCATATTTCGACAGGCGGCCTTCGCCGTTGTCGATGGCATGCTCGACGAGCTGCGCGGTGCCGAGGTTGGGATGGATCGTGGCATTGGTCGAAATGCCCTGATCGGCAAGACTGGTAGACAAAGCGGTCACGCTCGTAAGCTCCTGATAAACCGTAAGACGTGGGGGTCTCGTGCGAGGCCGGGAGCCTCGGTGCATACCTATGCATGGTCTGCTAAACCGCGCATATACAAACCGCCCGATTCCGTCAAACCTTCCCACAGGGCGTTGCGACAACGCAAGGCAAGCCTGCGAGGACATGTTGTCTCTCCACATCCCGCGCGCTAGTCAGACCGGCAACAGGCGCTGACTGGCGGAGATACGGTATGGCGGAACAGGCAGAGGCATCGGTGGACACTGCGACCAAGCGGCGCATCATTGCGCTGGTCGATGACGATCGCAATATTCTCACCACCGTGTCCATCGCGCTGCAATCCGAGGGCTACGACACGCGCGTCTATTCCGAAGGCGATACAGCGCTGAAGGCGCTGCTGGAGAACCCGCCCGACCTCGGTGTCTTCGATATCAAGATGCCGCGCATGGACGGAATGGAATTGCTGCGCCGCCTGCGCGAGCATTCCGAACTGCCGGTCATCTTCCTCACCAGCAAGGACGACGAGCGGGACGAGGAAGCCGGGCTCGAAATGGGCGCCGACGATTATATCTCGAAGCCCTTCAGCCTCCGACTGCTGCTTGCCCGCATCCGCGCGATCCTGCGCCGCAGCGGGCTGGAAGAGGGCGAAAGCGTCGGCACTGCACCCGGCGAAAGCGAAGTCGGCGAAACCTACGCGCGCGGGCGGCTAACGGTCGACCCGGCCCGCCACCAGGTCACGTGGGATGGCAAACCCGTCTCGCTGACGGTCACGGAATTCCTGATTCTGGAGGCGCTGGCGGCACGTCCCGGCGTTATCAAGAGCCGCAACCAGTTGATGGACGCGGCCTACCCTGACGAGGTCTATGTCGACGATCGCACGGTCGACAGCCACATCAAGCGCATGCGGCGCAAGTTCCGCAGCGTCGACAGGGAGTTCGGGGCGATCGAAACGCTTTACGGCGCGGGATACAGTTTCTCAGATGGCTGAACGGCGCTTCGCCACCGACATCGTCCGCCCTCTCGAGCGCATGAGCGTGCTCGACCGGATATCGCTGACCGCCCGCATCCTGCTGGTCAATATCCTGCCGCTCGCGGTGCTCGGTGGCGGCATTTTCTATCTCGACAGCTACCGTGCGCAATTGCTCGACGAGCGCTACAAGCTTGCCCGCATCGAAGCGCAGATCACCGCCGAAGCACTCGCCGGCGCAACGCGCGAGCGGCAGGAGGCCCTGCTGGTCCAGATCGGCAAGGAGCAGCGCATGCGGCTGCGGATGTTCGATGCCGAGGGGCAATTGTGGGCTGACAGCTTCGCGCTCGACGAACCGGGCTTCGCGTTCGATGATATTTCCGACGACACGTGGGAACAGCGATTTGCGCGCTGGATCGACCGGGCCATCGACACGATTGTCAGCGCCGAACCGGTCACCGACTATATCGAGCCCGAATCGCAGCGGGCCGATGCCTGGCCCGAAGTCGTCCGCGCACGCGAACAGGGCCTCAGCCAGATCACGCTCTATGACTGGGTCGATGGCACTCCGGTGATCACCGCCGCAGCGCCGGTCGGGCTCAACGGGGCGACGCTACTGACCACGCGCAATGCGGTAGACATTACCGAGGCGGTGCGCTCGGCACGTACCTCGCTGCTGATCGGCGTCGGCTTCGCCCTCCTTGCATCGACGCTGCTGTCGCTGTTCCTCGCGCGGACCATCGTCAAACCGCTGCAAATCCTCTCGCAATCGGCCCAGCGCGTCCGGCTCGGGCGCGAGCGCGATGTGGAAGTGCCGCGCCTGCCGCACCGTCGCGACGAGATCGGCATGCTTGCGCGGGCCATCTCGGATATGACCGACGCACTGCGCCAGCGCATCGATGCGGTCGAACATTTCGCCGCCGATGTCGCGCACGAGATCAAGAACCCGCTGGCCAGCCTGCGCAGTGCGACCGAGTCATTGTCAAAGGTCGAGGACCCGGAGCTGCGCTCGCAATTGCTTGACATCGCGACGCATGACGTGCGCCGGATCGATCGCCTGGTGACGGAGATATCCGACGCCAGCCGGGTCGATGCGGAAATTTCGCGCGCAACCTTCGAGCGGGTGGATATGGCCGCGCTGGTCGGCAATATCCTCGCGAGCCGGGAAAGCCGCGCCCTGAACGCCGGGCGCACGATCAACTTCGACCCGCCGGCCCGCGCGGCCCGCGTGATGGGCGTGCCGGTGCGCCTCGAGCGCGTGATCGACAATCTGCTCGATAATGCGGTCTCGTTCTCTCCGGAGGATGGGACGATCCAGATCGGCATGAGTGTGCAGGACGGCTGCGTCAGCCTGTCGATCTGCGACCATGGCCCCGGCATACCGGAAGCGGAGCGCGGGAAGATCTTCGACCGCTTTCATTCCGTCCGGCCCGAGGCCGAGGACTTCGGCAACCACAGCGGGCTGGGCCTCGCCATTGCGCGGACCATCGCCGAAGCGCACGGCGGCTCCCTGCTCGCAGACGATCGGCCCGACGGGCAACAGGGCGCCTGCCTCACGCTGTCGCTGCCCGAAGCGCGGACCAGTTCAACCGGTGCGCCCTGATGCTCTACCAGGCGAGCTGCGTCGCCATCGGCGGCCGGGCTGTCCTTATCGAAGGGCCACCGGGGGCGGGCAAGACCTCGCTGGCCCTCGCGCTAATCGATCGCGGTGCCAGCCTCGTGGGGGACGACGGGGTGAGACTGGAACGGCGCGGCACCCGGCTCTTCGCGACGCCCCCGCCGAACATCGCCGGCAGGATCGAAATCCGCAATGTCGGTATCGTGCACCTGCCGTGTGTCGAAGCGCCTGTCGCCCTTCTCCTGCGCCTCGACCCTGACGCCCCGCGCTACATCGAGGGGGCGGAGAGCGAGACACTGGGCAGCGTGCCCATCCCGCGGATCGCCTTCGCCTCGGCCCATGCCGCCGACGCGATCCGGGCCGAATATGCCTTGCGATTGCATGGCATCGACGTTGCCGGCTGACCCGGCACAAAGTCCCTATGCGCCTGGCGGCAAAAGCGCCTAGATGCAGCTGCCTCAACACGAGTCGGAAGAAGAACATGTCCGGTCGCCTCGATGTCTTGCTAGTCACTGGAATGTCGGGTGCCGGCAAGTCCACCAGCCTGCGCGTGCTGGAGGACCTGGGTTGGGAAACGCTCGACAATTTCCCGATCCGGCTGCTCGAACCGATGATCGGCGAAGTTCTGTCGAGCGACAATCCCGCACCGCTCGCTGTCGGCTTCGACTCGCGCACCCGTGGCTTCGTCCCCAACGAGATCATCGAATTGTGCAAGCGGCTGGTCCAGCGCGACGACCTGACGCTGACGACGCTCTTCCTCGACTGCACCAGCGAGGAGCTCGAGCGGCGTTTCAACGAGACCCGGCGGCACCACCCGATGGCGCGCGGACGCACTGCGCTCGAAGGTATTCGTGCCGAACGCGAAGTTATGGAGCCGTTGCGGCGCTGGGCGGAGGCCGTAATCGACACCAGCGAACTGGCCGCCAACGAATTGCAGCAGCTGATCCGCGAGCAGTTCCACCACGACGATCCGGCATCGCAATCGGTCACGGTCAGCAGCTTCGGCTTCGCGCGCGGGATGCCGCCGCTGGCGGACCTCGTTTTCGACATGCGCTTCCTCGACAACCCGCACTGGGTCGCGAACCTGCGCGAGCAGACCGGGCTCGACCCCGCCGTGGGCGAATATATCACCGCGCGGGGCGACTTCGACGAAATCTTCCAGCGCATGCGCGACCTGATCCTGGCGCTGCTCCCGCGTTACCGCGCCCAGGGAAAGGCGTATGTCCATGTCGCCTTCGGTTGTACCGGCGGGAGACACCGCTCGGTGTTCACTGCCGAGACCATGGCGCAGGCCTTGCGCGAGGCGGGATTTTCGCCCACTGTCGTGCATCGCAACCTGGCGTCGCGGGCTGCCGATCAGTTCGAAGGGCCGCAGGGCCGCAACTGACGCGCAGGAGGGCCGCAACGCCATGCAGGGCAACACGAGCGAGCGCATAGTTCACCCATGATTGGACTCATTCTGGTGACCCACGGCCAGCTGGCCGAGCAGTTCGTGGCCGCGATGGAGCATGTCGTCGGGCACCAGGGCGCGGTGGCGACGGTATGCATCGGCCCGAGCGACGACGCCGAGCAGCGTCGCGCGGAAATCGCCACGGCGATCGACGATGTCGATTCGGGCAACGGCGTGATCATCCTGACCGACCTGTTCGGCGGAACCCCTTCCAACCTGGCGATTTCGCTGCTGGAAACGGGCCGCATCGAGGTGATCGCGGGGATCAACCTGCCCATGCTGATCCGTCTCGCCGGCGCGCGCAAGACGATGGATGTCGTCGATGCGGTGGCCGCCGCACGGGAAGCCGGGCGCAACTACATCACCGTCGCTTCCGAATTCCTGGGCCAGAACGAAGCGCCGCCGGCCAAGAAAGCCTCATGAGCGAAGTGCGGCGCGAAGTCGTTATCGTCAACCAGCGCGGCCTGCACGCCCGCGCCAGCGCCAAGTTCGTCGGCGCGGTGGCCGAACTGCCCGATAACGTGCAGGTCAAGGTGGCGAAGGGCGGCAACGAAGCCGTCGGGGGATCGATCCTCGGCCTCATGATGCTTGGCGCGGCCAAGGGCGACACGATCGAGATCATCGTCGCCGGCGACGGCCGGGACCAGGTGCTGGAAGAGCTTTGCACACTGGTCGAAGACGGTTTCGGCGAGGAGTAGCGCCGTGACCCGCCGGCAGATCACCGGCTTTTCCAACCCGACGGTCAAGTATCTCCGTTCGCTGCGCGAGAAGAAGCACCGCAAGCGCGAGCGCAAGTTCCTCGCCGAAGGGTTGCGGTTGCTAACCGATGCGCGCGAATGCGACCGGGTGCCGGAGATGCTGGTGATGGCCGAACGGCGCGATCCGCACCCGCTCCTCACGGCGCTGGAAGAAGCGGTCACGGGCGCGGGCGGCGAGGTCATCGAAACCTCCGACGAGATACTCGCCAAGATCACCGGCAAGTCCAACCCGCAAGCGGTCGCAGGCGTATTCGCGGAGTGGAACACTTCGCTGTCGGCGCTGGACCGCCAGAGCGCACCGATCTGGCTGGTAGCGCAGGCTCTGCGCGATCCTGGCAACCTCGGCACCATGCTGCGCACCGGCGATGCCGTGGGGGCTGGCGGGCTTATCCTGCTGGATGATTGCGTCGATCCTTTCAGCGTCGAAGCCGTGCGCGCCAGCATGGGTGCGGTGTTTACCCAGCAGATCGCCCAAGCCCGCTGGGACGATTTCCTGCTGTGGCTCCGCAGCGGTGACGGACAATTGGTCGCCGCGTCCCTGCGCGATGCCGTGCCCTATCGCGGCGCCGCCTACGCCGCCCCGTGTTTCATTCTCGTCGGCAACGAGTCGCAAGGGCTGCCCGAAAATTACGAAACGGCCTGCGACTTGCGGGTGACCATGCCGATGCGCGGGCGCGCCGACAGCCTCAACGCGGCCGTCGCCGGAGCGGTATTGGCTTACGAAGTCCTGGACACCTTCGAGAACCCGGCCTCCTAAGCGCCGGTCTTGCCAAAAAGCCGAAACGGCGCTTAGCACTAGGACCGTTTTTTTAGGGTGGATGGGGACGAAATGCAGGATTTGCTCGCGAAATATGGCCGCGTGACTCAATTGCTGCCCGAAGACCGCAAAGTGTTTTCCAGTCTCGCGACCGAGACCCGCGAGTATGCACGGGGCACGAGGCTTTCCACAGACGAATTCGAAGCGCCGGACAGATTGTGGATCGTCGAACGCGGCCGCCTTTTCGCGTCGCAGGACCTTCCGAGTGGCGCGCGTGCCATCACCAGGCTCTATTTCTCCGGAGATATCGTCGGGACTGCGAATATCCCGTTCCATAAATCGACCCAGACCATCACGGTCAATTCGGAAGCGGTGCTATACCATTTCTCGCGGCGCAAGCTGGTGGATGCCTTCGTCAACATGCCGCGCGTGGCCGCAATCTTCTACACTTTCGCTGCGCTCGAGAACGCGATCCTGAACGACCGGCTGGTCTCGATCGGGCGAACGCGCGGGCGGGCTCGCCTTGCGTCGCTGTTGCTGGAAATCAGTTCGCGCCACAACCTCACCTTTCTGGAGCCGCCCGATCGTTTCGATCTCGGCCTGACCCAGGCCCAGATTGGCGATGCGATCGGCCTCACGGATGTCCAGGTCAACCGGCTGATGCGCTCGTTCGATCGCGCCGGTCTGATCCATCGAGACAATGGCAGGGTGCAGCTTCTCGACCCTGGCAAGCTCGCCGAGATGGGCCAGTTTCGCGACCGGTACGACGATCTGGACCTCGAGTGGTTCGAGGAAGACCACAAATGAGAAAAAACGCGATCACTGCTTTGCAGGGAAAGTGCCCTGCCGGCAGGTGGGGCAGCCGGCAGGGCGAGACCCGCGCCCGCCTCTTCAAGAAGTAGGCAGGCGAAGCCTCATTCGTATTGCAAAGTGGTGGCAGCGACCTTCTGCGCAAGATCGCTGCCAAGTTCGATTCAAGCGATCACGACCCGTTATCAAGGGGTGGTCGACCGATGAGCCATGCACCCGTTTCCGATACCATTTGCATGCTGCAGATCGGCCGCCCGTCCTCCAGCAACACCGCCTGGCGCCCGTTCAGGTGCTTCTTGGCGAGATTGAGCGCTCCGTCGAAAGAGAGGGCCGAGAAGTGGATTTCCTCGGCACCAATGTCTTGCGATCCGGAACATCTGAGCGAATAGTCGGCCATGCCTGCCTCCAGTGAGGCCAGTGATAGCGACTGCACGAAAGCGCGCATTATACTATGTTAGCGCGCTCGATATTGCCGCAACTGCGGGCGGTGGATCGGCGGTTTACAGTCGATCGCCGCCGATTAAGACCGTGACCTGCCATTCGCCATCCGCCCCGCCATGGCCAAACCATTCGTTGCGCGGATAGAGATGTCAGGCCTGCGCTGGTGCAGCCAGCGCGAGGAAAACCGCCACTATGGTGGCCCATCGCGTTACTCGGCAGCTTCCTCGCTCCCGTCGGTCAGAAGGTCGTCATCCGTGTAGCGCGGTGCGCCTTCGACCAGCGGGACCTCTTCGATTTCCTTGCCGATCTCGAGACCTTTCTCGGCCATGCGTCGGCCGGAGGTGAGGACATTGCGTTCGAAACTCCCGACGAACTTGTTGTAGTTCGCAACGGCCGTTTCGAGCCCGCCGCCGACGCGCTTCATATGTTCGCCCGCAACGCGCAGACGGTCGTAGAGCTCCGCACCCATGCGACCGATTTCCTGAGCCTCAGCCGCCATCTTGTCCTGCCGCCACACCTGCGCGACGGTTCGCGCAATAGCGACAAGGTTGGTCGGCGTCGCCAGCAGCACTTTGTTGTGGAAGGCGAAATCCCACAATTCGGGATCGTGTTCGAGTGCAGCGGCGACGAAATGTTCGCCCGGAACGAACATCACCACGTAATCCGGCGCTTCCTCGAACTGGTTCTGATACCCTTTCGAGCCGAGCGTCTGGACATGGTTGCGCATGGATTTCGCGTGCAGGTCGAGGTGCCGCTTGCGGGCGTCGTCGTCATCGGCCTCGAACGCTTCCTGATAGGCGTTGAGCGAAACCTTCGCATCGATCACCAGCTTCTTCTGCCCGGGTACGTTGACGATGGCATCGGGGCGCAGGCGACCGCTCTCGGTGTCCATCGACTGTTCGAGGTGGAAGTCCGTATGCTCGGCCAAGCCGCACTGCTCGAGCACGTTCTGCAACGCCCGCTCCCCCCAGCGTCCGCGCGCCTTGGGCGCGTTGGTCAGCGAATTGCCGAGCCGCTGCGCTTCGCGCCGAACCTCTTCCTGCCCGCGCTGCATGTTTTCGATCAGACCGTGCAACTGGCCGAACGCATCCTTGCGCTGGTTTTCCAGCGTCTCGACCTGCTCCTCGTATTTCTTCAATCGCTCGTCGACCGGCTTGAGCAGCGCGGCGAGTTTCTCCGCACTGGCCTTCTCCGAGTGGCCGAAGCGCTCGTTGGCGCGGGCGAGAAACGCCTCCTGCGCCTTGCCCAGCACCTGCGCGCCGGTGTTCTCGAACTCCTTGAGCAGCTTCTCGCGGCTTTCCTCCAGCAGGCGCTTCTGCTCCGCAAAACCCGCTGCCTGGGCTTTCAGCGCGGTCAACTCTTCGCGGGTGTGGTCCAGCGTCTCGGCCAATGCGTCGGCCCGCCTGGCCCGGTCGGACATGGTCGCAAGCTCCGGCGCCATCCTCGCCACGTCGTCGGCATATTTCTTCGCCTCGGCGTCGCGCTCATCGAAGCGCGCACGCAAGTCGGCGACAGGACGCGAACCGACGTACCAGCCGATCCCTCCTCCGATCGCGAGACCGAGGACAAGAGTGAGGATTATGAGAAGTGCGGGATCCATCGGCGGAACATAGTCGGAACGCACGTGCAAGCCAAGCCGCCCGCCGGAACCATTCCACCGATCCATGCGCTCCCTTCATGAAGGAGATTTCATCATGTCGATCAAGGAAATGATCAGGGAACATCCGCAGGTCGGGGCCGACTGGAACGAAGCGTTGGGCGAAGCGGTGAAACATGCGATGTACTGCGCGGCGATCTGCAATTCGTGCGCCGATGCCTGCAGCGCGGAGGAAGGCGATATGCGCGCGTGCATCCGCAAATGCATGGATTGCTCGGATATTTGCACCGCCACCTATCGCGTCGCGTCGCGCCGGACGGCGGGCAATGTCGGTATTATCGAAGCCATGCTGCGCACCTGCATCGCCGCGTGCGAGGCGTGCATCGACGAATGCGAGAAGCATGACAACGACCACTGCCGCCGCTGTGCGCGCATGTGCCGCGAATGCGCCGACGATTGCCTCAAGGCCCTGAACGGCATGGAACAGCGCGGCGAATAAGACCGCCACAAAGCCTGGAAAGAAAAGCCCCGCTTAAAAGCGGGGCTTTTTGATGCTGTCGAAACTCGCGACCGCTCAGGCGGCTTGGCGCATCTTCTTGAGTTTCTTCAGCGCCATCTGCTTCTTCAACCGGCTGAGGTGGTCGATGAAGAGGATGCCCTCCAAGTGATCCATCTCATGCTGCAGGCAGGTCGCCAGCAGGCCGTCGAGGTCTTCCTGGTGCGTCTTTCCGGTGAGGTCCTGGTACTTGACCGTGCAGGTCTTCGGCCGGTCGACGTCGGCGTATATCTCAGGGACCGAGAGGCAGCCTTCCTGATAGGTGCTCAGTTCCTCGTTCGGATCAATGATTTCCGGGTTGATGAAGATGCGCGGGTCGTTCTTGACCGGATAATGCTTGTGCGCGCCTTCCCCGTCGCCGTGGTCATGGCCGCATTCCTCGGGCTCGGCATCCATGTCGGGCTCCTGCAGGTCGATCACCAGCACCCGCTTTGGCACGCCGACCTGGATTGCGGCCAAGCCGATGCCGGGCGCGGCATACATCGTTTCGAACATGTCATCGACCAGCTGCTTGAGATCGTCGTTGAACTCGTCCGGCTGGACAGGTTCGGACACGGTCTTGAGCCGGGGATCCGGCACTTCCAGGATTTCACGAATAGCCATGCGCGTAATTTAGGCGCTGGGGCGGCGGGCTGCAAGCCAGCCTTTCCGATCAGAGTGACCGCCTAGCCAAACGGCCACCGCGCCCTCAGCGGCATTACTGGACAGGACGACGTGCCCTGAGCGCTTGCGCCAGCGTACCCTCATCCAGGTAATCCAGCTCGCCGCCGACCGGCAGGCCATGGGCCAGCTGGGTGATCCGCACGGGAAACTCTTCCAGCCGCTCGGCGATATAATGGCTGGTCGTCTGACCTTCGAGCGTGGCATTCATCGCCAACACGACCTCGTCGATGCCGCCTTCCTCGACCCTGCCAAGAAGATTTGCGATATTGAGATCTTCGGGGCGCACGCCGTCGAGCGCGGAGAGCTTGCCGCCCAGCACGTGGTAGCGCCCGGTGAAGAGCCTCGCGCGGTCGAGCGCCCACAGGTCGGCGACGTCCTCGACCACGCAGATCGATTTCCGGTCGCGGCGCGGATCGGCACAGATGCCGCAGGGGTTCTGCGTATCGACATTGCCGCAGGTGTCGCATTCGACCAGCCGGTCCTGCACGCCTTCCAGCGCTTCGAGCAACGCAGGCAGTGCGGTGTCGCGCTTCTTGACCAGCCACAGCACCGCCCGCCGCGCCGAGCGCGGACCGAGGCCGGGCAGCCGGGCCAGCGTGGAAGCGAGCTGTTCGATCTCTTGCGATGCCATGGGGTCCAACTAACCGTTCGGGCTAAGCTTGTCGAAGCCCTGCTCTTTCTTTTTCCCTCGCTGAAAGTATGGACAGCCCTTCGACAGGCTCAGGGCGAACGGAATAGGCAAGTTGCGCACAATCTTCATGGGAACTCCGGACTTCGCCGTGCCGACCCTGCGCGCGCTGCACGCGGCGGGGCATGAGGTGGTTGCGGCCTATACCCAGCCGCCGCGTCCAGCGGGTCGGGGCAAGAAGCTGCAGCCCTCGCCCGTCCAGAAAGCGGCGGAAGAACTAGGGATCGAAGTCCGCTCGCCCACATCGCTGAAAAAGGCCGACGAGCAGGAAGCCTTTGCTGCGATAAATGCGGACGTCGCAGTGGTCGCTGCCTATGGTTTGATCCTGCCGCAGCCGATCCTTGACGCGCCTAAGCACGGTTGTCTCAATGTCCACGCCTCGATCCTGCCGCGCTGGCGCGGGGCGGCGCCGATCCACCGCGCGATCATGGCGGGTGATGCGGTGACCGGGGTCACGATCATGCAGATGGAAGCGGGGCTCGATACTGGGCCGATGCTGGCGACGATCCGCACACCTATCAACGACAAGACGACTGGCGAATTGACAGAGGAACTGGCCGAACTCGGCGCAAACCTGATGGTCCAGACCTTGCGCGAACTCGACAAGCATGTGCCTATCGCGCAGGACAACGCGGAAGCGACATATGCGCCCAAGATCGACAAGGCCGAGGCGCGGATCGACTGGGCGAAACCGGCCGAAGAGGTGGTGCGGCACATCCACGGGCTCGCCCCGTTTCCCGGAGCATGGTGCGAGATCGAGGGCGAGCGGGTGAAGCTCTTGCGCGCAGAGATGGCGGGGGACGAGGGCGCAGCGGGTGAGGTACTTGACGATCAGTTCACCATCGCCTGCGGTACCGATGCGATCCGTCCGCTCCGCCTCCAGCGCGCCGGGAAGCCAGCCATGGACCTGGACGATTTCCTGCGCGGCAAGGCGGTGGCCAAGGGCACCGTTCTATCCTGATCCGTTCGTATCGAGCGGAGAACGCAGTTCGCAGTCGAGATGCCGTTGGCATAGGTGTCTCGACTATGCTCGACACGAACGGCTAGGGGGCGTGCCATGACCCGCTTCGCGCTAACCCTCGAATTCGACGGCACGCCGTTCATGGGCCTGCAGCGCCAGAAGCATGGGCCGAGCGTGCAACAAGCCGTCGAAGAAGCGGCGCGGGCCACGCTCAATCAGGATATAACGCTCCACAGCGCCGGGCGCACCGATACCGGTGTCCATGCCCTCGGCATGCGTAGCCATTTCGATGCCGAAACTGACCTGACGCCGTTCCGCCTGATGGGCGGGCTGAATGCGCACCTCCGGCCCCACCCCATAGCTGTAACGAATTGCGAGATAATGCCCGAAGATTGGCATGCGCGCTTTGCTTGCATCGGGCGCAGTTATGTCTATCGCATCATCAACCGCCGCGCGCCGCTGACGATCGACAGGAAACGCGCCTGGCAGGTGCCGCAACAGCTCGATCACGAAGCCATGCAGCGCGCGGCGCAATTGCTGGTCGGTACGCATGATTTCACGACGTTCCGCTCGACCCAGTGCCAAGCGAAGGACCCGGTCAAATCGCTCGACCGGCTCGAAGTCGAACGCGACGGGGACGAGATACGGGTTCATGCCGAAGCACGCAGTTTCCTCCATCACCAGGTCCGCTCGATGGTCGGCTGTCTCAAGCTGGTCGGACAGGGCACGTGGCGCGAGGAAGAGGTCGAGGAAGCTTTGCTTGCCCGCGACAGACAGCGTTTGGGGTTGAATGCCCCGCCCCATGGCCTCTACTTCGTGGCCGCAGAATACCCCCGATAAGAAACACACCCGAGGAGACGACCCGATGAGCACCACCGGCAAACAGCTATTCACCACCCTGGAAGCGGACGGTACGCTCACGGTCGAGATCGAGGAAGTGACGGTGCCCGAGCCCAAGGGCAACCAGGTCCTGGTCAAGATGGAGGCGGCGCCGATCAACCCGTCGGACCTCGCGATCCTGACGGGCGCGGCTGACCTCGAGAATGCAGAATACACCGCCGGAAAATATGTTGCGAACATGCCCGAGCCGTTCAATTCCGGCTCCAAGGCGCGCCACGGACAGAAGCTGCCGGCGGGCAACGAAGGCGCAGGCACGGTCGTCGCAACGGGCGACAGCGACATGGCCAAGGCCCTGGACGGCCAGCGTGTCGCCTGCGTGCCGGGCAGTGCCTACAGTCAGTATTGCCTCGCCGATGCGGCCATGTGCCTGCCGCTGGGCGATCACTCGGCGGAAGATGGCGCGAGCGCCTTCGTCAACCCGATGACCGCGCTGGGCTTTGCCGAAAATGCCAAGATGGATGGCGCCAAGGCGATGGTCCACACCGCCGCCGCTTCCAACCTCGGCCAGATGTTGGTCAAGATCTGCCAGGAAGACGGGCTCGAGCTGGTCAACATCGTCCGCAAAGCCGAACATGTCGACTTGCTCAAGGGCCTCGGCGCGAAATATGTCGTCAATTCCTCCGACGACGATTTCATGGACCAGTTGCGCAAAGCGATCGATGCGACCGACGCCTTTTACGGTTTCGATCCGATCGGCGGCGGCAAGGCGACCGACAATGTCTTCAAGGCGATGGAACAGGTCGCGGTCAGCAAGATGACCGAATATTCGCGCTATGGCTCGAACCAGCAAAAACGCATGTTCATCTATGGCCGGCTCGATATGGGCCCGACGATCCTGACGCCGAGCTACGGCTTCGGCTGGACGCTGTCGGGCTGGCTGCTGACGCCGTTCTTGCAGCAGGCGGGCATGGAAACGATGATGCGGATGCGCCAGCGCGTGCTGGACAACCTCACCACCACCTTCGCCAGCAGCTACAAGCGCAAGGTCAATCTGGAAGAGATGCTGACCAAGGATGCGGTGCTGGACTATCGCGCAATGAAAACCGGCGAGAAATACCTCGTCACGCCCTGGAGTTGAGCCGAGCAACTCTGCCTCACGACCCGTTCGTGCTGAGCCTGTCGAAGCACTGCACTTCTTTTGGAGATGCCGTGCAGAAGAAGGACAGCCCTTCGACAGGCTGAGGGCGAACGTTTGGGGGTGTTTCGCCTAGCTTCCATCGAATGCACGCTGGATCGCGGCAGGGTCCGACACACCCTCTGCGAGCAGTAATTGCAGCAGGATCCGGGCCTTTTGCGGATTGAGCGCGCGCGCGGCAACGAAACCGTTGGCATCGTCTTCCGGCTCGCGGTCGACCAGCCCTTCATCGGCGCGACTGGCGCGGACGACGGCAAGGCCCTGCGCGCATTTGGCGACCAAAATCTGCCGAACCGTCTCCGGCATATTGCCCTCGCCAACACCCGCGATCACGACGCCGCGTATATCAGAGCCGATCTGTCGCACAGCCTGTGCGGCCGTCAGCCCTGCATGCGCGTAGATAATCGCGACCTCGGGCAGATCATCGTACCAGCCGAAATGCGCCTTGTCCCCGTGCCGCCACGGCGCGCCGAACCATTCGAGGGAGGACGGGCTCACCAGCCCGACCGACTCGCGCGGAAAGCCGCGAAAAGCATCGGTGCCGCGGGTGCGCATCTTGCGGACGTCGCGCGCGCCAAACACGCGGTCGCCCATGACCACGAGCACACCGCGCCCCGCCGCATCGTCGTCGCCCGCGACGTTTACGGCGTTGGCAAAGTTCCTGAGCCCGTCGTAACCCACCGCATCGGCGGGCCGCATCGCGCCGACCAGCACGACCGGCTTGGTCGCAGGCAGCGTGAGGTCGAGCAGGAACGCCGTCTCTTCCAGCGTGTCGGTGCCGTGCGTCACGATCACCCCGTCGCACGTTTCGTCCGCCAGCGCATCGACGATTGCCGCATGCAGGGGCCCCCAAACCTCCGGGCCGATATCTGCCGAATCGATGTTGGCGATTTGCGTGCCGGACAGTTCCGCCGCGAGGCCCAGCCCGCCGACCTGTTCAAGATATTCTTCAATCGAAATCTGGCCCGAGGTGTAGTCCTTGGCGATCGCCGATCCCGCGATCCCTGCGATAGTGCCGCCGGTGGCGAGGACAGTGAGCCGCTTCGTCATGGCCGTGTCCCTACCCCCGCCCGCACGATTGGCAATTGATTTTGAACCCTCGCGCGCTATGTGGGCGCTCTGCTGCGATGCAGTAGGGCGATTAGCTCAGTTGGTAGAGCATCTCGTTTACACCGAGAGGGTCGGCAGTTCGAGCCTGTCATCGCCCACCAGTTTCAGGGGAATCAATCATGTCCGGGGTACATGATCTGGTGATTGGCGGCCTCTGCAAGACTGTATTGGCGCCTCGGGGGTTACACCAAGCCCATATTGCTCAGATCAAATTAGTTTCGTTCGCGCCATTGCTCGACAGATCGATATAGAGGTGTGAGGCCGCCAGATCTTCCACGCCGAAGTGTCGGAAGTCGGAATGAATGCGAAGCGATCTCAGCGCTTCCAGATTTTCAGATCGCAACTCCCGCTGGCTCCAAACTGGACAAAGGCCTGCGTCCGCAAAGAGTTCGAAATAGTCGGGCAATCGCATCCGGTTGTGATTGAGGATGGCGTTGCGGTTCCAGAAGTTCCAGCGTCGCTTGGAGTAGCGCAGGAAGTTCACTCCATTGCCAAGACCCGCGCTGGCGAAGTGATCGTGCAAGCCGATGTTGTGGGCCGCGCGTCCGGTGGGCTTGAGGATACGTGCCGTCTCTCGGGCGATAGCTTCAAGGTCGGGCCGGTCGATATGTTCCAGAACGCCATAGGAATACACGAGGTCAATGCTGGCATCGGGCAGTCCGGTAACTGCGGCATCGCCGGGGGCGCGGTAGTCCAGATCGGGGAAGTCGCCAAGGCGGCGGGCCAACGCGGCACGATCGATGCCGGACGCATTGGAGAGCGCTTCTATACTGGCCTCAGCGGTTTCAACAAGGCTGTCGAACAGTCGGCGGCGGAAGTGCGGTTGATGATCGAAAGCGATGATCTTTGCCGCGCCGAACAAATGCAGCAGCAAGGTTCCAAGGCCCTGCCAACCCGGGCCGATCTCGACGACCGTAGCACCCTCGAGCGGGTGGCGCTCGTCAAGCGCCCGAAGGTAGCCCGCCTGCGCGACCAGTGACCACAACTGCGCCTCTGGCGAGAAGGAGCCTGCCGCCTTTTGGGCGATGTGATTCAAGTGCTCGCCAAATGGCAGGTGCGCCATGATGAACTGAATACTGCGCTTCATTTTCCAGTGCATGTGCCAAATATACACTACGCTGGCTGTGTCAGGAAAAATTCCAGCAATTGATCGCCTCGCGAGTTACCTACGAAATCTAGGTGCTTTCTCATCGTACAATTATGTACCTATACCCTCATCAATCAATCCAGCCGCCTCGGCACTCGACCAGTCGTAATCTCCCGCGATGCGCCACACCTCTTGCCCATTCGCGTCATAGAGCACCGTCATCGGCAGCCCCGCGTCGTAGTGCTGGCCCAGCCCATTGTGCGGGTCGAGCCACGGCTCGAGCGCTTGGAAACCCGCTTGTTCGAAATAGGGCAAGACTTTCTCTGCACCTTGTAAATCCTGGCTGACGGTCAGGACCCGCAGCTCACCGTCGCGCTCCAGAGCCAATTCATCGAGCAGCGGCATCTCCTTCTTGCACGGCGCACACCACGTTGCCCACAGGTTGAGCAGTACCGGCTGGCCCTGCAGCGCGCCGAGATTGAGCTGCGTGCCATCGGGCAGACGGACCGTCTCTGCCGGCATCAGTTCGCCCGCGCGACTGCGATCGACTTCGCCGGCCAAGCTGGCCTTCTCCGCCCCCAATGCGCCCTCGCCTTGCGCGGGGTCGGGCGCGGCCCTATCGCACCCGGCGAGCGCAAGAAGGACGATTGCAAGCGTGAGCGACACTCGGGACACGAAAGGCTCCAACCAGATGTGGGGCGGCAGGTTCGCTGAAGGACCTAGTGCGATCATGCGCGAAATCAACGCTTCTATCCCGTTCGACAAGGCGCTGTGGCGGCAGGATATCGCCGGCAGCCGCGCGCATGTGGCGATGCTGGCGAAGCAGGGGATCGTCAGCGCCGAGGATGCGAAGGCGATCGACGATGGCCTGCAGCAGGTCGCGGCGGAGTATGAGCGCGATGGCGTGCCCGAGGACTGGGACCTCGAGGACATTCACATGACCGTCGAGGCGCGGCTGACCGAGCTGATCGGCCCGGTCGCCGGGCGGCTGCACACCGCGCGCAGCCGCAACGACCAGGTCGCGACCGATTTCAAGCTGTGGGTGCGCGAAGCGACGAACTGTGCGCTCGATGGCATCGCAGCGCTGCAACGCGCGCTTGTTGTCCGTGCCGGCGAGCATGCCGACAGCGTCATGCCGGGCTTTACCCATCTTCAGACCGCGCAGCCGGTGACGCTCGGCCATCATCTATTGGCCTATTATGAGATGCTGCGCCGCGACGCTTCGCGGTTCGGCGACAACCTTGCGCGCGCCGATGAATGCCCGCTCGGCGCAGCGGCGCTGGCAGGGACCGGTTTCGATCTCGATCGCACCATGACTGCCGATGCACTCGGTTTCGCGCGGCCCACCGCCAACAGCCTCGACACCGTCTCCGATCGCGATTTCGCGCTCGATTACCTGCAGGCGGCAAGCCAGTGCGCTCTGCATCTGTCACGCCTCGCGGAGGAATTGATCCTGTGGGCGAGCCAGCCATTCGGCTTCGTGCGGCTGCCCGACAGCCTCTCCACCGGCAGCTCGATCATGCCGCAGAAGAAGAACCCGGACGCCGCCGAGCTGGTGCGCGGCCATGCCGGGCGGATCGTCGGCGCTACGACAGCGCTGATCGTGACAATGAAAGGCCTGCCGCTGGCCTATTCGAAGGACATGCAGGACGACAAGCCGCCGGTTTTCGAAGCGGCCGGGCTACTCGACCTGTGCCTGGCAGCAATGGAAGGCATGATCGCAGGCGCCGACTTCAACGCCGAGCGCATGCGCCATGCAGCGGGGCTCGGTCATGCCACCGCGACCGATCTCGCCGACTGGCTGGTGCGCGAGGCCGATATTCCCTTCCGCGAGGCGCATCATATTACCGGCGCAGCGGTGAAGCTTGCGGACAGAAAAGAATGCACGCTGGAGGACCTCTCGCTCGACGATCTCAAGGGCATCGACGCGCGGCTCGACGAGCGCGTGCGCGCGGTCCTGACGCTCGATGCCTCGGTCGCGGCGCGCGCTTCCTATGGCGGGACCGCGCCCGATCGGGTACGCGAACAAGTCGCCGCAGCGCGCCGGGCGCTGGGGATGGAGGAATGATGCGTCACACCCGCCACAGCATTGTACTGCTTGCGCTTGTAGCACTCGCCGCGTGCGGGCAGCAGGCCGACCTCAAGCCGGTCGCGGGAGCCGAGCTGCCGCCTGCGCCGTATGGCAGCGAACGCCAATTGACGGCGGAGGAATTGCTCGAGCGCGATACGCTGGCCGAACCCGAACGCAGCGTCGAACTGCGCCGTCGTTCAGAGACTCGCGAAGACGATCCCTTCGACCTGCCACCCGAATAACGCCTGACCGATCGCCCAATGGACCATTTTTCCCTCAATAGCGGCGTCTTGCATGCCGAGGACGTGCCGCTTCCGCAGATTGCGGAGGAGGTCGGTACGCCGGTCTACGTCTATTCGCGCGCTACGCTCGAGCGCCATGCGCGTGTTTTCACTGAGGGGCTGGCCGAGGTTCCGGACAAGCTGATCGCCTTCGCGGTCAAGTCCAATCCCAACCTAGCCGTTCTCAAGGTGCTACAGAAAGCGGGCTTCGGGGCCGATGTCGTCTCAGGTGGCGAACTACGGCGCGCCCTGGCGGCGGGAATGGCACCGGCCAAGATCGTGTTTTCGGGCGTCGGCAAGACCCGCGCGGAGCTGATGCTCGGCCTCGATGAAGGCATCGGACAATTCAACATCGAGTCGCGCGAAGAAGGCCGCGAACTGGCAGAGCTTGCAGCCGCGCGGGGGGAACTGGCACCGGCCTGCCTGCGCATCAATCCCGACGTCGACGCCAAGACCCACGAGAAGATTTCGACCGGCAAGGCGGAGAACAAGTTCGGCATCCCGCTGGTCCATGCCCGTGAGGTGTTCGCGGAATTGGTGCAGCTCGACGGGCTGCACCTGCGCGGCATTGCGGTTCACATCGGTAGCCAGCTGGGCGACCTCGAGCCTCTGGAGACCGCATTCGGGAAAGTCGGAAAGCTCGTCGCCGATTTGCGCGAAGCGGGGCACCTCATCACGCATGTCGATCTCGGCGGCGGCCTGGGCGTCCCCTACAAGGCAGGCGAGGAATTCCCCTCGCCCGCCGACTATGGCGCGATGGTGGCGCGGGTCACGCGGGACTGGCGCGTGCACCTGACGTTCGAGCCGGGCCGCGTGATCGCAGGCAATGCCGGTATCCTTCTGACGCGGGTGATCCGTGTGAAGCGCGGCGGCAACGGGCCGCCCTTCGTGATCGTCGATGCTGCAATGAACGACCTGGCCCGACCTGCGCTCTATGGCGCGTGGCACGATTTCGACGCAGTCGAACCGAGCGGCGAACACATGACCGCGAATATCGTCGGCCCGATCTGCGAGACGGGCGATACGTTCGCGCGCGACCGCAAGTGCGACGCTTTGCAGTCGGGCGACCTCGCCGTGTTCCGCACCGCCGGGGCCTATGGCGCGACCATGGCGAGCAGCTACAACTCGCGCGGTTTCGTCGCAGAGGTGCTGGTCGACGGGGACCAGTTCGCTGTCGTCGCCGACCGGATCGATGCGGGCGCGATCATGGATGCCGAGCGCGTGCCCGAATGGCTGGCCTGATCCGGCCATGATCGGCTCGCTGCCTCTCTTCCACCGGGTACGCGGCAAACGCGTCGTGGTGGTCGGTGAAGGCGAGATGGGCGAAGCCAAGACCCGGCTCGTCGAACGCGCGGGCGGAATTCCTTGCAGCGAAGCCGAGGCTCATCACGCGCATCTCGCTTTCGTAGCACTGGAGGATGAGCGGGAAGCCAGGGCAGTGCACCGGCGGCTCAAGGCAAAAGGCCTGCTGGTGAATGTTGCCGATATGCCCGCGCTTTGCGATTTCACCACGCCCAGCATCCTGGATCGCGAGCCGGTGCTGGTCGCGGTTTCGACGTCCGGCGCTTCTGCCGGGCTCGCCAAGCATTTGCGCTTGCGGCTTGAGCGATTGCTGCCACAAAGCCTTGGTGCGCTTGCAAGCAAGCTGGCGGCATCGCGCGATGCGATGCGGGACCGGTTTCCTTCCGGCGACCAGCGCCGTCGCGCAGTAGACGCCGCGCTCAGCGAGGGCGGCATTCTCGACCCGTTCGAGAGCGCCGCAGCGGATCGGGTGGAGGCATGGCTCGATGGCAACGCCGCGCCGGACGCCATCCGGGCCGAAACCATCGCACTGGCCAGCAACGATCCCGAAGACCTCACACTCAAGCAAGCGCGCCTGCTTGGCGTTGCAGATGTGGTCCTGCATGACGCGGGCATAGATGCCGCAATTCTCGACCGATCGCGCGCCGACGCCTTGCGCCGCGAATTGCCTCAGGACCCTACCGAGTTCGAGGGCCTCGTCGTCGTGCTCACACGCGCTTGAGTTCGGTCGCGCGGTTTCAGACCAACCGTCCGGCGTCCTTACCCACTTCTGCAAAATAGCGCGCCATGGCATCGGCGGCATTGTCGCTCAGCGCGATGAAGGCGCGGCGCTTGTCCTGCTCGTCTTCCACGCGCTCGAGCAGGCCCGCTTCGGTCATCTGGCTGATCCAGCGTAGCGCGGTGGTCGGCGGGACGCCGCTGGCGATGCACAACGAGGTAACAGAGACCCGCTCATGCTCGGCCCGTGCGGCGGTCAGGTCGAGCAGGATATCCCACGCCGGGTCCGCAAACAGCTCCCCATCGAAAAAGCGCGCGCGCATCTGGCGTTGGCGAATGATCTGCCGGACAAGCCGCGGATCGGGCAGCGGCGGGCGGGCGGCGCGGCCCAGCCGACCGCTCGAATCAGCCTCTTCAGGCCCGGAATAGGCCGGCTTCGGTGTCTCAAACCGAAAGGCGCTGCCACCGCCATCGTCATTGGACGGAGCGAGCGAATCCAGCTTGCGCGCAATTTCGGATACCTGCTCGGCCAGCCGGAGCAGCGAAATATGGTCTTCCCCCGAGGATTCACGAACGCGCACCCGCGCGATCATCGTTAACTCCTGCCCCAAGGCAACTACGCGCTCACCCCTAGTCGGCGCCACGAGGATCCGCGCCTGCGACTGGTCGAGGCAGGCAAACACGTCCTCCAGCGCCTCGATCGTTGTCGAAACGACCAGCCGCGCACCCGAGCGCGCCACCCGCATGTCGAGCCGCGACAGCGCTGCGAGCACACCGGCATCGACCGCAGGACAATCGAGCAAGACGATCTCGCCCAGTGTAACCGGATGCCCGTCAAGCACGTCTGCCAAACCCGCTTCGCGCATGATGCGAAAACCCGCCCCGGCCACGTCGTCAGCGATAGTCGCGCGTACATGCGGTCGATCGGCGAAGATTGAAACCGCTGTTGGCGAGCCTGCGGCATCGTTGAC
Source organism: Erythrobacter litoralis HTCC2594 (assembly GCF_000013005.1). Lineage (GTDB taxonomy): Bacteria > Pseudomonadota > Alphaproteobacteria > Sphingomonadales > Sphingomonadaceae > Parerythrobacter > Parerythrobacter litoralis_A. The sequence goes on along the minus strand of NC_007722.1, from coordinate 448,645 downwards.
AGGCGCGTAGTCGAAGGGGGCTGCTTGCATTCCGATTCTCCCTTATTTGAGAACAAGGATAGAACAAAGAGGGACATAGTCAAGAATACTGGCTACATCTGTTTGGCGGACCGAACCTTTTGGCTTTCATGCGCGACTATCGGGTGTGACCAAGAAAACCGCCTTTGCCATCGCCATCGTGGTCGGGCTGATGCTGCTGAAGGAAGTGAAACGCCTGCAGACTCAGGTCGCCGAGCTGGGCGCGAAGTAAGCTAGGGGCGGATTTCGATCGGTGTTCCGTCGCGCACCAGCCGCCACAGCTCGTCCATCTCGGCGTTGGTGAAGGCTATGCAACCATCGGTCCAGTCCCCCGGCATGCGCCCCGCCGGCAACCAGTTCGGCTGGCCGTGCAGGAAGATGTCACCCCCGGGATCGCGCCCCTGCCCCTCGGCATAGGCGCGGTCCTGCGCGTTGGGATAGGAGACCCGCAGGGACAGGTAATAGGCGCTGTTCGGATTGCGCGTATCGATCGTATAGCGGCCTTCCGGCGTGCGCTCGTCCCCTTCGAAGCGCTTGTGGCCCAGTGGCGCATCGCCGAATTGCAGGCCCGTGTAGCGTCGCACTTCCGCCCCGTCGCGATAAAGCGCCAGGGTCCGGTCCGACTTGTCGACCAGCAGGAAATCGACCGGCGGCGCCTCGACAGACACCGGCTGCGGCGTCGGCGCGCAGGATGCGACGAATGCTAGGCCGAGCATCAAGGCCGGAATGCGGAAGCGGATCATGGGACTATGCTAGGGCATTGGCCGGAACCTGCAATGAACCGTGACAAGTTTGCCCCCTCGGCACATAGTGCAGCGCAGGGGATGCCTGAGGAGAGACAGCCATGATCTGGCATTTTGCCGACCTGTTCGAGAAGATCGCTTCGCTGGTGCCCGACAATGTCGCGCTGATCGAAGGCGATGCGAAACGCACTTGGCGCGAATACGAGGATCGCGCGTCGCGGCTGGCGGCGGCGCTGGTCGAGCACGGGATCGAGCCCGATGCCAAGGTCGCGATCTACGGGCACAACTCCTCCGCGTTCCTCGAAGCGCAATTCGCTGTGTTCAAGGCGCGCGCGGTGCCGATCAATGTCAATTACCGCTATGTCGACGACGAACTGGTCTACCTGTTCGACAATGCCGATGTCGATGCGGTGTTCTTCGATGCCCGCTTCGCACCGCGCCTCGCCGCAATTCGCGACAAGCTGCCCAAGCTCAAGCTGGCGATCCAGATCGAGGATGGCAGCGGCGAAAAGCTCGAAGGCGCCAAGGACCTGGAAGCGGTGACCGCCGGGCACGACCCACTCCCGCGCCTCGCCTACAGCGAAGACGATCATTACATGGTTTACACCGGAGGCACGACGGGCATGCCTAAGGGCGTGGTGTACCGGCAGGGCGATTTCGTGAAAGCGATCGCGGGTTTCATCCTTGGGCCGGATATCGAGCCATCTAAGGAAATCCTGCTCGGCGCGGTCAAGCAATTGGCGGCAGCGGGCATGTCGCCGATCGCCTTCCCCGCCTGCCCGCTGATGCACGGCACCGGTATGTGGCTCGGCGGGTTCGCCGCGCATACGGCGGGCGGCGCGGTCGCGACCTTGCGCGACGAGAAGTTCGATCCCGACCGGACGTGGGAATATGCCGCCAAGGTCGGCGCCAATGTGATCGTCGTGGTCGGCGATGCCTTTGCCAAGCCGCTGCTGGCGTCGCTGCGCGCGGCGGCAGAGCGCGGCGAGCCCTATGACCTCTCGAGGCTGCAGGCGATCGTTTCTTCGGGCGCGATGTTCTCCGCCGAGACCAAGCTCGGCCTGCTCGAACATCTCGACATCGAGATCCGCGACGCCATCGGTTCGACCGAGGGCAGCATGGGCTCCTCCATCACATCGCGCGCCGCACCGCCCAGCGAGACGGCCAAGTTCGAACTCGGCAAGGACACCAAGGTATTCGACGAGAACGACGAAGAAGTCGTGCCCGGGTCGGACGCGATCGGCATGATCGCCAATGGCGGCTTCACGCCGATCGCCTATTACAAGGACCCGGAAAAGAGCGCCAAGACGTTCCGCGAAATACGCGGCCATCGTTATTCCTTCGCCGGCGACTTCGCCAAGGTCGCGAAGGACGGTTCGCTGATCCTGCTCGGGCGCGGATCGGTTTGCATAAATACTGGCGGCGAGAAGGTCTTCCCCGAGGAAGTCGAGGAAGCGTTGAAGGCGCATGACAGCGTCTGGGATGCACTGGTGGTCGGCGTGCCCGATGACCGCTTCGGCGAGCGCATCGTGGCGGTGGTTTCGCAGAGCGAGGGCCACACGATCGACCAGGGCGAAGTGATCGATTTCGCGCGCACCAGGCTGGCCGGATACAAGATGCCGCGCCAGTTGGTCGTGGTCGACGAAGTGGCCCGCGCCGCGAATGGCAAGGCCGACTATGCCTGGGCTAAGGAAACCGCGCTGGCGGCGGTCGGCAGCGACGCCTGATCAATCCATAAACGGATCGCGCATCAAAATGGTGTCGTCACGCTCGGGGCTGGTCGAGACCAGCGCCACTGGGCATTCGATCAGTTCCTGGATGCGCTGGATGTATTTCACCGCATTGGCGGGCAGGTCGGCAAAGCTCCGCGCGCCGGCAGTGCTTTCGCTCCAGCCTTCCATTTCCTCGTAGATCGGTTCCACCGCCGCCTGGCTCGCGGCATGGCTCGGCAGGTAATCGTAGACATTATTGTTAAGCCGGTAGCCCGTGCAGATCTTCACCGTATCCAGCCCATCAAGCACGTCGATCTTGGTCAGCGCGATACCGGTTACGCCACTGATCGCGCAGGTCTGGCGCACCAGCACGGCATCGAACCATCCGACCCGGCGCTGGCGACCAGTGACGGTGCCGAATTCATGCCCTCGCTCACCCAGCCGCTGGCCGATTTCATCGTCGAGTTCGGTCGGGAAAGGGCCGCTGCCGACGCGGGTGGTATAGGCCTTGACGATGCCGAGGACGAAGCCCGCCGCCCCTGGCCCTAATCCGCTGCCGCTCGCTGCCGTGCCGCTGACGGTGTTGGAACTGGTGACGAAGGGATAGGTGCCGTGATCGACATCGAGCAGCACGCCCTGCGCGCCTTCAAAGAGGATCTTCGCGCCCGCCTTGCGCACTTTCTTCAGCCGCTTCCACACCGGCTGCGCAAAGCGGAGCACGAAGGGCGCGATTTCGCGAAGGTCGCCCAATAGCCGCTCCCGATCCACGGGCGGCTCCTCGAACCCGGCGCGCAGCGCATCGTGATGGGCGCAGAGGCGGTCGAGCTGCGGCTCCAGGCTGTCGAGATGTTCGAGGTCGCACACGCGGATCGCGCGGCGGCCGACCTTGTCTTCATAAGCCGGGCCGATGCCGCGACCGGTGGTGCCGATCTTGCCGGTACCGGCTGCAGCTTCACGCAGGCCGTCGAGATCGCGGTGGATCGGCAGGATCAGCGGGCAATTGTCGGCGATGGCGAAATTGTCGTCGTTGATCGTGACGCCCTGCCCCTCGAGCTTCTCGACCTCTTGCTTGAGCGCCCACGGATCGAGCACGACACCATTGCCGATTATCGACAACGTGCCCGACACGATCCCGCTCGGCAGCAGGCTCAGCTTGTAAGTGGTGCCATCGACCACCAGCGTGTGGCCGGCATTGTGCCCACCCTGAAACCGTACGACCGCATCGGCGCGGTCGGCCAGCCAGTCGACGATCTTGCCCTTGCCCTCATCGCCCCACTGGGCGCCGATTACGGTTACGTTAGCCATGGGTATGCCTCTTCCCCTGCCGGGGGATCCACAAGGTCCTTCGACAGGACTCGACCAGGGGATGGGATGGAGGAACGACGGAGCGTTCCGGATACGGTGCGCGGGTTAGGGTGAGGACAGATTGCGGTCAAGTCGAAGCGTTTATGTTGAGGCCGGATCGGTTTTTCAGACATCGCCAGTTTCGTATTTTTCTTCGTCCGATCAATAATTTACTGGCCATATTCGTTTCCGGCGTGTGACTTTTACCCAGATGGCACGCGGCAGGCGGGCAGGAGCGATCGCGAACTTGGCATATCAAGCCTCTACCCGAGGGGGCGCGTGTAGGAAACGCCCCTTTCGGCGGCGGGCCGAGTGCGAAACCCGACGGCCCGTTCCCTTGTCCTCTCGCCAGGGACCGTCCCGCGGCGTAGTAAATTTCCCACTAACGCTGCGTGGTAACACATTGCGCAAGAGGGGGCGTTAGTCCGGGGGCTGTGCTAGGTCGTCGCAGGGGTGCGAAGGCCGGTACTGGACGGGAGCCGGGTCGCATGAGGGATCAAACGCTGGAAACGGCGAGCGCCACCGTGCCTGTGCGCGAGAGCGTGGGCGAGGATGGCAGTCAGGGCGCACATCCTGCAGAGCTACATACTGAGGGTGCAACCTCCGCCGGGCTTGCTGCACGCGCGGCGGTCGGTTCGCTGGCGCTTGCCACGGCGGCCTGCGGCGGAGGCGACGGGGGCTCGGGCAGTTCGGGCGGAGGCGGTGCCCCGCCGACAGGTGGTGGCGGAACCCCGGCGCCGACCGTCCTCAAGCCGCAGACCGATGCGCAGGCTGCGCGCTTCATTTTGCAGGCCTCCATCGCCGCTTCCGATGGCGCAATCGCGGAGGTCAAGGATTTGGGCTACGAGCCGTGGCTCGATGCGCAGATGAACCTCGGCAATGACCGCTCCGCCCGCGCCTTCTTCGCCGACCGCGGCTATGATGCGGTCGACGGCAACCGCCATTATTTCAGCCGCCGCCCCGCCGACAACATGATGTGGAGCCAGCTGATTCGCGGCACCAGCGGAGTGCGCAAGCGAGCCGCGCTGGCGCTGTCGGAATTCTTCGTGGTCTCGCTCAACAGCGTAAGCATCACCTGGCGCAGCCAGGCGCTGGGCGAGTATTGGGACATCCTCAACGAGCATGCCTTCGGCAATTATCGCGACCTGCTCGAAGCGATCACGCTAAACCCCGCCATGGGAGTGTTCCTCAACACGCTGGGCAATCGCAAGGCCGACGGCAAAGGGCGGGTGCCCGACGAAAATTATGGCCGAGAGGTCATGCAGCTGTTCTCGATCGGCCTCTACGAGCTCAATATCGACGGCTCGCTACGCACCGACAGTGCAGGCGATCCTGTCGACACCTACGACAATGACGACGTCACCGGGATTGCCAAGGCGTTCACCGGCTACGACTACGATTATTCGGGCGTCGGTTTCACGACGAATGCCGGCGATGGCGGGCGCCAAGTGCAGGACCCCGATTACGCCCGCCAGCCGATGACGGCCGATCTTGCAAAATGGCGTCGCCCGCGCGGGGAAGGATTCCACTCCGACGAGGAAAAGAGCTTTCTCGGCACCACCATCGCGCCCGGCACCGGCGCGGCAGAAACTTTGCGCCTGACATTGGACGCGCTTTACAACCATCCGAATGTCGGGCCGTTTCTCGGCAGGCAGATGATCCAGCGCCTGGTCACCAGCAATCCCAGCCCGGCCTACGTCCAGCGCGTGGCGGAAACCTTCAACAACAACGGCAGCGGCGTGCGCGGCGATCTGCGCGCCATGTTCAAGGCCGTCCTGCTGGACGACGAGGCGTTGTCCGACAGCGGCGTGTCATCGAACACCTTCGGCAAATTGCGCGAGCCCATGCTGCGTTTCGCGCAATTCGGCCGAACCTTCGGCGCGCGCTCCTCCAGCGGCAATTGGGACGTCGGGGATCTTTCCAGCAGCTCCAACCGTCTCGGCCAGTCTCCGCTACGCTCGCCCTCGGTCTTCAACTTCTTTCGCCCGGGCTATGTGCCGTTGAATTCGCAAGCCGCCGACAACGGCCTCGTCGCCCCCGAATTCCAGATCGTGAACGAGAGCACCGTCGCGACATATGTCAACTTCATGGAGCGCTCCATCGAAGGGCGCGGCAGCTGGATGAACGATATCGAGATACCGTACGCCTCGGAACTCGGCATCGCGCATGACAGCACGGCGCTGCTCGACAGGCTCGATCTGCTGCTGACGGCCCGGCAGTTGAGCCAGAGTACGCGCTCCACGATCCTGGCGGCGCTGGACGACAATCCCGTGGCGGCAAGCGATCCTGAAGAAGACAAGCTACGCCGCATCCATATCGCCGTCCTGCTGGTCATGGCGTCCAACGATTACATGGTCCAGAAGTAAGGGAGCGCGGCCAGATGTTCATCGGAAAAACCAACGAAATCTCACGCCGAGCCTTCATGCGCCGGACCGGACAACTGGCGATGGCGGGTGCCGCTTCCTCCTACGCATTGGGACTTACGGGTATCGGCGAAGCCGCTGCCTTCAGCGGGAGCGGCGGCTACAAGGCGCTGGTCTGCGTGTTCCTGTACGGCGGCAACGACCACGGCAACACGCTGATCCCCTACGATGCCGCGAACTATAACCGCTATCTGGCGATCCGCGGCGGGGCGAATGGGGGCGAAGGTATTGCGCTGGCGCGCGATTCGCTGGCGGCGTCGGTCCTGAACCAGCCCGCCGGGCAGGTGCTCACCGACGATATCCGCTATGCGCTCGCCCCCACGATGCCGCGTCTCAAGGCGCGCTTCGACCAGGGGCTGATGGCGCCCCTGCTGAATGTCGGTCCGCTCGAGGCGCCGATGACACGGGTGCAATACGACAATCGTTCGGTACCGCGTCCGCCCAAGCTTTTCTCCCACAACGATCAGCAATCGACGTGGCAGAGCTCGAACCCGGAAGGTTCCGTCACCGGATGGGGCGGCCGGATGGGCGACCTCGCGCTGACGAGCAACACCAATTCGATGTTCACGGTCATCAATGCGACCGGCAATGCCGTCTTCCTGGCCGGAGAGAATGCGCTGCCCTACCAGGTCGGAAGCGGCGGTGCGGTGCAGATCGGTGCGCTGGGTCGCAATGTCTATCGCTCGGGCGCGGCGAGCAGCGCACTGGAAACGCTGTTGCGGCAGCATAACGGACATCTGCTCGAAGCGGACTACGCGCAAACGACGGCGCGTTCGATCGAATATGGTGGCTTCGTAAACAACGCCCTCGACAATTCCTCGCTGACTACGGACTTCGGCAATGGCAACCGCCTTGCAGACCAGCTTTCCGTCGTCGCCCGCCTTATCGCCGCGCGCGGCAGCCTGGGCGTTACGCGCCAGGTTTTCATGGTGTCGATGGGCGGTTTCGACAATCACGACGGGTTGATCGGCCAGCACGAAGGGCTGCTCGGGCAAGTCGACGCCGCGCTCGACTCTTTTTACCGGGCCACGGTAGAAATGGGCATCGCGGATCGCGTGACCGCCTTTACCGCATCGGATTTCGGGCGCACCCTGACGTCGAACGGCGACGGCAGCGACCACGGCTGGGGCGGACATCATTTCATTCTCGGCGGAGCGGTCAACGGCGGACGGTTTTACGGTACCGCGCCGCAAGTGTCAGTTGAATCCAACGATCAGGTCGGCCGCGGACGCTTGCTGCCGAGCACCTCGGTCGACGAATATTCGGCCACGCTGGCGCGCTGGTTCGGCGTCAGCGACAGCGAATTGCCCAGCGTCGCGCCCAATATCGGTCGCTTCGCCACCCGTAACCTGGGATTCATGGCTGCATCCTGAGACCGGACGGAAACATGCAGCCCCTTCGCTCATTGATGAAGCGAAGGAGACACTATGACCGACTATCCGCTGCTCACGCTCAACGACGACCGCCAGATCCCGCAACTGGGTTTCGGCACCTGGGAGATCGATCCCGAAGACGCCGCCGGGGCGGTGAAGACCGCGCTCGAGGCCGGGTACTGGCTGATCGACACCGCCGCCGTCTATGGCAACGAGAAGGAGGTCGGCGAAGGGATCGGCGATTGGTCGGACATCTTCCTCCAGACGAAAATCTGGAATGAAAGCCAGGGCTATGACCGCACGCTGAAGGCGGCCGACAAGTGTCTGTCACGGCTTGGCCGCGATCATGTCGACATGCTGCTGATCCACTGGCCCTGCCCGGAGAAGGGTCTGTTCGTGGAGACATGGAAAGCGCTGATCGAACTGCGCGACCAGGGCAAGGCCAAGTCCATCGGCGTGTCCAACTTCCGCGAAGAGGATCTGAAGCGGATCGTCGACGAGACCGGCGTCGTCCCGGCGCTCAACCAGATCGAACTGCACCCGACTTTCCAGCAGCGCGAGATGCGCAAGCTGCATGACGAAATGGGCATCGTCACGCAAAGCTGGTCGCCGCTCGGCCAGGGCAATGCTTTCGGCAACGAGACCATCGAAGCGATTGCCGAAGAAACCGGGCAGTCTGCGCCGGCCGTGGTGATCCGCTGGCACATCCAGTGCGGGCTAAGCACTTTGCCGCGCTCGACCAACCCGGACCATATCCGAAGCAATTTCACCGCGCTCGATTTCGAGCTGACCGACGAGCAGATGAAGCGGATCGACGATCTCGACAGCGACGACGGCCGGATGGGCCCGAACCCGGGCGAATTCAACAGCTAGAGCGCGACCGGCTCGCTGCCGTCGAGCCGGTGCGAGCAGCCCAGCGCGCGCGGATCGTCGCTCTCTTCGAGCGCGGCGACCGTGCGCCAGGCCTCTTCGCGCAGCCGCGCCGCCACCGATGGATCGTGCCCCAGCGGCAGGAACACGGTCGCGGCAGGTTCGCGGCCTTCGAGCGCGGGCAGCAGGGCGTCGAGATAGAGCGAAAATCCGGTCGCGGCTTCGTCGCTGCCTTTGATCCAGTAGGTCCCGCCGCGCCCCAGTGCGCCGCGCGCGCCGTCGGCGTAGATCGTGAAGCCGAACCAGCTCTGGTATTCGAAGCCATGACGTTCGGTCGGATCGAGAGTGACGCGGGCGCGGGCGCCGATGCGATCGGCGATCGTCTCAAGCGCCTCGATGCGTGTGGCGAGCGTCCCGCCGCCGTCGAGTTCGCGCAGCTTAGCCAGCGCATCGCCAAGCGATCCGGCGGCATGGATCAGCGGCAGATAGGCTTCGCCCCCCGCCGCGACGAGGCCGCCGGCATCCTTGGTATCGAGTTCGCGGCGAACGGCGTCGATACGGTCTTCGGCCAGCGCGAAAGCATCCGCGGCCAACACGTCGACCAGGTCCGGCAGCGTGAAGTCGACCGAAATCCCGCGCGCGCCCGTCGCTTCGACCGCTTCGACCGCCAGCATCACGATCTCGCTCGCAGCAGCCACCGTGTCGGCCCCGATCAATTCCGCGCCCAGTTGCAGGCGCTGGCGCGCGGGATCGAGCTGGTCGGCGGTGATCGTCGCGACATCGCCCGCATAGCAGAGCCTCAGCGGACGCGGCGCATCGGCCAGCCCGGTCGAGGCGATCCGCCCCACCTGCGGGGTCATGTCGCTGCGCAGCGCCAGCGTGCGCAGGCTTTCCGGATCGACGAAGCGGAACAGGCGGCGCGTCTGCACCCCGTCCATGCGGCCTGCCAGCGAGCGTTCGAATTCGATCAGCGGCGGTCGCACGCGGTCGTAACCGTGGCTGTCCATCGCCCCCAGCGCCGCGCGCATGGCATGCGTCGCCTTGCGCGCCTCTGCGGGCAGGCGGTCCTCGAGGCCGATGGGGAGCAGGTCGTCGGTGTCGGTCATTGCGGGGCCATACATACCTCGTCATCCCAGCGGAAGCTGGGATCTTTCTCAATCAAGTCGGACCCGATGCCGCCCGCCCCCAGCTTCCGACGGGGTGACGTGGAAGGTCAGAAAGAAAGCGGCATCACCGTTTTCACGCCGTCGAGCGCGCAGGCCGCCTTGACGACATCCTGCGGGATCGGCTGGTCGACGCTAAGCAGCAGCACGGCCTCCCCCCCGGCACTGCGGCGCCCGAGATTGAAGGTGCCGATATTGATGCCGTGCTCGCCCAGCAGCGTTCCGATGCGGCCGATGAAGCCCGGCGCGTCCTCGTTGACGATGTAGAGCATGTGGCCTTCCAGCTGAGCCTCGATCCGGACGCCGAAAATCTCGACCAGTCGCGGGGCATCGCTGCCGAATAGCGTTCCGGCGACCGAGCGGTCGCCCTGCTCCGTGCCCACCGTCACGCGCAGCAAGGTGTTGTAGGCGCCTTCCTTCTCGTGGCGGATGGAGCGAATGTCGAGACCGCGTTCCTTGGCAAGGAAGGGTGCGTTGACCATGTTCACCGTGTCCGAATACTGCCGCATCAGCCCGGCCAGCACCGCACCTTCGATCGGTTTGCCGGAAAGGTCCGCCGCCGCGCCTTCGCGTTCGATGCTGATTTTGGTGAGATTGCCGTGCGCCAGCTGGCCGACGAGGCTGCCGAGGTTTTCCGCCAGACCCATGTAGGGCTTGAGCTTGGGCGCTTCCTCTGCGCTGAGCGACGGCATGTTCAGCGCATTGGTGACGCCGCCATCGACGAGATAATCGGCCATCTGCTCGGCCACCTGCAGCGCGACATTGACCTGCGCCTCGGTGGTCGAAGCGCCAAGGTGCGGCGTGCAGATGAAGTTGGGCTTGCCGAACAGCGGGCTGTCCTTGGCCGGTTCGGTCTGGAACACGTCCAGCGCCGCTCCCGCAACCTGGCCGCTGTCGAGCGCCTCGGCCAGCGCCGCCTCGTCGATCAGGCCCCCGCGCGCGCAATTGATGATGCGCACGCCCTGCTTGGTCTTCGCGAGATTCTCTTGCGAGAGGATGTTGCGCGTCTCGTCGGTCAGCGGGGTGTGCAGCGTAATGAAGTCGGCCCGTGCCAGCAGCGAATCGAGATCGACCTTTTCGACCCCGATCTCGATCGCGCGCTCCTCGGTCAGGAACGGATCGAAGGCGACGACCTTCATCTTCAGGCCCTGCGCCCGCGCGGCGACGATCGAACCGATATTGCCGGCTCCGATCAGGCCCAGGATCTTGCCGGTCAGTTCCACGCCCATGAAGTCGTTCTTGGGCCATTCGCCCGCCTGCGTACGCCGGTCGGCCTGCGGAATCTGGCGCGCGAGCGCGAACATCATCGCCACCGCATGTTCGGCCGTGGTGATCGAATTGCCGAACGGCGTATTCATCACCACCACGCCCTTGGAGCTGGCGTACGGAATATCGACGTTATCCACGCCGATCCCGGCGCGACCGATGACCTTGAGGTTGGTCGCCGCATCGAGGATTTCGGGCGTCACCTTGGTCGAGGAACGGATGGCAAGGCCTTCGTATTCGCCGATGCGGGCCCTCAGCTCCTCGGGTGATTCGCCGGTGATCACGTCGACATCGCAGCCGCGCTCTTCGAAGATGCGGGCGGCGTTCGAGTCCATCTTGTCGGAGATGAGGACTTTGGGCTTGGTCATTGGAATAACTCCAGAAAACTGAAACCGTTCGCCCTGAGCCTGTCGAAGGGCTGCACTTTCTTCGGGTACAGCGCTCGCCAAAAGTAAGGGCGGCGCTTCGACAAGCTCAGCATGAACGGAAAAGGGGGCTACGCTCAGGCTTAAGCGCCAGCCTTCACTCGCTCGTAAGCCCACTCGATCCACGGCAGGAGACGCTTGAGGTCTTCCCGCTCGAGCGTGCCGCCGCACCAGATGCGCAGGGACGGCGGAGCGTCGCGATAGCCGTTGAAGTCATACCCGACATCGCGCTCTTCGAGCATCTTGGCGATGGTCTTGGGCACCGCTGCCTGTTCATCGGCCGAAAGGCTATCGTACCAGTCGCCCTGGAAGCGGAAGCAGACGCCGGTATTGGTGCGCTTCTGCGGGTCGGCGACCATGTTGCGCACCCACGGCGTCGCTTCGATCCAGTCGGTCACGATCTTCGCATTGGCGTTGGCGCGTTCGAACAGCGCCTGCCGCCCGCCGATGGACTTCGCCCATTCTAGCGCCGCGATATAATCCTCGGTCGCGAGCATGGACGGCGTGTTGATCGTCGCACCTTCGAAGATCGCGCGATTGAGCTTGTCGCCTTTCTTGAGGCGGAACAGCTTCGGCAGCGGCCACGCGGGGTCGTAACTTTCGATCCGTTCGACGGCCTTGGGGCTGAGGATCAGCATGCCATGCTGCGCTTCCGAACCCATCACCTTCTGCCAGCTGTAGGTCGTCGCATCGAGCTTGGGCCAGTCCATCTCCATGGCGAAAACGGCGCTGGTGGCATCGTTGATGGTCACGCCTTCGCGGCCCGGGGCGAGCCAATCGGTGCCCGGAATCTTCGCACCCGACGTGGTGCCGTTCCAGGTGAAGACGACATCGTTATCCTGCGGAATGCCGTGCAGGTCGGGGATTTCTCCATAGTCCGCATCGAGCGTCGTAAGCTTGGGAAGCTTCAGCTGTTTGACCGCGTCCTGGATCCACACATTGCCAAAGCTTTCCCACGCCGCGACCGTGGCTGGGCGCGCGGGGTCGAGCATGGTCCACATCGCGCATTCAAGCGCGCCGGTGTCGGATGCCGGCATGATCCCGACGAGATAATCCTCCGGGACCCCGAGCAGCTCTTTCGACAGGTCGATGGCGTATTTGAGCCGCGACTTGCCGAGCGCGGAGCGGTGCGAGCGCCCGAGCGAATCGGTTTTCAGCTTGTCGAGGGACCAGCCCGGAAACTTGACCGTGGGACCGGACGAAAATTGAGGGCGGTCCGGCTTCAGGGCCGGTTCGCTGGCGTGCGTAGTCATGTATTCTCTCCTTCCAGAGAGCTCGCGCGGCGTTGGGACCGCGTGGCCCGCCGGCCGCACTAAAGTTGCGCGGAATTAAGTCAATGCGAAATACCTATGCATCGACAGGTTGTAGTGTGCATCAGACCAACACTCTCTCGCCATTGGCGTTCCCCTTGCCTATGGCGCGCAGATGGAAACGAGCGATCTCAGGATTGCGCTGTTCAGCGGCAACTACAACTACACCCGCGACGGGGCGAACCAGGCATTGAACCGGCTGGTCGGTTACCTGCTGCGGCAGGGCGCGGCGGTGCGCGTGTTCTCGCCGAAGGTTCGCGATCCCGACTTCGAACCGACGGGCGAATTGTTCGACGTGCCCAATATCCCGATGCCGGTGAAGGGGCGCGGCGAGTATCGCATGCCGACGGGGCTGAACACGGCGGCGAAAAATGCTCTCCGCGAGTTCAAGCCCAACATGGTGCATGTCTCTTCACCCGATCCGACCGGCCATGCTGCGCTCAAATGGGCGCGTGAGCGCGGCATTCCCGTGCTGGCTTCCGTGCACACGCGGTTCGAAACCTATCCCCGCTATTACGGCCTCGGCTTCATCGAGCCGCTGATCGAGCGGATTTTGCGCCGCTTCTACAATCGCTGCGATGCGCTGGTAGCGCCTTCGCAGAGCATGATCGACGAATACAGGTCCATGGGGATGCACGATGACATCTCGCTCTGGACCCGCGGCGTCGATCGCGAGACCTTCAACCCCTCGCGGCGCGATCTCGAATGGCGGCGCTCCTACGGGCTGGCAGACGAGGATGTCGCCATCGCTTTCCTCGGCCGCCTGGTGATGGAGAAAGGCCTCGACGTTTTCGCCGATGCGATCATCGAACTGCGCAAGCTGCAGGCCCCGCACAAGGTGCTGGTGATCGGCGACGGTCCGGCGCGCGGATGGTTCGAAAAGGCTTTGCCCGGCGGGATCTTCGTCGGCTTCCAGACCGGCAAGGATCTCGGTCGCGCGCTGGCAAGCGCTGACGTCTTCCTCAACCCCTCGATCACCGAGACATTCGGCAACGTTACGCTCGAGGCGATGGCGAGCGGGTTGCCGGTGGTGGCAGCGTCGGCGACAGGGGCCTCGAGCCTGGTAAACGACGGCGAGACGGGCCGCCTGGTCCCCCCGGGCCAGCCTCAAGAGTTCGCGCAGGCCATGGCGCCCTATTGCACCGACGACGCCCTGCGGCTCGCCCACGGTGCAGCAGGCGAACGACGCAGCCGCGACTATAGCTGGGACGCAATCAACCAGGCGGTAGTCGATGCCTATTTGCGGATTGCGAAGTGCTAGAGATTAACGCAGCACGCCTGCCGCCCGCATCCGCCGCGCGTAGAAGAAGAGCCCGATCGTGATGACCCAAATCGCCACGGCGAACAGCGTCTGGCCGGTCGTTTGCAATTCTGCAGGAACGACCGCCACGACGCGCTCGTAAAATGTCGTGCCGAGCAGGCCGACAATCGATATGCCGAACAGCGTCACCGCCCATTTGCTGCGCAGAAGCAAGGCGAGCGAACCGAAAAAGCATCCCCAGACGCCCAGCGCCCAGAAAGCCACGGCCCAGGCCGGAAAATCGTAAAAATAGCTGTGAAGGTCGCTCGGCATGCCGAAAGCATCCAGATTTCCGGTTTCGGTCGCCAGATAGCTGGCCACCCCGCCCAAATTCCACAGCGCGCTCACGATGCCGACCACCCAAAGGTGCCACGGCGTCGCCGTTCTGCCGATCCTATTCATAACCATCCCCTCCATTTGTTGCCCGCGGACGGACAACCAATGGAAGGGAATCTATCACGCGCCTTTTGTGGGACAAAGCGCGTTAATCGTTGCGTTTGCGAACCTCAGAGGCGCTCGATCCGTTTGGCGACCTCGTCGATGATGTCGACGATCTGGTCGATCGTGTTCTGATCGAGCTTGCCGGAGCGCGCGCGGATCTTGAGGACATTGGCCAAATTGCCCATCGCGCGGAACAGGTCGGGGCTCTTTTCCCGCACCCGCTCGGCGCGTTCGCCGTGCGCGCCCAACCGCTCCATCAGCTGGTCGACTTCCTCGGCGCGCTCTTCGAGTTCGGCCTTGCCGGACTTGGTTGCCTTGAATGGCTTCTTGCCGCCGGTCTCGCTCTCGCCACCCTCGCTTTTGGCCTTGCCCTTTGCCTTGGCCGGTTTGATCTGACCTTCTTCCTCGAGCAATTGCAGCGTCGGATAGACTGCGCCCGGGCTCGGAGCATAACCGCCTCCCGTCATGTCCTCGATCGCGCGGATCAACTCGTAACCGTGGCGAGGTTCCCTGGCGATCAGCGCCAGCAGGGCCAGGCGAAGCTCGCCCTGCGCGAACATGCGCCCGCGACGCTTGGTGCGACCGGCGCCGTCCTGCCATCCACGGCCCTTGCGCGACCGGCTGCGGCGCTCGCCATCCTCCCAGTCGCTAGCGGCCGAGGCCGCCATCATCGCGATCATCGGGCCGAGATTGTTCCAGCCCCCGCGACCGTATTTCTGCCATGTCATCGTCATTCTCCCGATAGGTCTTGCGGATTCAAAGATATATCTTTGCACTGCAGCTTCAAGAGGCCGGTGGCATTTTCCGACGAGCGGCCTATCTCGCTCCATGAATGGCAGACCTGTTTGGAAACGATGCGGCGCCTGCGCGCGACGATGCCCCGCGCGAGGATGCGCCGCTGGCCGACCGGCTGCGGCCGCGCGCGCTCGGCGAAGTCATCGGACAGGAGCACCTGACCGGCCCCAAAGGCGCGATCGGGCGCATGGTCGCCTCGGGCAAGCTCTCCAGCATGGTCCTGTGGGGCCCTCCCGGCACCGGCAAGACCAGCACCGCGCGGCTGCTCGCCGACGCGGTGGGCATGCGCTTCGTCGCAATCAGCGCGGTTTTCTCGGGCGTCGCCGATCTCAAAAAGGCCTTCGCCGAAGCCGACAGGATGGCGGCAGCGGGCAGAAAGACGCTGTTGTTCGTGGACGAAATCCACCGCTTCAACCGCGCGCAGCAGGACGGCTTCCTGCCTTTCGTCGAACGCGGCACGGTAACGCTGGTCGGCGCGACGACCGAGAACCCGAGCTTCGAACTCAACGCCGCGCTATTGAGCCGCGCGCAGGTGTTGATCCTGCACCGGCTCGACGCCGAGGCGCTCGGCAAACTGCTCGACCGCGCCGAAGCGCTCGAAGGTCCCCTGCCGCTGACCGACGAAGCGCGCGCAGCGCTCATCGCCAGCGCCGATGGCGACGGGCGTTTCCTGCTCAATCAGGCCGAAACGCTTTACAATGCAAACATTGATGCGCCGCTCGGCCCAGCCGAACTGGGATTGTTCCTCCAGCGGCGCGTGGCGGTCTACGACAAGGACCGCGAGGGTCATTACAATCTCATCAGCGCGCTGCACAAGAGCCTGCGCGGGAGCGACCCGCAGGCTGCGCTCTACTACCTCGCGCGGATGCTGACGGCGGGCGAGGAACCGCTCTACGTCCTGCGCCGCTTGGTCCGTTTCGCCAGCGAAGACATCGGCCTCGCGGACCCGCAGGCCCTGACGCAATGCCTTGCCGCCAAGGACGCCTATGAGTTTCTCGGCAGCCCCGAAGGCGAGCTGGCGATCGTCCAGGCCTGCCTCTATTGCGCCACCGCGCCCAAATCGAATGCCGCCTATGCCGCGCAGAAAGCCGCCTTCCGCAGCGCCAAGGAAACCGGCAGCCTGATGCCGCCGCAAAACATCCTCAACGCGCCGACGAAGTTGATGAAGGAAATCGGCTACGGCGCGGGTTATGCCTATGACCACGACGCCGATGACGGCTTCTCGGGCGACGATTACTGGCCCGAAGAGATGGAGCCGCAGACCTATTACGCACCGGTCGAACGTGGCTTCGAGCGCAAGGTGAAGGAGCGTATCGCCTATTGGGACAATCTGCGCCGGGAGCGGCGCGATGCGTCCTGACCGCTTCACCCACTTTCTCGCCATCGACTGGTCCGGCGCGAAGGGGGAGCGGCAAAGGGGAATCGCCCTTTCGCTCGCCGATGCTGCAGGCGGCCCGCCTGTATTGGTCGAGCGCGGCAGGGGGTGGAGCCGCGAGGAAGTCGCCGACATCATCACGCACGAGGTCCCGCGCGACACGCTGATCGGGATGGACCTCGGCATTGCGCTGCCGTTCGCCGATGCGGGGGCGTACTTTCCCGGGTGGGATGACAGTCCTGCCGATGCGAAGGCGCTTTGGGCGCTGATCGACGACATTTGCGCTGCCGATCCGCACCTAAAATGCGGCAGCTTCATCGCGCACACGCAGGCTTCGCGCTATTTCCGGCATTCGCGGGAGCATGTCGGCGATCGCTTCCTGCTGTCCGATGCTCCGACCCGCGAAGGCCGTTTCCGCGTCGCCGAAGCGGCCCAGCGCGCGCAAGGCGTACGTCCGGTCAGCAATTTCAACCTCGTCGGCGCGGCACAGGTCGGCAAGTCGAGCCTTACGGGCATGCGGATGCTTCACCGGCTGCGCGACCGGGTCAGCGTATGGCCGATCGATCCGCTGCCCGAGTGCGGCCCTGTGGTGGTCGAAATGTACACATCCATCGCAGCGCGCGGCGGAGGAGTCATCGGGACGAAGACGAAGCTCCGCACCTACGAAGACCTGAACGCGGCTCTGGTACAGCTGGGCTCTCCCCCGGTGCCGGGCGAAGGAACAATCGACGATCATTCCTCCGACGCGCTGCTGACAGCGGCATGGTTGCGCACAGTCGGCCACGACCCCGCATACTGGAATCCCGCCGGCCTCACCCCGGAAATTGCCCGTACCGAGGGCTGGACTTTTGGCGCGCTTTGATCGAAAGGCCCCTCCGCCCTCAAGCAGCGAAGCGGTAGGGTAGATGAGAACGCCCTCACGCGGAGCAGCAGCAGGGCAAACGGATACGCCGGCTTAGCTCAGTTGGTAGAGCAGTTGATTTGTAATCATCAGGTCAGGGGTTCGATTCCTCTAGCCGGCACCAGTTTTCACTAGACGAAACCGTCCGGGGGACGGTTTCGCGTGAAAACTCCCGAGCGACAGCGAAGGGTCATAGCGCGCCAATGTCCGGGGGACGGTTTTCCATCGAAACTCCCAACCGGAAGGGCGGGAGGGAACAGGTCCGACCTCACTGACTGGGCCCGAATGACAGGGCATGGACCGGTCAGATCCCCATTCACCTGATCGCGACATCCGCCTCGACCCGCCCCCGCGCCTCGACCGGCAGGTAAAGCCCCTGCCCGGTCACCTGCACTTCGCCGTGATCGATTGCGTCCACTGTAATCGACAGGCGTATGTCGCCGGACCCCACATCGGCCAGCCCCGCGCGCACCTTCTCGGCGATGCGGGCATAATCCTGGCGGAAATCCTCGACCAGCGCGGCTTCGATGGCGCTGCGCACCTCCTCGCGGCGCATGATACGGATCAGCACGTCGCCGCTGATCGCGTCCATGTCGCCGAAGATGCGCAGGTCCTCGATGCGGACGACTTCGCTGCCCGCCTGCGTGGCAGCGCGCCCTGTGAGCCACACTTCGCCGCGCGTCCGGCCCCAGCTGCGTCCGGTCCGCCTGCCGACCGGCACGACCTCGGCGACGATGCCCACTGCCAGCCTGTCGTCATCCGTCGCGAAAATCTCGACGTCCTCGAATTCGAGTTCCAGCCGCCCGAGGTCTTCGCGCTTGATGCCTTTGTCCGCCAGCTTGCCGAGTTCGCGCAGGAGCACCGGTTCCAGCTCGGCATAATCCGCCATCACCGGCACCACCGCGCGGAATCCGCCGCCTTCGGTGATACCGGCATTGGGTCCGAGGGCCTTGCGTTGGACATCCTCGGGCCGCTCGCCGACTTTCACCCGGGTCCTTGCCGCAACCATCACGTCGGCGATCAATTGCCGGCCAGCGACTCGGAATTGCCCGACACCCGCCTCTTGCGGAGCGATGGTCAGCCAGACGGGAGGATTGTCTTCGCTCAGCGACAACGTGGTGAAGCCGCGCGACCACAGCTTTTCGACCACGGGCTTGATAGCGATCTTCGCGACCTCGCGCTGCAGGCTGCGCTCCACCTCCCGCAATACGCCGCGAAGCTCGCGATTAGCCGGCTCGGTGAAGGTGATCCGCTGCCCGAGGATGTCGATGCCCGGTTCCCTGGTCCAGCGATAGTCGAGGTCGACCGCCGCGCGTGGTTGCCAGCTGCGGCCCACCGAAATGCGCACGGTCACTTCCATCATCGCCGATGCGGTCGCTGTTTCCTGCTTTATGACCCCACCGATGTCGCGCGCGCGAACCGTCGCGTTGACCGGCAGCCGCGCGATCAGCCGGTCGCCCCGTCCGACCACGCTGATGGCGCCTCGCCGGACCTGACCGGTGATCCGGCAGGCGACCTTGGGCGTGCGGCCCAGATCTTCTCCGAACACGCGGATATTGCGGCGCGGCACGCAATTCTCCATCTGGCGATCGATCGCATAGAGCCTGCGTGGAACGTCCTTCTCGAGCGCCCGCCGGATCGTCTCGAGCGGGATGCCGACCTGTGTGACCAGCACCGTATCGCCGTCGGCAATCTCGGGCGCCGTGTCCGATCGGACCGGGCGCGGATAGTCGGCAATCGCGACCTGCGTTTGCAAGTAATAATACGCCGCACCCCCGGCAATCGCGAGCAGCGCCACTATGATCCCGATGAGGATCGCCGCTTTACGCATCGTGTCTCGATTGTCCGCCCATCATGCCTCCCCCAGCATGCACGGCAGGCACGCTAACCGATCAACCGCGCCCGCGATAGCCCGCAACGCCCTGATCCGGCACCCAAAGCCCTTCGGGGGAAGGTCCGCTCTGCCAAAAGACGTCGATGGGGATGCCGCCGCGCGGATACCAGTAACCGCCGATCCTGAGCCATCGCGGTCGCATCTCTTCGTTGAGGCGCTGGCCGATGCCGACCGTCACGTCTTCATGGAAGCCGTTGTGGTTGCGGAAAGAGCCGAGAAAGAGCTTGAGGCTCTTGGATTCGACGACCGTGTCGCCCGGGGCATAATCGATGACGAGATGCGCGAAGTCGGGTGCGCCGGTGACCGGGCACAACGATGTGAACTCCGGCGCGGCAAAGCGTACGAGATAGAGCGCGCCGGGGCGCGGATTGGGCACGTAATCGAGCACCGCATCTTCCGGCGAAGCGGGCAGCGCGGTCTGCTTGCCGAGAAACTGCGGAGCGCCCTCGGCTGGTGTCGGTGTGTCACTCATGCCGCGCATCTGCCGCGATCTTGCGCGAAGCACAAGCCAGCCGATTGACCGTGGCGATTAAGAGCCTATTCAGCGCGCCGTCGCACAGGACCACGCAGTCCGTACCAGACCACGATGAAAATCTATAACGCCCTTCCCCTGATCGCGCTCGCGTGGGCCATGCCCGCGATGGCGCAGTCGCAAGGCGGTTTCAGCCTGCCGCCCAACCCGACACCGACCGCGACGCCGCGCCCACAGGGCCCGGTGGACGACAGCGGAATCGTGCCGGTCGGCCCGCGCGTCATCCCGACAGCGCCCGCACCCACTCCGACGCCAGCCGCTACGCCCACCTCGCGTGTCACACCGGCTCCCACCCCTGCGCCGACTACAGTACGCCCGCGCCCGACTGCCACGCCGACCGCCGGCGCGCCAAGGCCTGCGGCCACTGCCGCGCCGCAGCAGCCCTCGCCGAGCACCACGGCAACACCAACTCCCGGTGCCGCCCCACCGACGCCACCGTCGACGGATGCGGCCCCGTTGCCATCGCTCCCGACCGAAGCCGCGCCGCCGATGGCGCGATCGACGCCGGTGAAGGAAGAGACGCCGGAAGGATCGCTGACGGATTACTGGTGGATCGCCGCGATTTTGGCTGGGTTTGCCGCGGTGGCGGTAGCGCTGGTTTTTCGGCGCCGCCGCACAGCATCGGCTCCGATTCTGATCGAGGCGCCGAAGGTCGCACCGACAGGCGGGGCCGCAGACGCTCTCGCCACTGACCTGACCGACCTGCGGGTCGAGCTCGAAGCCATCCGCGTCACGCGCAGCATGCGCAATGCGACGCTGGCCTATCGCCTTACGCTGACCAACCGCGGATCGCATGCGTTGCGCAACCTCAATATCGGGGGCGACCTGACGAGCGCGCATGGCGGCTCGCCGATCACCGAACAGCTGGCCGATCCGGCCAAAGACCTGCCGGTCATCCAAGCCGTCGATCACCTGGGCGCAGGCCAGCGCAAGTCCCTCACCGGCGAATTGCGACTGCCGCTCGAATCGGTGCGCCTGATCCGGCAGGGCAAGGTGCCGATCTACGTGCCGCTCGCGCGGATCCGGGTGAGCGATGGCAGGGGCGAGCCCCGCGCCTTCACCTTCGTGGTCGGCAAGCAGCCGCAACCCGGGCTGGGGCGTCTGCAGCCGTTCCGGCTCGATACGCCGCCGCAGGGATTCAGCGATGTCGGCGCCCGCGCGCTGACTTGACCGACCGCGCCGACGCGCTAGGCCACGGCGATGGACGCGCTCGTTTCGACAGATTGGCTGGCAGGGCAATTCGGCTCACCCGATCTCGTCGTGCTCGACGCCTCGCTGCACCTGCCGCAAGCCGGGCGCGACGCCGAAGCTGAGTTCGAAAAGGGTCACATCCCGGGCGCGCGATTTCTGCATCTCGCCGCGCTTCATGATCCGGCCTCGTCGCTGCCCGGCAAAATTCCCGAACCCGACGCTCTTGCCGAGCGGCTTTCGGCGCTGGGCGCCGAGCCGGAGAGCCGCATCGTCCTCTACGACGACAGCGCCCTGCGGACGGCGTGCCGGGCGTGGGCCCTGCTCCGTTTCGCCGGTCTCGAAAAGATCGCCGTGCTCGATGGCGGTTTCGCCAAATGGCGAAGCGAGAATCGGGCCATCGAAACCGGGCCGGGCGAGTGCGGCCACGGTGCTGCGCCCGACCTCCATGTCGAGCGTGCAAGACTGCGCGACAAAGCCCAGATGCTCGCCAATTGCGCCGATAGCGCGGAGCAAGTGATCGATGCGCGCGATGCCGGCCGCTTTGCCGGTACGGTCGAGGACACGGTCCATAACCTCCCGGGCGGACATATTCCCGGAGCCTGCAACCTGCCTTTCACCGCGCTTTTCCGCGAGGACGGCACCTTCAAACCGGAAAATGAGCTTCGCACCGCTTTCGAGGATGCCGGCATCGACCTTTCACGCCCCATTGTGACCTCCTGCGGCAGCGGCGTCACCGCATCGGTGTTGATCTTTGCACTGCACCTGCTGGGCATCGAAGACGCCGCGCTCTACGATGGCAGCTGGTCCGAATGGGGGGCCGATCCGGAAACGCCCAAGGCAACGGGAGTGGCAGGCTGAGCGACAAGAAAAAACTGCGCACGGGCACAAAGCTGGTCGAAGCCGGTCGCCGCGAGGAATGGACCGGGCCGGTCGTCAATCCGCCGGTCTGGCGCGCCAGCACGCATCTCTATGCCAACGAGGCCGAGCGCAAAGCAGCGCAGGGCAACAATGTCGACGGGCAGTTCTATTACGGTCGCCGCGGCGCGCCGACCCAATGGTCGCTGTGCGAAGCGCTGACCGAGATCGAGCCGGGCGCGTTCGGCACTATCCTCTATCCCAGCGGCACCGCGGCGATCGTGCAGGCGCTGATGGCGGTGTTGCGCCCCGGCGACGTGCTGCTGGTCACCGACAACGCCTACGAGCCGAGCCGCACCATCGCATCGGGCATTCTCAAGCGCTTCGGCGTGGAGCCGCGCTTCTTCGATCCGATGGACGTCGCGGGGTTCCCAGACGTGTTTTGCGACAGGACCAAGGCGGTCCTGTTCGAATGCCCCGGCAGCCTGACGATGGAAGTGCAGGACGTGCCCGCCCTCACCGCCATCGCGCGCGAGAAGGGCGCGGTCTCGCTGGTGGACAATACCTGGGCCGGTCCGCTTGGCTTCCCCGCGCTGGAACGCGGGTGCGACATCACGATCATGTCGCTGACCAAGCATGTCTCGGGCCATTCCGACGTCATGATGGGCTCGGCCACCGCGCGCGACGAGCGGCTCTATCGCCGCCTGCGCCGCACCGCGCAGCAGATGGGCACGATCGTCTCGCCCGACGATGCCGCGCTGATGCTGCGGGGCCTCAGGACCATGGAGGTGCGCCTGCAGCGCGAGACCGCGAGCGCGCTGACCCTTGCGCGATGGCTGCGCGAACGGGACGAAGTCGCGCATGTGCTGTGCCCGCTGCTGGACGGCTCGCCCGGCCACGACATCTGGGCGCGCGATTTCACCGGTGGCTGCGGGCTGTTCTCCTTCGTGCTCAAAGGCCGCACCAGCGAACAGCGCGCGGCCTTCATCGACGCGCTCGACCTGTTTGGCATCGGCTACAGCTGGGGCGGGTTCGAAAGCCTCGTTATCCCCTTCGATCCCGCCGATATCCGCACCGCGACGCCGTGGCCGCCCGCAGGCTGGGCCGTAGACGAGCACCTCGGCATTCGGCTATCGATCGGGCTCGAAGACCCCGAAGACCTGATCGCCGATCTCGATCAGGCGTTCACTGCCATGGGAACTGCATGACCACTTCCGCGCCTTCCACGACCGTGTCCGATACTGCACCTGCGCCGAGTCCATCGCCTTCGCCGGAGGCCGTTCCTCTCGTCGATCCGGAAACCGGCGAGCCCCTGCTCGATCCCGAAACGGGGGAGCAGCTCACAGGCATTCCGGCGCCGCAGCCGACCGAATATCTCGACCCGGAAACCGGCGAGGTCCTGGTCGACCCGGAAACCGGTGAGCCTCTCGCGGCCGAGCCTGAAGCCGTTGCGACGCCGGAACCGACGCCGACCGAGGCAATCACCACGGCCGAGGAGGCCAAGGCAGCCGTGGCCGAGAAAAGCGAGACGGTCGGCAGCATGATCGAATCGATGGACGCGATGGCGATCGAGCTTGGCTCGATGCGTCTCTCGCTATGGGACATCGTGTTCGCGTCGGCGATCGTCTTGCTGATCATCCTCGGCGCGTGGATCGCGACCAAGGCGATCCACGCCCTCGTTACGCGGGTCACGCGCCTCGACGACACACAGCGGCTCCTGTCCGAAAAGATCGTCACGATCGTCGTCTGGGCGGCAGCCTTTTTCCTCGGCATTGACCTGCTCGGCATCGACCTGACGGCGCTCGCGGTGTTTTCCGGTGCCTTCGGTCTGGCGATCGGTTTCGGCCTGCAGAAGACCTTCGGCAACCTGATTGCCGGGATCATCCTTCTGATGGACAAGTCCATCAAACCCGGCGACGTAATCGCGGTATCGGACCAGGCCGGCAATTCGACCTTCGGCCAGATCCAGAAAATCGGCATCCGCGCGGTTTCGATCACGACGCGCGACCAGAAGGAATACCTGATTCCGAACGAGAACCTGATGATCAACCAGGTCGAAAACTGGTCCTATTCGAGCAAGAACGTGCGTATGCAGGTGCCGGTCGGGGTGAGCTATAATTGCGATCTGAAACTGGCCGAAAAGCTGATGCTGGAAGCAGCCAAGAGCAGCAAGCGCGTCAAGAAATCGCCCCCGCCCACCGCTTGGCTCGACGAATATGGCGACAGTTCGGTCAACTTCATCATCCACTGCTGGATCTCGGACCCGGAAGACGGCGTCGGCAACGTAAAGTCGGAAGTGCTCAAGCGGTTGTGGGACCTGTTCGAGGAACACGAGGTCGAAATCCCCTTCCCGCAGCGCGATCTCAACCTGCGCGGCAATGCACAGTTCGACCAGCTCGTCGCCGCGATCACGCAGCGGGTGAAAAGCGACAAAGCGTAGCTTCCGCCCCGCAAACGCGGGCTTTCAAAATCTTAGCTACCTCCCCTGCGACCCATTCTCGCTGGCAGGACGAACGGTGCAGGGGCATCTCGCCTGCATGGCAGAAACTGGCACCATCTATCTCGTCGGCGCAGGTCCGGGCGATCCTGACCTGCTGACGCTGCGCGCGGCGCGATTGCTCGAGCGCGCTGGACTGATCGTCCATGATGGTCTCGTCGACCCTTCGATCCTTGCACTGGCCCGGCCCGACGCAACGCTCGTGTCGGTCGCCAAGCAGCGCAGCAAGCACACATTGCCGCAGGAGGACATCAACGCCCTGCTCGTGCGCGAAGCGAGGGCCGGACGCGATGTCGTACGGCTCAAAGGCGGCGATCCGCTGATCTTCGGGCGCGGCGGCGAGGAAGCCGAAGCTGCGCAGGCCGCGGGTGTTCCGGTCGAGATCGTCCCCGGGATCAGCGCGGCCAACGGGGCCGCTGCTGCCGCACAGATCGCCCTCACCCATCGCGACGCGTCCAGCATCGTCAGCTTCGTTGCGGGCCAGTGCAAGGGTCTGAAGGACCAGGACTGGGCCGGTCTTGCCGGCAAGGGACGCACGCTGGTGATCTACATGGGCGTCAAGACGGCACCGCAGATTGCCGAGAAATTGATGGCCGACGGCCTTTCGCCCGACATGCCCATCGCTGTGATCGAAAATGGCGCGCGGCCGGAGATGCGCGTGCTGCGCGGCCTGCTGGCGGGGCTCCCCGGTCTCGTCGAGGCTGAGCGTGTGAAGAGCCCCGCCCTGATCGTCATCGGCGATGTTACCGCGCGCGACGACGCCCGTATCGCGCAAATCGCCACGGAGGCAGCAGAATGAAGATCCTCACCGGCAACGATCTCAAGACCGGCGCGGTCGTCTGGTGGGACGGCACCGGCTGGTCGCTCCATGTCAACGATGCCGTCGATACCGGCGAGCGTGCCGACGAAATCGCCGCCAGCGAAGAATCCGCCCGCCGCGTCAACGCGCCCTACGCCCTCGAAGCGACCCGCGACGAGAACGGTGTGCGCCCGGCCCACATCAAGGACCGCGTTCGCGCGCTCGGCCCCACCGTGCGCCCCGACCTGACGCTCAAACCCAAAGACCCCGAAGCCATGGACTGGGTGATCTGACATGTATCAATACGACCACTACGATCAGGCCATGGTCGACGCCCGCGTCGAGGAATTCCGCGACCAGACCCGGCGCCGGCTCGAAGGCAAGATCACCGAGGACCAGTTCAAGCCGCTGCGGCTGATGAACGGGCTCTACCTGCAATTGCACGCCTACATGCTGCGCGTCGCCATTCCCTACGGCACGCTCAATAGCGCGCAGATGCATGCGCTGGCCGATATCGCCGACAAATACGACCGCGGTTACGGCCACTTCACCACGCGGCAGAACATCCAGTATAACTGGATCAAGCTGGAAGACGCGCCCGACCTGCTGGCCGATCTCGCCAAGGTCGAAATGCATGCAATCCAGACCAGCGGGAACTGCATCCGCAATATCAGCTCCGATCATTTTGCCGGGGCCGCGGCGGATGAACTCATCGATCCAAGGCCTTACGCCGAATTGCTCAGGCAATGGTCGAGCTTCCACCCGGAATTCAGCTACCTGCCGCGCAAATTCAAGATTGCCGTGATCGCCAGCGAGACCGACCGCGCGGCGATGAAGCTGCACGATATCGGCATCCAGATCGTCAAGAACGATGCGGGCGAGATCGGCGCGGCCTTTTATGTCGGCGGCGGCATGGGGCGCACGCCCATGATCGCCCCGTTGATCCGCGACTTCGTGCCGCTCGATCACCTTGTGACCTATGCCGAGGCATGCCTGCGCGTCTACAACCGCTACGGACGGCGCGACAACAAGTACAAGGCTCGGATCAAGATCCTCGTCCACGAACTGGGCGCGGAGGAATATACCCGGCAGGTCGAGGAGGAATTCCAGCACCTGCTCGACCAGGGTGTCGAGCCGCCACGCGCGGAACTCGAGCGGATCATTCCTTACTTTGCCGACCCGGCTTTTGATGACGCGAGCAAGGACGCAATCGACCGCAGCAATCCCGACTTCGCCGACTGGGTCGATGCCAACACCCACCCGCACAAGCGCGACGGCTACGTCAGCGCGGTGATCAGCCTGAAGCCGGTCGGCGGCATTCCGGGCGATGCCAGCGCGCACCAGATGCATGTCATGGCCGACCTCGCGAGAGAGTATTCGTTCGACGAGTGCCGCGTCATGCACACGCAGAACATCGTATTACCGCATGTCCGCAAGAGTGAACTCTATGCACTGTGGCAAAAGCTGGAATCCGAGGGACTTGGGGCGCCCAACCTCGACACGATCGAAGATATCATCGCCTGCCCCGGCCTCGATTACTGCAGCCTTGCCAATGCCCGCTCGATCCCCGTCGCGCAGAAGATTTCCGAACGCTTCGCCGCCAAAGGCCGGACAAAGGAACTGGGCGAACTGAAGCTGAAGATTTCCGGCTGCATCAATGCCTGCGGGCACCACCATGCGGGCCATATCGGCATCCTCGGCGTCGACAAGAAAGGCACCGAAAATTACCAGCTGCTGCTCGGCGGTAGCGAAGCGCAGGACACTGCGCTCGCCAAGATCACCGGTCCCGGCTTCGACGAGGAAGGCATCGTCGACGCGGTCGAGACCGCAACCGATGTGTACCTTTCCAACCGCGAGAACGGAGAGCGCTTCCTCGATACCTATCGCCGCATTGGAATGGCCCCGTTCAAGGAGGCGTTGTATGACTGAGTCCCCCAAGCCTGCCAGCGACACGGTGTCCGGTACCAGCCCCGACGAAGTGCAGTTCCGCTTCCGCGACGACGAGGTTGCCGATCACGCGCAAGTGACGGTCGATGCCTTCCTCGAGCAGACCAATGCCGTCGCCGTCCGGATCGAGCCGGGCGACGATGCGCGCGAATTGCTGCCATTCCTCGACCGGCTGCAGCTCGTCGAAGTGAACTTCCCGGCCTTCGGCGACGGTCGTGGCTATTCCTCCGCCCGCATCCTCCGCGAGGCCGGCTACGACGGCGAATTGCGCGCTATAGGCGACGTGCTGGTCGACCAGCTCGCCTATATGCGCCGCTGCGGGTTCGACAGTTTCGCCCCTGAAAAGGCGATCGACGAGGACGATGCAAAGGCCGCCTTCGAACGCTGGCCGCACGTCTATCAATCCGCCGCCGATGCCCGCCGCACGATCCCCGAGTTGCGCCATGAATGAGCTTCGCGCGATCGACCGGCTCGACACCGGCCCCCGCTTCACCGACCACGACGCGGTGCGCCTCAACCGCATGTTTCGCGGCAGCAGCACCGAAGAAATGCTCGAATCCGTCATCAGGGACGGGCTGGCAGGCGACGTCACAACCGTTTCCAGCTTCGGCGCGGAAAGCGCTGTTCTGCTGCATCTTCTGGCGCAGGTCGACCCGGGCATTCCGGTACTGTTCCTAGAAACGGGCAAGCACTTTCCCGAAACGCTCGCCTATCGCGACGACCTGGTCGAGCGCATCGGCCTGACCAATCTCATCAACCTCTATCCCGACCTGAGCGAACTGGAGACTAAGGACGAGACCGGCCTGCGCTGGTCCTACGATCCCGACGGCTGCTGCGAGATCCGCAAGGTCAAGCCGCTGGCCAGGGCGCTTTCCGAATACGATGCCAGCTTTACCGGTCGCAAGGCGTTCCAGAACAGCGAACGGGCCAACCTGCCGCGCTTCGAAATCGACACTTCCGACGCGCAGGGCCGCCTCAAGATCAACCCGCTGATCGATTGGGATGCGAGCCAGATCGAAGCCTATTTTATCCAGCACGACCTGCCGCGCCATCCGTTGGTCGCGCAGGGCTATCCCTCGATCGGCTGCTCCCCCTGCACCCACAAGGTCGCACCGGGCGAAGACCCCCGCTCGGGCCGCTGGAGGGGCTGGGACAAAACCGAATGCGGCATCCACATGCCGGGCAGCGACGACGGCGATTTGCCCCCCGGCTACGATCCGGCGTTCTGACGCCTTACAACCACTTGTTGTCCCGGTACCATTTGGCGGAGGCCTTCAGACCCTCGCGGGTCGGAATCTTGGGTTGCCACAGCTCCCGGGGCGGTCTGGCCGCGGGGTCGGACACCCAGTCGGGGTGGCACATATAGCCGACGCGGTCGGGCGTCAGCTTGGCCTCGTCGCGGCGGAGCAGCCCGTCCAGTTTCGCAGCAAAGGCCAGCATACCCTTGGATAGCCGCGGGACGAAAGGCCGTTTGCCGACCGCCCAGCCGATCGCGAGCGCCAGTTCGCGATGCTCCCAGCCGCCCTGCTTGCCGTCGTCGGGTTCGAATATGCGGCCGGTCGTCGCTTCGCCCGACGGAAGGACGGCCAGCAACAGGCGCGCAAGATCGCCGACGTGGATGAGCGAGGCATGGCCCTGCTTCGGCATCGGCACGACATTCATCGTCGCCATTTCGAACAGGTCGAGCATTTCGCCATCGCGCGGGCCATAAACGGCAGGCGGTCGGACGATGGTCCAGTCGAGGCCGCTCGCAGCGACCAGCTTTTCGGCGCGTAGTTTCGACGCACCATAGGCCGACAGCGCAGGCTCGCGCGCGGCGAGCGACGACACGAAGACGAAACGCGGGACATGCGCATCCAGTGCTGCCTCGATGACATTGAGCGTGCCGGTGACGTTGGCCGCTTCGAACTCGCCCGGATTGCGCGCGCGTACCTGACCGGCGATGTGGATGACTGCGTCGGCGCCGTCGACAAGCTTCGCGAGCGCAGCCGGATCGGCTAGGTCCCCCTGCACCCAGTCGACCCCGCGCCTGTCTTCGGGGATGCGCCGCGCCAGCGAGCGCAGCTTCACCCCCTTGCGCTCGGCAAGGTCGATCAGCGCCTGTCCGACGAAGCCCGTTCCCCCTGTTATCGCGATAGTCACTGCATCACCCTGTCAAAGCATGACCATGTGATCGCGGTGGATCACTGCTGCGCGCGGGGCATAGCCCAGGATGGCGGCCTGATCACCCTCGC
Source organism: Erythrobacter litoralis HTCC2594 (assembly GCF_000013005.1). Taxonomy (GTDB): domain Bacteria; phylum Pseudomonadota; class Alphaproteobacteria; order Sphingomonadales; family Sphingomonadaceae; genus Parerythrobacter; species Parerythrobacter litoralis_A. Next base: position 419,237 of record NC_007722.1, on the reverse strand, counting down.
GCTTGCCGATGATGGCCTGGCATTCGGAGGAATCGTATTCGGCGAGCCCCTGCGCGATCTTCCGGCCCGACACCGTCACGATGCTGACGAGATCGCCGCGCCGGAACGCCCCCGAAATGCCGACGATCCCGGCCGCCAGCAGGCTCGCACCGCCTTGCAGCGCTTGAGCACATCCCGCATCGACGCGCAGCGTGCCTTGCGGAGCCAATCGCCCGCCGAGCCACGCCTTGCGCGCGCCATCGCTGCGCTGCGGAACGAACACGGTGCCGACGCCGGTATCCAGTGCCCGCGCAATCGGCGCTTCGTGGGTGCCGTTGATGATCGCCAGCGCAATACCGGCCCGCTCGGCGATCTGCGCGGCCTGCAGCTTCGAGACCATCCCGCCCGAGCCCAAGCCGGATGAGGAGGCGGCGCTCGCCATCGCGAGCACTTCGGGCGTGATCCCCTCGATCCGGCCAACCAGTTCGCTGTCCGGCGCCGCCGGGTCGGCCGTAAAGAGCCCGTCGACATCGCTCAGCAGCAGCACCGCGTCGGCACCCGCGGCCTGCGCCACGCGCGCGGCCAGCCGGTCGTTGTCGCCGAAGCGGATCTCTTCGGTTGCCACGCTGTCGTTCTCGTTCACCACCGGCACTGCACCGGCATCCAGCAATCGCCCCAGGGTAGCCGAGGCGTTGAGATAGCGCGCGCGGTCTTCGAGATCATCGAGCGAAAGGAGGATCTGCGCTGCGGTCAGCCCGACATCGCCGAGTGCCTGCGACCAGAGCCCGGCCAGCGCAATCTGCCCGACCGATGCGCTCGCCTGAGCATCCGACAGGCTGCCGCGTCCGCCCTTCTCGAAGCCCAGCCGCGCCGCGCCGAGCGCAATGGCGCCCGAACTGACGACGATGACCTTCGTGCCTTTCGCACGAAGCTGGGCGAGGTCCTGCGCCAGCGATTTCAGCCAATCCGCGCGCGCCTCGCCGTGCTCGACCAGCAGCGAGCTGCCAACCTTGACCACAAGACGCTGGGATCGGGCAAGATCGCTCAGATCGGCGACCACTCGCCGCCCTCCTCGTCGACTTCCTCGACTTCGGACCCCTTGGTCTCGGTCGATGTGCTGTCCGGCAAATATCCCAGCACGGCATCGAGCAATGGCTCGATACCCGCGCCGGTCGCACCGGACACGGCGAAGACCTCGTCCGCGCCTGCTTCAAGCAATTCCTCGGCAAAGCCCGCGACCAGCTCTTCGTCGGCCAGGTCGAGCTTGTTGAGTGCGACGAGTTGCGGCTTGTCCTCCAGCCCTTCGCCGTAAGCCTCCAGCTCGGCATTGACGGTCTGGAACGCCTCGGCCGGGTCCTCGCCGGAAATATCGACCAGGTGGATCAGCACCCGGCAGCGTTCGATATGGCCAAGGAAGCGATCACCGATGCCGGCCCCTTCCGCCGCGCCTTCGATCAGTCCCGGAATATCCGCCAGCACGAATTCGCGGCCTTTATGGTTCACGACACCAAGCTTGGGCACGAGTGTCGTAAACGCGTAATGCCCGACCTTGGCCTTGGCGTTGGAAACGGCGTTGATGAAAGTGCTCTTGCCCGCATTCGGCAGGCCCAACAGGCCGACATCGGCCAGCAGCTTCAATCGCAACCACACCCACATTTCCTCGCCCGCTTGACCCGGCTGGTGCTGCCGCGGCGCGCGGTTGGTGCTGGATTTGTAGCTCGCATTGCCGCGTCCGCCCATACCGCCTGCCAAAAAGGTCACGCGCTGGCCGACCTCGGTGAAGTCCGCCAGCACCTCTTCCTTGTCTTCGGAAAGGACCTGCGTGCCGACGGGCACTTTGATCACCAGATCGGGCGCGCCTGCGCCTGTGCGGTCCTTGCCTTGCCCGTGTGCTCCGCGCTTGGCCTTGAAGTGCTGGGCATAACGAAAGTCGATCAGCGTATTGAGGCCCTGAACGGCTTCGAACACGATATCGCCACCCTTGCCGCCGTTGCCGCCGTCGGGCCCGCCGTATTCGATATACTTCTCACGCCGGAACGAGACCGCGCCCGGTCCGCCCGCACCCGATTTCAGATAGATCTTGGCCTGGTCGAGGAAATGCATGGCGGCCCAAGTAAGGCCTTATGCGGCAAAGCGCCAGAGAGTGGCCGCATTATCGCGCCGTGCGGTGCGGCGACAGGGCCTATTCCTCTGGCGGATCGTCCTGCACCACAGGCTCCGACGTGAAGACCACATCGCTGTCCTGTGACGGCGCCGGTGTGGGCGTCGGCTGCGGCAGGGTTTGGAGCGTGGGATCGGTCACCAGCACCGGATCGCTTTGCAGCGTCGGCCCCTGCGCCGCATCGCTCGCACCCGGATCGACCGACGGCAGGACCGTCACGTTCGCACTGTCGCGCGTGCCCGAGAGCCCGTCATTGCGCGGCACGCCATCGGGTGTCTCACGGTAGATGATCTGTTCCGTCGGTGTCGGTGCCAGCGAACCCGTCCGTGCGAAAGTGCCGACCGGTTGGCCCGGGACCGCATTGATACCGTAGGTCGCGGTCCAGCTGGCGAGATCGGCCTGGTACTGCTCGTAGGAACGGTAGAAATCCTCGAACACGCCTTCGAGCCGGGGCAGGGCCCGCGCCGAAAAGCTGTCGAGGTCCGCCGGTGCGACGGCGAGCGATTCATTGCTCACTTCCAGCGCCGCGGCGCAGAAATTGTCGAGTGCGGGCGGCAGCGCGAAATAGTTGTACACCTGCGTCATGTAGGTGTCTTGCTCGGCCCGGAAATCGCGCGCACCGTAGCGATCACGAAACTCGGCTGTCACCGTATTGTTGGCGCTGCGCAGCGGACGCTCGAAATTGTCGAGGAACTGTACATAGTTGGGAAGGATGACGGAGAAGCGCGGCTCGAGACAATTGAGCGCTGCCACGTTGAGCGCGGAGCGCACGTTCCACGTCGTCTGCGCGCTGCTGAGGCCTGCATTTACCGTCTGGCGCTGCCCGTCAATTCCGATCTGCGGGACCGACATCATGCTGCTCGCGCCGAGCGGCGGCGCCGGGCGCGGCGGCACGAGCTGGACCGGGGGTGGCGGTGGCGGCGGCGGAGGCGGGGGCGGAGGGGGCGTGGCGCAGGCTGCCAGCACAGCGAGGCCCGCGGCGAGCGCAGCCAGGCGTGTATGGCGAATGGCAGTATTTTTGAGTGACGGCGTGACCGAAACCGGAGCGAACATTCAGGGCAACCCTTTCCAACAATCCCGATGGCAGGTCGAGCCTTGCCCGAACCTGAAGCGGGCGTTCTATCCAGCTTGTCGGCATAAGAAAATGCCCGAGGTGCGGATTGCACCCCGGGCACGTTCAAGTGAGTCTTTCCTGCGACAGTCCGTAAACGGACTGCCCGGGCGCTGGCCTATTCGCGCGTTGCGCCCATGAAACGCAGCAGGAACAGGAACATGTTGATGAAGTCGAGGTAGAGGTTCAGCGCCCCCATGATCACGACCTTGTCCATCATCGGCGTTCCGCGCACCGAGCTGTAGATGTTCTTCAGCTTCTGCGTGTCGTAGGCGGTCAAGCCTGCGAAGATCAGCACGCCGAGGAAGCTGACAGCCCACATCAACGCTTCCGACTGCAGGAAGATGTTGATGACGCTGGCGATGATCAGCCCGACGACGCCCATGATCAGGAAACTGCCCCAGCCGCTCAGGTCCTTCTGCGTGGTGTATCCAAACAGGCTGAGCCCCGCGAAAGCGCCAGCGGTCGCGAAGAAGGTCACGGCAATGCTAGCACCAGTGTAGACCAGGAAGATCGTCGACAGCGAGAGGCCCATCAGCACGGCAAAGCCCCAGTACATCGCCTGCAGCGTGCCCTTGCTGAACTTGTTCATGCCGAAGCTCATCGCGAAGACAATGGCGAGCGGCGACAGCGCGACGATCCACATCATCGGTCCGCTGGCGAAGCTGTAGGCCAGGCCGCTGTTGGCGGTCAGCATGGCGATGATGCCGGTCAGCAGGATGCCGCTGGCCATGTAATTGTAAATCGACAGCATGTATTTGCGCAGGCCTGCGTCGAAGGTCGTGCGCGAAGCAACGTCGCCTCCTGCGCGCGGCACAGAACCGAAGCCCTGCTGTGCCTGCCGGGGGTCGTTCCAGTCAGCCATTTCGATCCAAACTCCTTTTGCCGGACGCACTATCGCGCCGGTGTGGGTGTAATATCAGGGCAAGACGGCTCGATTTCAAGGGAAACCGGGCACTGTTCCGCAGAATGCAAATGAGCTTCAATTAACCTTTTTCACGCGCCTCTGCGGCCATTTCCGCGCCCCGATCGCGAGCCGCGCGCAGCGTTTGCGTCAACAGGTCGACCAGCGCATCGTTTTCATCGAGCACGTCGAGCCCTTTCTGCGTCATCCCGCCGGGGCTGGCGACTCGCCGGGCCAACTCGCCCGGGCTGTGTTCGCTCTGCGCGGCCAGCGCCGCCGCGCCTTCGACCATCTGGATCGCGAGCCTGCCCGCCTGGCCCTCGTCCAGACCGAGCCTGGTCCCGGCAACCGCCAGCGCATCGATGAAACGATAGACGAAGCCCGGACCCGATCCGGCGAGCGCGGTCACAAGGTCGAACCGGCTTTCGTCTTCGAGCCATTCTGCCGAGCCGAGTTTTTCAGCCAGATCGGTGACCATGCCGCGTTGCGTGTCGGAGAGCCCCTCCCCGATCAGCCCGTTGGGCGCCTTGCCGAGCGCGCAGGCGAGATTGGGCATGAAGCGCACCACGCCCTCGGCCTGCGGGAAGCGTGCGCGCAGGCTAGCCAGCTCGATCCCGGCCAAGACCGACAGGACGACCGTCTTGTCGGACACGGCCCGGGCAAGACCGGGCGCGACATCGTCGAGCATATAGGGTTTTACGCCGAGCAGCACCGCGTCGAAGCGCTCGGTCGGCCAGTCGGTCACGAGCCGCACCCCTTCCGGCACATCCTTGCCGCGCGGATGATAGACGGTGAAGACCTCGGGCGCGATGCCCGCCTTCAGCCACCCTTCGACCATGGCCCCGGTCATCGTGCCAAAGCCCACTATCAACATGTTGCGAATATCAGTCATGCGTGGCGCTGTAGCGGGACTGCGCCGGACTGTCAGGCCCGCGCTTCAGGCTTCGCCGGCAGCGTCCACCATCGATGCCTCCAGCGCCGCCTCGGGCGATTTGTCGCCCCACAGCACAAACTGGAAGGCGGGATAGAAGCGGTCGCAATCCTCCACCGCCGATTCGATCAGTGCCTGAGCCTGGTTGAGGCTGAGCATGCCGTCGTCGGGCAGCAGCGCACCGTGGCGATAGATCACGACGCCGCCGTTGGACCACAGGTCGAAATGGCCCAGCCACATCTGTTCGTTGACCCGCGCCAGCAATTCCTGCGCCGCCGGCCGCTTGTCACTCGGAACCCGGATATCGGGCACGCAGACGATTTGCAGCACGTTGTCCATAGTGCGCCAGATGCCGCGCAACTGGTATTTGGCCCAACTACCCTGGATTTCGCCGGTGATCTCTTCGTCGGTCAGCGATTCGATCGCCCAGTCGCGCGCTTCGAACAATGCCGCGAGCATATCGAGCGGCGCCGCATCTTCATTGGCGTTGAACTGCATTAGGCTGGACGTGGTCGGGCCGGAAGTCATCGGGAGGTCGCGATCCGTTGCATGGGTGCGACATGGCCCGAAGCCTTTGCGCCGCGCAATGGGCGCGCTGCGGAAGCTTGGGGAGAACCCAAACGCCTTGTTCAAAGCATGTGCAAAAGAAGGCTTGGCACCACCTCCGCGTCAGCCGAGCGGTTCGACTTCCTGCCCTTCGGGACTGGTGAAGGTAAAGGCGTCGAGATCCTTTTCCTGCAATCCATTCAGGGCTTTACGCGCCGCGTCGCGGCTATCGTAAGGACCGGCAAGCAGGCGGTTCGTCTGTCCCCACGGTGTGACGAAGGGGCCCTTTCCATCGAGCAGGCCATCGGCGGCGCGGCTCAGGCGGCGCCAGTCGAAGCGCAGCGCCGCCCGATCGCGGCCGGTCGCGACCTGAACCCAGAAGCGGCTCGAATGGGTCGGCTTGGCGGGTTCGGGCGGCGCCTCGACCTCGCGCGGCGCGGTGATCGCGGTGATATCGACCGCACCGGCAGCGGGTTCGGCCTGCGGGATGAGCGGCGCCGAAAAATCGGAAAAGGCATCGGCGAGCGACGCAGGGCGTCCGCTTGGGACTGGAGGCTGCGTTGCCGCCGTGCGCGCCCCGAGAGGGTTCGAACCGCTGCTTGCCGCTGCCGACGCTGCCGTCGATCCGCCGACATTGGCGAGATCGAAACCGGGCGACGTCGCTGGATCGTCCATCCGGGCGACAACCACCGGTTCCTCGCGAGCAGGGGCTGGCTCCAGAGGTGCGGCCTGCTCGGGGGCCTGCGCAATTTGTGCTGCAGGTTGGGGCACCTCCATTGCGGGAGCAGGGGCGGGATCGGCTGCGGCGATCGCAGTTTGTCCGCCAGGTGCGGCAGCATCGGGGGCGGATTGCTGAGCCGATGGAGCCGCACGGACCACGCGCGGTCGTTCGCGGGTCCGGGTAAGCGGGTCGGACGCGCTTTCCCGCTGCGCCGCGCGCGCCAGGCGCCTCGCTTCGCGCCGCGACGGCGCCGGTTGTGCCGCCTCGGCCTCCGCCTGGCCGAGCGGCGGACCGCTGGGCGCGAGGACCGCGTCTGCGGTGCGCTGCGGTGCCGCCGTGGTCGGGGGCGAAAGCCCGGCGATGCGCGGGTCGTCGCGCCCGATCTGCGCGGCGCGGGGATAGATGCCCAGATTGGCGGCCGCCGCCTGCTGCGCCCTGGTGAGGCGCGGCATGTAGCGCAGGTAAGGCTCTATCTTGCGCGACATCGTGCGCGGCATCACCGCTTCGGCAATGGCGACGGCATCGTCGGCCCGCCCTAGGATCGCCAGCCCGAAGGCGCGCGTGCGGTAGGCGGCAAAATCGCGCTGCGCCAGCAACGGTCGCAGCGTCTCTTCGAAAGCGTCCGCGTTGCCGTCGATAGCCAGGCTGAGCGCGAGCCGCCGTGAAACCTCGTCCGACGGTGCGCGCGCAAGCACCCGCCGATAAGCCGCCTGCGCGGCGCGATTGTTGCCGACGAGGTCGTAAGCGAGCCCGTAATCGCCCGCGAGCCGCACAATCTCGACGCCTTCTCCTTCGGCCTCCTCGAACAGGCGCAAAGCCTCCACGGGGCGTTCGGTTCTAACATAGGCCGCGGCTTTGCCTGCCTTGACCCGTGGATCGCCGGGCGCAAGTTCGTCGGCGCGTCCAAAGAAGCCGACCGCCGCTTCGACATCGCCCAGTTCCAGCGAGGCCGTGCCCGCCGCGATCAGCGCATTGAGATCGCGCGAATTGCGCGCCAGTTGGCGCAGGGCCGTACGGAGCTCTTCGGATGCGGCAGACGGCAGTGCCTGCACAACCGCGCGCCCCCCGGACGTATCCTGGGCAGAAACCGCCGCGAGCGGGATCGTCAAAGCGGCCAGTGCGCCGGAAGCACAGAGAATCGAACGGTAAATGGGCATCGCAGGTCCTGTCGAAGACCCTCTATATGGTCGCGCCTGAACCGCGTGCAATCGGCGTTTGGGCGGTCGGCCCGCTGTGTGCGATCAATTACTGGTTGTTCTGGCGCCCGAGGAAACGGGGGATGTTGAGCGCGCCGCCATCTTCGTCGTCGTCATCGTCGCTGTCGGGTTTGTCTTTCGAACCGCTGCCGCGCGAAAGGTTGGCCATGCGTTCGAACAGGGTGCTGCCACCGGCATCGCCGCCACCACCACCGCCATCGCCGCTTCCGCCATCGGCACTACCGCCGCTCCCGGCAACCAGGCCGCGACGTTTGCCGCCCTGTGCCGCCGATTCGACAGGCTCGTCGCGCTCGGCGAGTTGATCGGCATCAAGCAGCAATTTGTCGCCCTGCCCGCCGCCACCGACATCGCCTTCGTCGGCATCAGCGTTCGACGCGTCCGCGGCAGGCTCCTCTTCGGTAAGGTCGAGCGCATCACCCCAGTCATCTTCGGGATCGACCTCGTCGCTGTCTGTGCTGGCGTAACCTTCCTCGGACGTGGCAGTGCCGGCGAACTGGCTGTCGTCGGACGCGGCCTCCGGCATCGGCTCGTACTCTTCGTCCTGGTCGTTGCGCAGTCCGGCCAGCGGGTCGACGATGCCATCGACATCGTCGTCTTCGTCGTCTTCGTCCTCATCGTCGTAAGCGCTGTCCATGCCGGACAGACCCCCGAGCATTGCTGGCTCCGCCTCGGGTTCCGCTTCGGGCTCTTCCGCCATCTCGGGTTCGGTGAGCTCGAAAGCATCCTCGTCCGCCTCGTCATCTTCCGGCAGTTCGAGCACCGGGCGCTTGGGCGCGCGGCCACCGGCGAGCGACATGGTCGAGCTGGTGCCGACACTGCCGGCTTCTCCGGCCTCGATACCGGTGGCAACGACCGAAACGCGGATCTTGCCGTCGAGATCGGGATTGAAGGCTGAGCCCCAGATGATGTTGGCGTCTTCGTCGACCAGCTCGCGGATGTGATTGGCGGCTTCGTCGACTTCGAGCAGGCGCATGTCGTCGCCGCCGATGATGGAGATGATGACCCCTTTGGCACCGGTCATGCTGACACCATCGAGCAGTGGGTTGGCGATGGCACGCTCGGCCGCTTCGAGCGCGCGGTTCTCGCCCTCGCCCTCGCCGGTGCCCATCATGGCCTTGCCCATTTCTTCCATAACCGATTTCACATCGGCGAAGTCGAGGTTGATAAGGCCCGGCATGACCATCAGGTCGGTGATCGAGCGCACGCCCTGCTGCAGCACTTCGTCGGCGAGCTGGAACGCTTCCTTGAAGGTCGTATCGGCCTTGGCGACGAGGAACAGGTTCTGGTTGGGAATGACGATCAGCGTGTCGACGTGCTTCTGGAGCTCGTCGATGCCCGCCTCCGCCGCACGCATCCGGCGGGTGCCTTCGAACAGGAACGGCTTGGTCACGACGCCGACGGTCAGCACACCCTTGCGGCGGGCAGCCTCGGCGATGACGGGGGCAGCGCCCGTGCCGGTGCCGCCGCCCATACCGGCCGCGATAAAGCACATATTGACGCCGTCGAGCACGTCCTCGAGCTCGGCGACGGTCTCTTCCGCCGCGGCCTTGCCCACTTCGGGTCGCGCGCCTGCGCCGAGACCGCCGGTAATATCGGGGCCGAGCTGGATGCGCGTTGCAGCGTCGGAGGTGTTGAGCGCCTGCGCATCGGTATTGGCGACGCAGAAGTCGACGCCTTCGATCCCGGCGTCGATCATATTCGCGATCGCGTTGCCACCGGCACCGCCGACACCGATTACGGTGATCCGGGGCCGCAGCTCGTCGCTGGTGGCAGGGCCAATATTGATGCTCATGACGCTTCTCTCCAAGGGCCGACAGGCCGAATTCAGATAGTACAGTCTGGCACAAAGCGATTCATGCTTGAATCGGGTTTTGCCGCCTTATCCACAGAGGTCTCCCCCTGCTTTTCAACGGGACTGGGCCGGTACCTTTACCGATATCGGACCCAATCCTTAAAAATGTTCCCGCGCTGCGGACCAAATGCGGTTGATCAGGCCGACTCCGGTGGCCCGCGTCGTCTTCTGGTAGCGCTTGTCGATCGAGCGGATATCGATCGGATCGTTGGCCGCATAGATGCACAGCCCCGCCAGCGTTGCGAAGCCGGGATTGCGCATGGCATCGGGCAGACCCCTGAGCTCTGGCGGCTTCCCGACCCGGACCGGACGTCCCAGCGCGCCCTGCATGAATTCGGCCACGCCGGCCAGTTGCGCCCCCCCGCCCGTCAAAACGACCTGGCCGCGCGCGCCGGCGAAATCTAGACCCTTGAGCGCGCGCCCAGCTTCGTCGGTGAGGCGCGCCAACTGCTCGGTGATGACCGAGACCAGTTCGGCGCGGTTGATCTTGTGGTCCTCGCTCACGCCGTCGCCCGGCGCGTTGACGGGCACCATCTCGCGGTGATCGCTCGGGCTGGCAATGGCCGATCCGGCAAGACACTTGAGCCTTTCGGCCTGGAACCGGCGGATGCCGAAAGCACTGGCGACGGCATCGGTGATGTCGGCCGCTCCCAACGGAATCGATGTCAGCCCGACCAGCATGCCATGTTTGAAGATGCCGATATTGGTCACTTCGCCGCCGAGCTCGATCATGGCCGTGCCCAGTTCGCGCTCTTCGGGGCTGAGGCAGGCATAGCCCGCCGCGATCGGGGCGGCGACGACGCTCTCAACCGAAAGATGCGCGTTCTCGACCGCGTCCTTGAGGTTGCGCACCGGTGCGCCTTCGGCGAGCATGACATGGATATCGACACCCAGTCGCTCGGCATGAAGGCCCTTGGGATTGGCCACCCCATGCGCACCGTCGAGCGTGTAATGCGCGGGCTGCGCGTGCAGAACCATGCGCCCGTCGGGTTCGATATTCTGGTTCGCAGCAAGCAACAGGTGCTCGATATCCTCTTCCTCGATCCGGCGCCCGCCGATCGGGACTTCGACCTTGGCCACCCGGCTCGTCAGTCCGGCCCCGGCACAGCCGACCCAGACGCTCTGGACCCGCGTGCCCGCATTCTCCTCGGCGCGCTCGACGGCGTTGCGGATCGCATAAGTCGCTGCCGTCATATCGGTAACGAAGCCTCGGTGGATGCCCTGCGCCTGCCGGTGGCCCGAGCCGAGCACCACCATTTCACCGGTTTCGGACACGCCCATGATCATGGCCGCGACGCGGAAGCTCCCGATATTCACGGCACCGAAGACGCGGGCGATGCGCGGCAGACCCATCATTGCGCTCCCGTGCTGTCGAGGACTTGCTGCGAGCGGCCCGGGATACGCATGTAGACCCGCTCGGGCACCCGCATATCGAAGGTCGCGACCTTGCCGCCGAGCAGGCGGTTCTGCCCGTCCAGACGGGCGAAGTTGATCAGCGCGGTCGCCGCTTCGTCCTCGCCTTGCGGCAGTGCGAGCATTTGGTCGGTCGCGAAAGTCAGGTTCCAGCGGCGATTACCGACCCATTCGGCGGCGGTGACCCGCGGCTTGAGCGCAGGCGCGGCGTCTAGCAATTCGCCCAGCGCGGCGACCTGTTTCGCGGCACCCGGCCCCGACACGCGGAGCATACCCTTCGCATTCGCTTCGGTGATCGGTTCGAGCTCTTCACCCGTGGCATCGATCAGCACCAGCCGCCCGGGCTTCGCCAGCGCCGCATGCGGCGTCCGTTCGACGATATCGATCACCAGGCTGTCGGGCAGCTGGCGCGAGACGCGCGCGTCCCTGACCCATGGCAATTCGACCAGCTCCTCGCGCAGGGACTCGAGGTCGACCAGCGGCATCGGCGTGTCGCGCTGGCCAAGCGCAGCTTCATAGACCTTGAGTTCGTTCATGCGGTCGACCCCGCTGACACGTACGCGGCGCACTTCGAAGCCCGCATCGGAGGCGACCGCCGCCAGCTCGGCGCGAGCCATCGCCGGGACGCCTGCAAGGCTGGCCACGAACCAAGCCAGCGCCACCGCCCCGCCAAGAATGATCGCAAGGAACACGCGCTGCAGCTGCTCGTCGGTGAACGGCAGCATCGCCATCGCCCCGTCGAACAGGCCTTTGCCGCGATCGCGCGCCTGCCGCGCCTTGTTCGCCCGGTTCCTGGCCGCAGTCGAGCGGCGCACACCCTGCGTCTTGCGCTTAACCCTGGTCGCCATCGTTCCCTCCGGTCTTTGCGGCGAAATGTTCGAGCGCAGCCTCCACGATCGCTTCGACGAGGTCCTCGTAACTCATGCCGGCATAGGCGGCCTGCTCGGGTACTAGGCTGAGCGGGGTCATGCCGGGCTGCGTGTTGGTTTCAAGCACGAACAGTCCGTCGTCGCCCTGCTCGTCGTCCCAGCGATAATCGGTGCGACTGGTGCCGCGACAGCCGAGGATGCGATGCGCCTCGAGGGCGTATTTCTTGCACAGCGCCTCGATCTCGGGCGGGATATCGGCCGGGCAGACATGCTCGGTCATCCCGTCGGTATATTTGGCATCGAAATCGTAGAAACCGCTCTTGGGCTTGAGTTCGGTCACGGCCAGCGCCTGTCCGCCGACGACCGCCGTGGTCAGTTCGCGCCCGCGGATGAAGGGCTCGGCGAGAAGCTCACGGAATTCCTGCCACGGCCCCGGGGCATCGCGACGGATCGGATTGCCGTAATTGCTCTCGTCGGTGACGATAGCGACGCCGACCGAGGAACCTTCGTTGACCGGCTTCAGCACATAGGGCCGTGCCAGCGGGTCCTGCTGGTAGAGGTCTTCCGACTGTACAATCCGCCCGCCGGGCATGGGGATGCCGCGCGGCACGAGCTGCTGCTTGGTCAATTCCTTGTCGATCGCGATCACGGACGTGGCGAGCCCCGAATGGGTATAGGGCACACCCATAAGGTCGAGCATCCCCTGCACGGTGCCGTCCTCGCCGGGAACGCCGTGCAGCGCGTTGAAGACGACATCGGGCGCAGCTTCGGCGATCTTCGCAGCAACCTGCCGGTCCATGTCGATCCGCGTCACTGTGTGTCCGCGCTTCTCGAGCGCCTTGGCGACACCCTCGCCGCTCATCAGCGAGACTTCGCGCTCGTTCGCCCAGCCGCCCATCAGGACGACGACGTGGAGTTTACGGTCGAGGCTCACGGGCGTCCCACCCGCTGGATTTCCCATTCGAGCTCGACGCCCGAATGCGCATAGACCCGGCGCTTCACTTCTTCGCCCAATCCTTCGATGTCGGCGCTGGTCGCCCCGTCGACGTTGATGAGAAAATTGGTGTGCTTCTCGCTCACCTGCGCGCCGCCCATCGTGAGACCGCGACATCCGGCGGCATCGACCAGCTCCCATGCTTTCTTGCCCGGCGGGTTCTTGAAGGTGGAGCCGCCCGTCTTGGTCCGCACCGGCTGCGATTGCTCGCGCGCTTCGGCGACGCGTTCCATCTCGGCACCGATTATTTCGGGATCGCCCGGTTCGCCCTGCAGGCGGGCGGACACGACCACCGCGCCGTCGGGCAATGCCGAATGGCGATAGGTGTATTGCAGGTCGGCCACCGGCAGCGTGACAAAGCTCCCGCCCGGCAATACCACGTCGCAGTCGATCAGCACGTCCCGCGTCTCGCGGCCATAGGCCCCGGCGTTCATGCGGACGAAACCGCCGATCGTGCCGGGAATGCCGCGCATGAATTCCAAACCCGCGATACCGGCATCGCGCGCGGTCGATGCCACCAGCACGCCGTGGGCGCCCGCACCGCATGTGACGGTGTAGTCATCATGCGTTTCGACCGACGCAAAGGCCTTGCCGAGCTTGATCACCACGCCCGGCACCCCGCCATCGCGGATGATGAGGTTGGAACCGAGGCCAAGCGCCATGACAGGCAGGTCGCCATCGAGCCGCGCGAGAAAGGTCTTGAGATCGTCGAGATCGGCGGGCTCGAACAGCCAGTCCGCCGCGCCGCCGCTCTTGAACCAGACGAGCTTGGCGAGCGGAGCCTGGTTGGTCAGCTTGCCGCGAATGCCCTCGATCGGCACAGGCGCGGCAACCGCGCCTTCGACTTCGGCCGTCGGCGCGGCACCGGTATCGTGCATCGCCCAGTCGTCTGGCTGGATCGTGTTCATGCGCCTCGCTCCTGCGCTATCGCATCGGCGAGGCCGGCAGCCCATTTGGTGATATCCCCGGCGCCAAGGCAGACGACCACGTCGCCTTCCTCGATCTCGCCGGCGAGCGTTCTAGCGAGCGCCTGCGGGTCCGCGATGGTGGCGGCATGGCGGTGTCCGCGCGACTTCAATCCGGCGACCAGCGCCTCTGCATCGATGCCGTCGATCGGGTCTTCACCCGCTTCATAGACCGGGGTGACATAGACCGCGTCGGCATCGTTGAAGCAACTCTGGAAGTCGTCCATCAAATCGCGCAGGCGGGTGTAGCGATGCGGCTGCGCGACCGCGATGACGCGGCCGCCCTTATCGCTGGAAGACACCGCTTCCTGCGCCGCGCCGAGCACGGCGGCAATTTCCACCGGGTGATGGCCGTAATCGTCGATAATCGTCGCACCGCCGACTTCGCCGACCTTGGTAAAGCGCCGGCGGACGCCGCCGAAGCTTTCGAAGCCGCGCTGGATTACTTCATCGCTGCAACCCATCTCGATCGAGACCGCGATAGCCGCGAGCGCATTCTGGACATTATGCCGCCCCGGCATCGGCAGGTGGACATCGGCGATGCGACGGTCTTCCTCGCCCCGCTGGCGCACGATCACGTCGAACACGTTGCCGCCGCCCTCGGGCCGGATGTTGACACCGCAGATGTCCGCCTGGAGCGAGAAGCCGTATGTCATCACGCGCCGGTCGCGGACCTGCCCGATCACCGCCTGGACTTCCGGATGGTCGATGCACAGGATCGCCGCGCCATAGAACGGCACGTTGTGGATGAAGTCGAGAAAGGCGCGCTTCACGCCGTCGAAATCGCCGTAATGATCCAGGTGCTCGGGATCGATATTGGTCACGACCGCAATCGTGCCGTCGAGCCGCAGGAAACTGCCGTCGCTTTCGTCGGCTTCGACCACCATCCACTCGCTATCACCGAGCCGCGCGTTGGAGCCGTATTGCTCGATGATGCCGCCGTTTATGACGGTGGGATCGATATCGCCGCAATCGAGCAGTGCCGCGATCATGCTGGTGGTCGTCGTCTTGCCGTGGGTGCCCGCCACCGCGACCGTGCTCTTCAATCGCATCAGTTCGGCGAGCATTTCCGCCCGGCGCACGACCGGGATGCGGTTTTCGAGCGCAGAGGCGACTTCGGGATTGGTGCGCTTCACCGCGGTGGACGTCACCACCACGGCCGCGTTCTCGATATTCTCGGGCGCGTGGCCGATCATCACCTGGATGCCCCGCCCGCGCAGCCGCTCGACGCTCGGCCCTTCGGCGAGGTCGCTGCCCTGCACCTGGTAGCCGAGGTTGTGCATCACCTCGGCGATGCCGGACATGCCGATGCCGCCGATGCCGACGAAATGGATCACCCCGATATCGGTCGGAACGCCCCTCATTCGGCTCGTTCCTTCGCCGCACCCTGCCCGACGGCGACGCCTTGCGACGCGGCGCGGGCATTGTTGCCGCCGACCTTGATGACATCCATCATGTCCGCCCCACCGAAGCTTTCGACGAGATCGGCGAGGTCCTCCACCGCCTTGGGCCGACCGCAGTTCCACGCCGCATGGGCAGCCGTGGCAAGCGTGTCAGGCCGCTGGCCGAGCGCCTGAATCTGCTTGGCGAGTTCCTTAGGTGTGAACTTCTCCTGCCGGATCATCCGCGCGCCGCCGGCCTTGACGACTTCGCGCGTGTTGTGCGCCTGGTGGTCGTCGGTCGCAATCGGCAGCGGCACGAGGATCGCGGGACGACCCACGGCGGTCAATTCGGCGATGGTCGAGGCGCCTGCGCGCCCGATGAAGAGATGCGCATCGGCGAGCCGCGCAGCCATGTCCTCGAAATAAGATCCGAGCTCAGCAGGGATGTCGTGCGTTTTGTAACGTTCGCGCACCGTGTCGAGGTCTTCGGGGCGGCATTGCTGCGTCACTTGCAGCCGCTGGCGCAGCGCCGGGGGGAGCATGGCGAGACCATCGGGCACGATCTGCGACAACACGCTCGCGCCCTGGCTGCCGCCCGTCACGAGCACCTTCAGCAGGCCGTCTTCGGTGAATGGCGGAAACGGCTCGTCGCGCAGGCTCAGAACGCCGGCGCGGACGGGATTGCCGACCAGATGAATCTTCTCCGCATGCTTGGGTTTGAGCCGCTGGATTTCGGGATAGGCGGTCGCGATCGCGCTGACCCGGCCAGCCTGCAGGCGATTGACCCGGCCCAGTACCGCGTTTTGTTCGTGAATGATGCTGGGGATGTCTTCCCTGGAAGCCGCCAGCATGGCGGGAAGCGCGGGATAGCCGCCGAAACCGACGACGGCGCTCGGCTGGAAGCTTTCGAACAGCCGCTTGGCCATTTCGCGGCCCTTCCAGACCGCGCGAAGTCCCCCCACCCAGCGCAGCGGGTTCTTGCCGAAGCGCCCGGCGGGGATGACATGTGCGGGCAGGAAATCGGGCTTGCCCGGGATCTTCGCGCCGCGCTCGTCGGTGATCAGCGCGACATGGTGGCCGCGCCGGTCGAGTTCTGCGGCAAGCGCGAAAGCGGGGAGCAAGTGCCCCCCGGTCCCGCCGGCGGCGAGAACGTAATGTCGGTTGGCGCCCGTCATGCGCCTTTCTCCTTGTCGCTCAGCAGTGCGCGCAGACCCGGGGTTTCGCGCGTCAGAAACGGGTTGCGGCGGGTCAGCGCCAGCAACAGGCCGATGGTCAGGCATACGGCAATGGTCGATGAGCCGCCATAGCTGACGAGCGGCAGGGTCATGCCTTTCGACGGAAAAAGCTGCAAATTGACGAGGATATTGATGAAGGCCTGCCCGCCGAACTGCGTGATAAGACCCGCCGCAGCGAGAAGCGCAAAGAGGTTCTCCTCGTCCGCCAGCCGCACCAGAACGCGCGCGATGATGGCGAGATAGAGAATGACGACGAGCGCGCACAGGACCAGACCGAACTCCTCGCCGATGACGGAGAACACGTAATCCGTGTGAGCTTCGGGCAGGCTCATCTTCTTGAGGCCGAGCCAGAAACCCGTCCCGCTCCAGCCGCCACCGAGCAGCGTCTTTTGCGCCAGGTCGACCTGGTCGAAGGCGGTCCCTCCACCCAGAAAATCATCGATGCGATGCCGGGCGTTGTCGTAGAGGAAATAGGCCGCCAGTAGCGCGCCTACCCCGGCTGCGATGATACCGGCGATCCGTTTGGCCGACACGCCGGAGAGCAGCACCAGCACGAACCAGACTCCGCCGAACAGGATCGTCGCGCCGAGGTTGGGTTGCAGCATCAGCAGCAGGGCAATGATGCCCATGAGGCCAGTGACGATGGCAAGCACCGGCAGGTTCGGATCCTTGAGCCGCCACGACAGGATCCAGGCCATGGCGATGGCAAAGCCGGGCTTGAGAAATTCGGACGGTTGGAAACCCAGACCGAAGCGGATCCAGCGCTTCGCCCCGTTCACTTCGTAGCCGATCAGCGGCACGAGGAAGAGCGCGCCGAGCATGCCCGCGGCGATCAGGATGCCCAGTCGCCGCGCATTGTCGCGGCTCAGGAAGGATGCGCCGAGAAGGACGACGATGCCGACGAACTGCCAGCGCAGATGGGCCCAGTAGAAGTACAGGTCTGGCAGTTTCTCCGAGGCGGTCGATAGTCGGCGCGCGCTGGACGGCGAGGCGGCAGCAACGGCGATCGTACCGATCGTGATCAGCGCGAGGACGAGAAACAGCACGACGCGGTCGACTTCGCGCCACCAGATCCGCAGCTCGGACATCGCCGAGGATGAGCGTAGCTCCGCCCCCGCCATGCGCTCGCCGACACCGGGCACATAGGGCTGCTGCGTTGAATTCATGCCGCTTCACCCTTCATGTCGCCATTGCCTGCCAGCGTCGGCTCGCAAATATC
The DNA here is from genome assembly GCF_000013005.1 of Erythrobacter litoralis HTCC2594. Classification (GTDB taxonomy): domain Bacteria; phylum Pseudomonadota; class Alphaproteobacteria; order Sphingomonadales; family Sphingomonadaceae; genus Parerythrobacter; species Parerythrobacter litoralis_A. The sequence continues at coordinate 401,738 of NC_007722.1, read as the reverse complement.
ATCGATGTCGCAGCCCGAGAGCGCGCCGACCAACTGGCGGAAGTGCTCGCCGCGCTTCTCGAAGTCACGGAACTGGTCGAAGCTGGCGCAGGCCGGAGAAAGCAGGACGATGTCGCCCGCTTCAGCATTGGAAACCGCCTGCTTGACCGCCTCGCAAATCAATTCGCTCCGCTCCACGGGCACGCGCCCCCCGAGCAGCTCGGCGAAACGCGGCCCCGCTTCTCCGATCGCATAGGCGCGCTTGATATTGCCAAGCTGCGCTTCGCATTCGCCGAGCCCATCTTCCTTGGCGAGACCGCCGACGATCCAATGCACGCGCGGCTCCGGATCGGCAGGCCATGCGGCCAGGGCGGGCGCGGTCGATGCGGGATTGGTCGCCTTGCTGTCATTGACGAACAGCACGCTCTCATGCTCGCAGACGACCTCCATGCGGTGCGGCAGGCCGGAATAGGATGTGAGGCCCGCTTCCCAGTCGCCGCGCGTCACGCCCATTTCCTCGACCAGCGCGATGGCCGCCGCGACATTTTGCAGATTGTGCGGGCCCTGCAGCGCGGGCCAGTCGCCCTGCATCGCAGCGTATTGCTCCGGCTCGAGACAAATCGCCCGTCCCTCCGCGCGGCGCGATTGCGCGGCATTGCAGACGGCACGGGTCTGTGCATCCTCGCAGCCGAAGCAGGCGAATTGGCCGCTGCCTTGCATGGTGAAGAGCCTGCCCTTGGAAAAGGCATAAGACTCGAAACCGTCATAACGATCGAGATGGTCGGGCGTGATGTTGAGCAGCGCCGCCGCTTCGCAGGCAAGCGAACGTGTGAGGTCGATCTGGTAGCTGGAAAGCTCGAGCACATAGACGCCGCCTTCCGGCAAGGGCTCTTCACCGAGGATCGGCAGGCCGATATTGCCGCCCATGCGCGCTTCGACGCCCGCCTCTTTCAGCAGGTGCGTAACCAACGCGGTGGTGGTCGACTTTCCGTTCGTCCCGGTGATGCCGATTACCCGGTGCGGCGGCAGCGCGCTGCGCGCCTGCGCGAAGAGTTCGATGTCGCCGATGATCGGCACGCCGAAATGTCCGGCCCGCTCGACGATGGGATGCGTATTGAGCGGCACTCCGGGTGAGACGACCAGCCCGTCGATACCGGTCAGGTCTTCGCTCATCGGGTCGCCGACGCGGGCGCGGCCTTCGAAGGCGGCGCGCGGCTCCTCCTGGCGGTCCCACACCATGACGTCCGCCCCGCTCGCCAGCAGCGCCTCTGCTGCCGCCTGGCCCGAGCGGGCCAGGCCAAGGACGGCAAAACTCTTGCCGGACCAGGCGGGGCAGGTGATCATCGCAGCTTCAGTGTGGCAAGACCCATCAGCGCGAGCACGATGGACACGATCCAGAAGCGGATCACGACCTTGCTCTCGCTCCAGCCGAGCTGTTCGAAATGGTGGTGGATGGGCGCCATGCGAAACACGCGTTTGCCGGTGCGCTTGAACCAGAAGACCTGGATGATGACGCTAAGCGCTTCGAACACGAACAGCCCGCCGACGATGGCGAGGACGATTTCGTGATGGCTCGCAACGGCGATCGCGCCCAATGCTCCGCCGAGAGCGAGGCTGCCGGTATCGCCCATGAAAACCGCCGCAGGGGGCGCGTTGAACCATAGGAAGGCCAGCCCCGCCCCCATGATCGCCGCGCAGAATATCGCCAGCTCGCCCGCACCGGGCACATGCGGAATGCCGAGATATTCCGAATAGTCCACGCGGCCCGCCAGATAGGCGATGATGGCGAAGGTGCCCGCCGCGATGATGACCGGCATGATCGCCAGCCCGTCGAGCCCGTCGGTGAGGTTCACGGCGTTGCCCGCGCCGACGATCACGACCGCGGCGAAGACATAGTAGAACGGCCCCAGCGGGATCGCGCGGTCGGAAACGAAGGGCACGTAGAGCCAGGTATTGATCTGGCTGACGATGATGTAGCTGGCGATCCCGGCGACGAGGAATTCCATCAGCAGGCGGACCTTGGCCGAGACACCGCGGTGGCTGTTCTTGGTGACCTTGTCGAGATCGTCGAGGAAGCCGATCAGCCCGAAGCCGACGGTGACGGCGAGGCAGGCCCACACGAAGGGGCTGCGCAGGTCCATCCACAACACCAGCGACAGGACCAGCGAAACGATAATCATCAGCCCGCCCATGGTCGGCGTGCCGCGCTTGGCGAGATGGCTCTGCGGCCCGTCGTCGCGGATCGGCTGGCCTTTTCCCTGCCGCACGCGCAGCATGTTGATGAAGCGCGGCCCGATGATCAACCCGATCACCAGCGCGGTCATCAGCGTCGCCCCGGTGCGGAACGTCTGGTAACGGATGAGGTTCAGCGCCCCTTCGAAACCCAACCACTCGGCAATCAGATAGAGCATTCGGTCGTCCCGGCCCCCTCAATCAAACGCGCCTGGTGAAGTGATCCACCAGCTTGCCGAGCCCGATCGAATTGGAGCCCTTGACCAGAATCGCATCGCCTGCGGTCAACCCGTATTCCTGCAGCGCCGCGATCGCCTCGGCAGGTCCATCGCAATGGGCGAAGGCGGGAGTCTTGCCAAGCGTGCCGGAGCC